>JBIOYL010000210.1:0-2006 GCA_044870185.1 Actinomycetes bacterium | reverse complement strand
GCCCCCGCCGCGCCGACCGGCGCCGCGGCCGCCGCGCAGGCCGACGCACCGGCGGCCGCCCCGGCCGCCTCCGAGACCGCGTCGGCGGCCGCCGGCATCCCCGAAGCCGCCGCGGCCGCCGAGACCGCGCCGGCGGGCGAGCCGACCGCCGGGACGGCCGCCCCCGAGACCGCCGCCCCGGCGGCGGGCGAGCCCGAGCACCCGGAGGTCGAGATCGACCAGGAGACCTACGACCGGCTGATCGCGGCCGGCGAGTCCGACCGCACCGCCCGCGCCAAGGCCAAGGCCGCCTACGCCCGCAAGCTGCGCCGCGCGGCCCGAGGCGAGCCGTCGTGACCGGCCAGGAGGTCACCTTCCTGCTGCTCGCCGCGGTCGGCGGGCTGGCCGGACTGCGCGTGGTGACCAGCCGCAACATCGTCCACGCGGCGCTGTACCTGGTCGTGACGCTGGCCAGCGTGGCCGGCATCTACCTGCTGCTGGCCGCCCCGTTCGTGGCCTTCGTGCAGGTCATCATCTACGTCGGCGCCATCGTCGTGCTGCTGCTGTTCGGCATCATGCTCACCCGCGCGCCGGTCGGACGCCGGGTGCTCGACAACACCCTGCGGGCCCGCATCGGTGCGCTCGTCGTGAGCGCCGGCCTGCTGACCATGCTGGTGACCTTCATGGCCAGAGCCTGGCGCGGCGCCCGCATCGCGGCCACGTCGGCCACGGCCACGGCCGCCCTCGGCACCTCGATCTTCCGCAACTTCGTGCTGCCGTTCGAGGCGGTGAGCGTCCTGCTGCTCGCCGCGCTGGTCGGCGCCATCGTCCTCGCCCGCCGCGACTAGAGGAGACCGGCCGACGATGCCCCTGCTCTACCCGCTGGTGTTCGCCGCCTTCCTGTTCTGCGCCGGCGTGTACGGCGTGCTGGCCCGGCGCAACGCCGTCATGGTGCTCATGAGCATCGAGCTCATGCTGAACTCCGTGAACGTCAACCTGGTCGCCTTCAACGCCTACCTCAGAGACCGCGTGCTCTCCGGGCAGGTCTTCGCCCTGTTCGTGGTGGCGGTGGCCGCCGCCGAGGTCGGCATCGGGCTGGCGATCGTCCTGCTCATCTTCCGCAACCGCGAGACCGTGAACATCGACGAGGTCGACCTGCTGCGCTGGTAACCAACAAGTCGGTCACCGACCGCCGGCAACCGACCGCCGGCAGCGGCAAGCCGGTCACCCACCGCCTGGGAGCATGATGGAGAGGTACGCCTGGCTCGTCCCCGCCCTGACGATGGCGTCGTGGGCGGTCATCCTGCTGGCCGGCAAGCGCCTGCCCGGCAAGGGCGCACCGGTCGGCATCCTCGCCGTCGCCGCCGGCTGGGCGATCAGCATCGTGCTGCTGGCCGGCGCGATCGGCGGGCGGGCCGCCTACCACGCCGGCGGCATCTGGGCGTCGTTCGGCCCGGGGCTGGCCATCCCGTTCGGCATGACCGTCGACGGGCTCACCGCCGTGCTGATGTTCATCGTCACCACGGTGTCGCTCTACGTCCAGATCTACTCGGTCTCCTACATGCGCGGTGACGAGCGCTACACCTTCTTCTTCGCCAAGCTGTCGCTGTTCACTGCCGGCATGCTGGTCGTGTGCATGGCCGACAACCTGCTGCTGCTGCTGGTCGGCTGGGAGATCATGGGCATCTGCTCGTACTTCCTGATCGGCCACTACTGGGAGGACCACGCCAACGCGCGCGCCGCCGTCAAGGCGTTCGTCACCACCCGGGTCGGCGACCTCGGCTTCATGGCCGGCATCATCGTGTTCTTCTGGGCGGCCCGCAGCTTCGACCTCGCCAGGATCGTCGACGGCGTGCACGGCGGCCGCATCGGCGCCGCCACCGTCACGCTCGGCACCGTGCTGCTGTTCTGCGGCGCCATCGGCAAGTCGGGCCAGTTCCCGCTGCACACCTGGCTGCCGGACGCCATGGCCGGCCCCACCCCGGTGTCGGCCCTGATCCACGCCGCCACCATGGTCGCCGCCGGGG
>JBIOYL010000209.1:0-37693 GCA_044870185.1 Actinomycetes bacterium | reverse complement strand
CCGGCGGCGCTGCGGCTGGTGCTGGCCACCCGCGAGGACCTGCCGCTGCCCCTGGCGCGGTTGCGGGTCGGCGGCCTGCTCACGGAAATCCCTGCCGCCGAGCTGGCCTTCACCGCCGGCGAGGCCGCCGAGCTGCTCGCCGGCCACGGGTTGGCCCTGCCCGACGCCGACCTGGCCCTGCTGCACGCCCGCACCGAGGGGTGGGCAGCCGGGCTGCGCCTGGCCGCGCTGGCACTTCATGGCCAGCCCGACCCGAGCCGCGCCGTGGCCGCGCTGGCCGGCAGCGACCGCACCATCGCCGACTTCCTGGTCGCGGAGGTGCTCGACCGGCAGCCCGCGCAGCTGCGCGACTTCCTGCTGCGCACCTGTGTCGCCGACCGCATCAGCGGCGCACTGGCCGACGCGCTCACCGGCCGCCAGGACGGCGACCGGACGCTGGACTGGCTGGAGCGCAGCAACCTGTTCGTCGTCGCGCTCGGGCCGGGCCGTGCCTGGTACCGCTACCACCACCTGTTCGTGGAGCTGCTGCGCTACGAGCTGCGCCGCCAGGCGCCCGGCGAGGTGGCCGGGCTGCACCGGCGGGCGGCCCGCTGGCATGCCGCCCACGGCTTCCCGGTCGAGGCCATCCGGCATGCGCTCGACGCCGAGGATTGGGACCAGGCTGCCGAGCTTCTGGTGGAGCATGGGGTCGGCCTGGGCCTGCGTGGCCAGAGCGTGACCATCCGCCAGCTGTACGAGCGGCTGCCCGGCGAGGTGGTGCGCGCCAACCCGGAGCTTGCCGCGCTCGTCGCGCTCGACCGGTACACCCTCGCCGACCACGATGGGGTCGCCGCCTACCTCGAGCTGGCCAGGCGGCAGCGGCACCTGCTGCCCGAGGGCCGGACGCACCGCTACGGCCTGCTGATCGCCCTGCTCCAGCTGGTCAGCGCCTGGGGCTGGGGCAGGCTCGACGAGGCGTTGGCCGCCGGCCGCGACGTCCTGGCCCTGCAGGCCAGGGCTGGCGCGCAGGTCGTGCCCGGCGCGTGGGACGATGACGTGCGGGCGGTCGCGCTCGGCCACCTGGGCGCCGCGGAGCTGTGGACCGGGGACCTCGACGCCGCCGAAGCCCATCTGCGGGACGGCTGGCTCGTGGCCGAGCAGGTCGGGTTCGACTCCTCGCGGCTCAACTGCATGAGCCAGCTCGCCGTGCTGCAGGTGGCCCGCGGCCAGCTCCATGCCGCCCTCCGGACCGGGCGGGCAGCCGTCGAGTTCGCCGAGCAGCGCGGCTGGTCCACCTCCTCCCAGGTGGCCGGCGCCCACTTCGCGCTCGCCTGGGCGTGCTTGGAGCGCGACGAGCTCACCGAGGCAGGCCGCCATGTCGAGCAGGCCCTGGCGAGCTGCCACGCCTACCCCCAGCGGCCGGTCGGGCTCGGCGCCGCGCTGGTGCAGGCGCGGCTGCGCCAGGCGCAGGGCGATCCGGTCGGAGGGTCTGCGGTGCTGAGCGCCGCCCGCCAGGAGCTGGCCGGCTGGACGCCACCTTCCTGGTTGCGGCGCTGCCTGGCGGTCACCGACGCGGAGCTGCATACCGCGGCCGGGGACAGCGCCGCCGCGCGGCTGGCGCTCGAGGGCCTCGAGGAGGGCCGGGATGACGGGCCGTCCACCGCCGCCGAGGCCGTGGCCCTGGCCCGCCTCCTGCTCGCCGACGGCGATCCGGCCGGCGCCGCCGAGGCGCTCTCCCCCGCCCTGCAGGGCCGCCCGCCGGCGGGCTCCCCCGCCCCGCTGGTCACGGCCTGGCTGCTGGCCGCGGTTGCCGCCCAGGCGCTCGGCGACCACGCGCGGGCGTCGCGGTCGCTGGAACGCGCGCTCGCACTTGCCGCCCCGGAGGGGTTCCGCCAGGCGTTCGCCGATGGCGGCGCGCCGGCCCGGGCGCTGCTCGAAGCGCATCTCCACGAGGGCACGGCATACCGGTCCTTCGTCGGCGACCTGCTCGAGAGCACCACGGAGCCGGCCCCCCAGGCACCGGCGTCGGCCGCGCTGGTCGGACTGGTCGACCAGCTCAGCGAGCGGGAGCGGGTGGTGCTGCGCTACCTGCCGAGCCGGCTGTCCGCCGCCGAGATCGCCGACGAGCTGTACGTCTCGGTGCACACCGTCAAGACGCACATTCGGCACATCTACCGCAAGCTGCAGGCTACCAGCCGTCGCGAGGCGATCAGCCAGGCCCGCCGGCTCCAGCTCATCTGAGCCCGGGCCGCCGGGCCGCACGACGCAGCGTCAGGTGGTCAGGCGGTCGACGTGCTTGCCCACCTCGCGCAGCGAGAACGCGGCGAAGATCTCGGCCACCCCGTGGAACAAGGCATAGATCCCGACCAGGTTGACGAACACCAGCAGCGAGCGGCCCGGATAGCCGACCGCCCAGGCGCCGAGCAGGAACTCGGCAAGCCCCAACAGCAGGGTCGTCCACCACCAGTCCACCTTGGGACCGGCCAGCGCCCCCACGAAGTGCACGATGCCGACCACCACCAGATACCAGCTCAGCAACACCGACACGACATACAGCGTCCTGCCCGGCCAGGCGAACGTGATGATGCCGGCGAGGATCGACAAGATGCCGGCCAGCAGGTACAGCCAGCGCCAGCTGCGCACCCGCATGGCGACCGCCAGGTGCGACACCCCGCCAAACAGCAGGGCAAACCCCACGAACACGGCGAGGGCGTACAGGCTGCCCACCCGGTAGGACAGCACGACCATGCCGAACAGGATCCACAGCACCCCCAGGAGCAGGAACCACCACCACACCCTGGCCACGTCCTGCACCCCAACGCGCAGCGCGTCGCCCAACCGCGGCGTCGCCTGACTTGCCATCTCGACCTCCTGCTGGTCCTGGTCGCACCGCCCGTGCGGTCCACGCGGGCACTGGCGACCCCATTGTCGACCGGCAGGCAGGCGTCGTCATCACCCGTCTCGGGTGAGCCTGACCGGCCGGTGGGAGCTCACGCCGTGGGTGCGGCGTGCGACCCACCGGGCTTGGCGTCGCCGGCTTCGGGCAGTCGGCGGATCTCCAGGAGATCCAGCCCAAGGGTCTGGATCGTGTCGAGCAGCCCGTGCAGCGCCGCCTGATCGGGCAGCGACCCGCACACCACCGTCTCCACCGGCTTGGTGGTCACCGTCAGCCCCGCAAACGCGAGCTGCAGCGCCTCGCCCACACGCCCCTTGATCCGGATCTCGTAGTTGGCTGTCCCCATGCGGAGCCGCCTCGGGTCGTGCAAGCGGACCGAGCCCGCTTGGCTCGCGTTGGCTGTGCGGCTAGGTACCGGGGCTCGGCACCGCAGCCGTGCAGCGATGGTCAGGGTGAGGGTAGGAGGCGATGGGATGAGCGCGCCTCGCACGGACAAGATGACTTGCCAGGATGATTCGCGTCAGCCTCTGGCGATGACCGTCGTCACCGGCAGCGCGAAGCGGCGCTCCACGTGATGCGGGAGATCCGTCCTGAGCCACTTCGAGACAGGGTGCGGCAGGGTGGAGAGAATGATCTCGTCGAACTGGCGGTTCGCGACCACCTTCTCGATGGCCTTGAGCGGGTCCGCATCCCCCAGCTCTCCCTCGGCCTTGACGCCCAGGTCGCGGAGCCTGCTCAGCAGCTGGTCCAGCCGGTACTGGGCCTGGGCGGTCGCTTCCTCATTGGTTGCGGGACCGGCCGTGACCAGGGTGGGCATGGGCACGAAACCGCCGGCCGCCGGCACGCCATGGTAGTCCACCGCATGGGTGTTGGGGACGAGCACGTAGAACGAGCTTGCTCCTGCCTCGAGACGCTTCCGGAGCTCCCCTTTGAGCTCCGGGCCCCCGAGGGTCTGGTTCGCGACCACGAGGTAGCTGCCCACTGGGACCGCCTCCCTGACCTTGTGCTCATCTGGCCGAAGTGCACCTCATCGTACTCGCCCGGACGGCCGCTTGTACGCGTGTGGCCGCAGCACCTGCCACCCGGTACCGTGCTGCCGTGGCACGACGATGAGGCGTACTTCCGCGGCGCTGATGCGCGGGACGGTCGAGACTGGGAGTGGCGGTGAGCGACGAACGTCCCAAGGTGGTGACGATCGGGGGCGGCACGGGCAGCTTCGTGCTCCTGTCCGGCCTGAAACGCTACGTCCGCGACCTGACCGCGATCGTGACCATGTCCGACGACGGCGGCTCGACCGGGATCCTCCGCGACGAGCTGGGCGTGCTCCCCCCCGGCGACGTGCGCCAGTGCCTGGTTGCGCTCGCCCAGTGGCCCAGGCTCCGCGACCTGTTCAACTACCGGTTCGAGGAAGGTACGTTCGCCGGGCACAGCTTCGGCAACCTCTTTCTGACCGCCCTGGCGAAGGTGACCGGCAGCTTCGAAGACGCGGTCGAGGAGGCGTCCAAGATCCTGTCGGTCCAGGGCACCGTCGTCCCGGTCACCACCCACAACGTGCGCCTGGTCGCTCGACTCGCCGACGGCATGATCCTGGCGGGCGAGGCCACCGTCGCCGGCAGCAGCCTGCCGCGCGGGGCGTTCCAGCTCGCCCTCGAGCCCGCCCCCACCCTCAATCCGAACGCCGAGCGGGCGATCCTGGACGCCGACCTGATCGTCGTCTGCCCCGGCAGCCTCTATACCAGCGTCATCCCGCACTTCCTGGTCGACGGCATGGCCAAGGCCATCCGGTCCAGCGCAGCCACGAAGGTCTTCGTCGTCAGCCTGATGAACAAGGCCAACCACACCGGCGGGTTCTGGGTGCACGACCACGTCGGCGAGGTCGAACGCCATGCCGGTGGCCGCATCTTCGACTACGTCGTGTTCAACACCGCCACCCCACCCGCCCAGGTGCTCGCACGCTACCGCGAGGAAGGCGACCCCGTTCCCTACGACGAGCGCGGCATGGCCGCCGCCGGCTACACCGCCATCCCGGGCGACTTCCTGGCGCCGGGACTGGCGGAGGTGGCGCGAACCGACCTGCTCCGGCGGACCCTCATCCGCCACGATCCCGACCGCACCGCTCGGATGCTCATGCAGCTGTACTGGCGGTCCGCGGGACGCTGACGCGGTGCCCGGCGCCGGTCTGCCACCCGGATCAGGCGGCCAGCCGCTCCAGGAAGTCCCGCACCCCGGATGGTCCCTCGACCACCAGGTCGGCGGCGGCGAGCAGCTCCGGCGGCGCCTCGGCCGAGCGGACCGCCACCCGCAGCGCGTCATGGCCCTCGGCGGCGAGCTGGCCGGCGGCGGCGAAGGCGGCCAGGTCGCCGAGGTCGTCGCCGATCACCACCACCGAGCGCGCCTGCGACTCGGCGACCACCCGGCGGACCGCGTCGCCTTTGTCGCTGCGCACCGCCGGGCGCAGCTCCCAGACCAGCTTGCCCGGGACGACCTCCAGCCCGTGCCGGTCGGCGACCTGGCGGGCCGCCTGGTCGATCGGCGCGGCCCAGCGCTCGGGGTCGGCGACCCGCCGGGTGTGCACGGCGACCGCGTACTGCTTGTCTTCCAGGTAGGCGCCGCTGGCCTTGACGGCGGCATGGCCGCGCAGGTCGTCGCCGGCCGCCACCACCGCCGGTCTGGCCGACTCCAGGCGCGGGTCGACCCACACCTGGCCGTCGCGGATCTCCTGCAGCCCGTACAGCCCCAGGTAGCGCACCCCGGGGGCGTGGGCATGGGCGGCCAGGTAGCCGGCCGGGCGGCCCGAGACCAGCGCGACCGCGGCGAACCGGGCGGCCAGCGGGCCGAGCAGCTCGACGATGCCGGCCAGCGGCCTGGCCGCCGCCGGGTCGTCGACGATGGGCGACAGCGTGCCGTCGAAGTCCAGGCACAGCGCCACCTGGTCCGCCCGCGCCGCCAGCCGGGCGGCGTGGCCGGCCAGCGCCTGCTCGGCGGTCACGGCCGGTGCTCCAGCGCGAACTCCGCCTGCACGCCGGGTGCGAGCTCGACCGCCTCGTCGCGGATCAGGACCTTGATGGGCGGCGCGCCGCCCGGGCGCGAGCTGACCTGCATGTGGTCCTCGGCCAGCACGACGTCGATGCGGTGGCCGCGGTAGTGGACGCTGAAGCGCAGCTGCTTGACCTCGGCCGGCAGGGCCGGGTCGAAGCGCAGCACCTCCCCGCGCGCGCGCATGCCGGTCAGGCAGCGCAGCACGATGTCGACCGTGCCGGCCATCGCGCCCAGGTGGATGCCCTCGGCGGTGGTGCCGCCCTGGACGTCGGCGACGTCGCTTTCCAACGCCCGGTTCAGAAAGCGCCATGCCTCCTCGGGATCCAGGCGGGCCAGCACCCAGGAGGTGACCACGCCGCTGAGGGTGGAGCCGTGCGCGGTGCGCTCCAGGTAGTAGGCGACGGTGCGGGCGAGCTGGTCTTCGCTCACCTGGTAGCCGAGGTCACCCAGCAGCGCGCGCAGCTCGCTGCGGGACAGCAGGAACAGCAGCATCAGCACGTCGGCCTGCTTGGCGAGCTTGTAGCGGTTGGTCGAGTCGCCTTCGGCCTCCAGCACCCGGTCCAGCCGCTGGATGTTGCCGTACTTGGCCCGGTAGCCCGCCCAGTCGAACTCCTCGAGCTGCTCGTAGCCCTCGAACTGGGTCAGCACGCCGTCGGCGTGGAAGACCACCCGCATCTTGCGGGTGATGTCCCGCCAGCGGTCGAGCTCGTCCGGGCCGAGCCGGAGCTCGTCGACGACCTCCTGGCGGTAGTGCGGGGGCAGCACCTGCAGGGTCTCCAGCGCCCGCTGCAGCACCCACACCGCCATCACGTTGGTGTAGGTGTTGTTGTCCAGGCCGGGCCGGCCGCTGTCCGGGTAGGCCTCGTGGTATTCGTCCGGGCCCATCACGCCGAGGATCTCGTAGCGGTCCAGCGCCGGGTTGTAGCTGGTGATGCTGGCCCAGAAGCGGGCGATCTCCAACAGCAGCTCAGCGCCGACGAAGCGCAGGAACTGGATGCTGCCGGTCACCATGTAGTGCTGCCAGACGTTGTAGGCGATCGCGATGTTGACGTGGCGCTGCAGGTGGGAGTGGTCGGGCAGCCAGCGGCCCGAACGCGGGTTGAGGTGCAGGCGCTGGGTCTCCTCGCGCCCGTTGCTGCCGCTCTGCCAGGGGAACATCGCCCCCTGCTGGCCGGCCTCGCGGGCCGCCTTGCGGGCCGCGCCGATGCGGGCGTGGCGGTAGTCCAGCAGCGCCCTGGCCAGCACCGGCCGCTGGAAGTTCAGGAACGGGAAGATGAACATCTCGTCCCAGAAGACGTGGCCGCGGTAGGCCTCGCCGTGCCAGCCGCGCGCCGGCACGCCCACGTCGAGGTGGATCGTGTGCGGTGACACGGTCTGCAGCAGGTGGAACATGTGCAGGTGCAACACCATCTCGGTCCACTCGTTGGCGCTGTCGAGCTGGATGTCGAAGCGGTTCCACAGGCTGGTCCAGGCGCCCGCGTGGCGGGCCAGCAGCTCGTCGAAGCCCACCGCCGTCTGGGCCGCCTCGCGCGCGTCCAGCAGGCTCTCGGAGATGGCACGGTCCCGACCGGTGTACAGGGCGACGATCTTCTCGACGGTGGCCGGGCGGTCCTGCTCCACGTCGAGGGTGAGGTCGTGGGCGACGAACCCGGGCTCGGCGACCAGGCGCCGGTCGGCCGGTGCGGCCTGGCCGTCGGCCTGGCCGTCCTGCCAGACCCGGGTGCGGGCGGCGAGCGCGACCCGGATGTGGGACTGGTTGGTCTCGGCCTGCAGCTCGACGGTGTCGTCGCCGGCCTCGGCGGCGTGGAGCACCTCCAGGTGGTGGCCGTTGAGGTCGCGGTAGCGCTTGACGCCGGCGTTGACGACCCGGCCGTCCAGGCCCGAGCGCACCTCCAGCGTGCCCGACCAGTTCTCGGCCGTGAAGGTGGTGGCCAGGCCGGCCAGGTGCTCGTCTTGCATGCTCACCAGCCGGCGCTGGGTCATGGCCGTGCGGCGGCCGTCCGGGTCCTGCCAGCGCAGGTGCCGGGTGAGCGTCCCCTGGTGCAGGTCGAGCTCCAGGCTGTGCTCGAGGACCTCGGCGCGCTGCACGTCGAACCACGGCCCGCCGGCGAGCCGGAACTCCAACGGCAGCCAGTTCGGCACGTTGACGAGGTCCTCGTTCTCGACCGTGCGGCCGGCGATGTCGGTGGTGAGCCGGTTGTACAGGCCGGCCACGTAGGTGCCGGGGTAGTTGACCCCGTCGGCACGCGCCTCGGGCAGGGCGCCGCGGGTCACGAAGTAGCCGTTGCCCAGCGCGCACAACGCCTCCCGCAGCCCCTGGCGCTCCGGGTCGAAGCCGTCGTAGACCAGCGACCAGACGCTCGGCGGCCGCTCGGCGTGGCGCTGGCGGAGCTCCGCGGCCGCCCGCCGCTCGGCCAGCCGGCCCTCGGCCAGGGCCTCCAGCGAGACGTCGTCGAGCGTGGTCACGACCAGGTCCGCGCCGGCGGTCGCCAGCAGCTCCTCGTCGCCGAGGCGGGCCACGCCCAGCGCCGCCATCCTCCCGGCCTTGGCCGCCTGGATCCCGCTGGAGGCGTCCTCGACCACGAAGCAGGCATCCGGGGGGACGCCCAGCTCCTCGGCGGCGGTCAGGAAGATGGTCGGGTCGGGCTTGCCACGCGGGAAGTCACGCCCGGAGATGTCGGCGTCGAACAGCTCCAGCAGGGTCAGCCCGGGCCGGATGAACGGGTAGTCCAGCCGCTGCTCGGCGGCGAAGGTGTCCAGGCTGATCTTTTCCAGGAACAGCTTGGCGTTCTTGGACGACGACGCCGCCGCGACCGGGATGCCGGCATGCTTGACCACCAGGATGAACCGGAGCGCGTCGGCGAAGGCCATGAACTGGCCGGCCTCGATCAGCCTGACCACGTGCTCCTGCTTGGCGGCGGCGTACTGCTCCACCCGGGTGTCCAGGTCGGGCACGCCGAAGTGCTCCAGCGCCGCGCGGGCGCCGGCCATCCGCGGCATGCCGGCCATCACCTGCTGGTACACCGCGGGGGTGAAGCGCTCCGGGGTGTAGGTCGTCTGCTCGCAGATGTCGCGCCAGTCGTCCTCCATCAGCTCCCGGAGCGCCTCCCGCCAGGCCAGCTCGTGCGGCGAGTCGACCAGCACGCCGTCCACGTCGAAGATCGCACCTTGGAACGCCATGATCGTCACCAGTCCTTCAGGGCGCGGCGCTTGGGCGCCGCGCCGCGTCAGCAAGGCGAACGGGTCGGCTGGACCGTCTCGCCTCCGGCCGGCGTCCACGAGGGCGGCCGGCGGCCGAACGGTCAGTAGCGCATCTCCTCCAATTCCTTGCCCTTGGTCTCGGACACGAACCGGACAACGAAGAAGAACGACAATGCGGCGCACACGGTGTACAGCCCGTAGGCCAGGCCGAGCCCGACGCCCGCCAGCGCCGGGAAGCTGGTGGAGATGATCCAGTTGGCGATCCACTGCGCGGCCGCGGCCACCGACAGCGCGGCGGCGCGGATCCGGTTGGGGAACTTCTCCCCCAGCAGCACCCACACCACCGGGCCCCAGGACATGCCGAACGAGAACACGTACAGGTTGGCGGCCAGCAGGGCGATCGGTCCGGCGGCACCGTGCAGCTCCGGCTTGGCCGCGGTCCCCGAGGCGGTGCCGAACAGCAGCGCCATGATCCCCAGGGTGACCGTCATGCCGATCGAGCCGACCAGCAGCAGCGGGCGCCGGCCGAAGCGGTCGATCGTCGCGATAGCGACCAAGGTGGTGAGGACGTTGACCACGCTGGTGATCACGGTGATGAGCAGCGCGTTCTTCTCGGTGAACCCGACCGCCTGCCACAGCACGCTGGAGTAGTAGAAGATCACGTTGATGCCGACGAACTGCTGGAACACCGACAGCCCGATGCCCACCCACACGATGGGCAGCAGTCCCAGCGCCGGGCCGCGCAGGTCCCGCATGCTCGGCGCGGTCTCGTGCTGGAGGGTGATCTGGATCTGGGCGATCTTGTCGTCCAGGTCGATGTTGCCCAGCACCCGACCCAGCACCTTCCGCGCCTGGCCGAGATGCCCCTTGGCCACCAGGTACCGCGGCGATTCCGGGATGGTCAGCGCGAGCACCCCGTACAGCACCGCCGGCACCGTCATCGACAGGAACATCCAGCGCCAGGCCTCCAGGCCGAGCCAGAGGTCCTTCTCCGATCCCCCGGCGGCGGCGGCGAGCGCGTAGTCCACCAGCAGGGCGACGAAGATGCCCAGCACGATCGCCAGCTGCTGCAGCGACCCCAGCCGGCCGCGGATGCGGGCCGGCGCGATCTCCGCGATGTAGGCCGGGGCGATCACCGAGGCGGCGCCCACCGCGATGCCGCCGATGATGCGGAACACCGCCAGCACCAGCAGGGAGCCCGCCAGGCCGCTGCCCAGCGCGCTCACCACGAACAGCACCGCGGCCAGCCACATCACCCGCAGCCGGCCGTACCGGTCGGCCACCCGCCCGGCCGCCAGCGCTCCCAGCGCCGCCCCGACCAGCGCCGATGACACGGTCAGGCCCAGCGCCGCCGCACCTGCCGCGAACTGGTCCTTGATCGCCGTCACCGCGCCGTTGATGACCGCGCTGTCGTAGCCGAACAGGAAGCCGCCCAGCGCGGCCACCGAGGCCAGCCGCGTCACCGCGGCATGCGATTCGCCCGGCCCCTCCTCCTCGGTCCAGGTGGCAGTCGGCTCGAAGGCTCCATGCTCGCTCACGGATACTTCCCTCCGCAGGATGGACTGGCTGGTCGAGTCGGCAGTCAGGGAGATTGTGCGACAAATCGGGCTCGATGTCTCTGGTGAGGGTCTGTGAGCCGGCGCGACTCTGTGAGCCGGCACGACGACGGCATCGCATGTGGTAGGTCGGCAGATCGCGTGGTAAACATCCAATCGGCCAATTTGACCGGCCGGGGAAAGGCGGGAGGGCCATGGGGCTGACGATCGGGGTCGACATCGGCGGGACCAAGGTCGCCGCCGGCGTGGTGGACGAAAGCGGCCGGATCCTTGCCGGGGTGAAGCAGGACACCCCCTCCGAGGACCCGGAGAAGACCGAGGACGTCATCGCCGCCTGCATCCGCGAGCTCGCGCAGGATCACACCATCGAGGCGGCCGGCCTCGGCGCGCCCGGGTTCGTCGACGAGGCGCGCTCGACGGTGCTGTTCGCCCCCAACCTGGCCTGGCGCAACGCGCCGGTCCGCGCCGCCATCGAGCAGCGCACCGGTCTGCCGGTCGTGCTGGAGAACGACGCCAACGCCGCGGCCTGGGGCGAGACGCGGTTCGGAGCCGGCCATGGCCAACCGTTCACGGTCACGCTCACCATCGGGACGGGCCTCGGTGGCGGCATCGTCCTGGGCGGCGAGCTGCTCCGCGGCGCGTTCGGCGTCGCCGCCGAGGTGGGCCACCTGAACGTCGTCCCCGACGGGCGCCCGTGTGGGTGCGGCAACCGAGGCTGCTGGGAGCAGTACGCCAGCGGCCGGGCGCTGGTCCGGGAGGCGCAGGAGCGTGCCGCCCGATCGCCGCAGGCCGCGGCGCGGCTGCTCGCGCTCGGCGACGGCCAGCCCGACGCCATCACCGGACCGCAGGTCACCGTCGCCGCCCAGCAGGGGGACGCGGTCGCCATCGAGTCCTTCAAGGCCATCGGCGCCTGGCTCGGCCACGGCATGGCCGACCTGGCGGCTGTGCTCGATCCGCGCGTGTTCATCCTCGGCGGCGGGGTGTCCGAAGCCGGGGAGCTGCTGGCCGGCCCGGCCCAGGAGGCGTTCAAGCGGCAGCTCACCGCACGCGGCCACCGGCCGGTCGCCGACGTGCGGGTGGCCGAGCTCGGCCCCGACGCCGGCCTGATCGGCGCGGCCGACCTCGCCCGACGGTGACCGAGGCCGGGAGCCCCTCCGGCGCCGACCTCGCCGACGGGGCCAGAGCGCCGCAGCCGTCGACCCGGTGCCTACACCCCGTGCTCGGCGGGGAGCCGTCCCGACTTGACGGCTTGCTGGAGGGCCTGGTGGTCGGCTTCGGTCTGGTCGGCGTAGGCACGGGCGAAGCGTGCGAAGGCCCGGTCGGCGACGTCGCCCTTGCCGAGGTAGCCGGACAGGACCGTGGCGCCGGTCGAGCGGGCGTGGCCCTTGGCCAACAGCGCACCGCAGATCCGGGCGTAGTCCATCAGCGCCGAGCCGTCCATCCCGTCGACGGTGACCGCACCCTTCATGTCGCGGAACTGCCGGACGTAGTAGTCGCGGCCATCCACCGTCACCCAGCCCAGCAGCGGGTCGCTGACGGTCTGCAGGGTCTGCTGGTACTCCACCACGCGCTGGCCCTGGTGGGCATGCCAGGCCTTGTCCCCGTGGACGAACCGGGCCACGCACGACCGCCTGGCCTGTTTGAGCTGCAGGAAGACCACGTCGTGCGGCCCGTTGCCCTCGAGCAGCGCGACGAACGCGCGCAGCCCGACGCTGCCCACGCCGACCACCTTGTGGGCCACGTCGACGACCACGTAATAGCCCAGCACCCGACGCCAATGGGGCGGGAGGGTCTGCAGATAGGCCTCCAGCCCGTCGACGAGCCGATCGGTCTCCTGCTCGGACACGTGCATCACCAGGGGCGGCTGGTCGACGATGTGGCGCGCGCCAGCGCGCTCGCGGGTCAGCTTGGGCAGCGCCCGGTCGCTGGTCCGGCCGCGGGCTTGGTTCGCGGCCCGTTCGATCTCCCCCCGCAGTGACCAGTCGGCCAGCTCCAGGCGCATCCGGTCGATGTCCAGCCGGTCGAACGAGCGGGCCAGCAGCGGCTGGCCGGCCAGCCCGCGCAGCTGCCGCCGGTAGGCCATCGCGCACCACAGCGCCGCGTCCTCGCAGGTGGCCTCCGCCAGGCCGTTCTGCCGGCCGGCCACCCACACGCTGGTCGCCAGCCGCCACAGGTCCCACTCCCACGGGCCGGGATGGGCCTCGTCGAAGTCGTTGAGGTCGAACACCAGGTCCCGCTCGGGCGAGGCGTAGAAGCCGAAGTTGCCCAGATGGGCGTCACCACAGATCACCGGCTCGACCCCGGTGCGCGGCAGCGGAGCGAAGTCCTCTGCCATCAGGTTGGCCGCGCCGCGCAGGAACGCGTACGGTGACGCGACCATCCGGCCGACCCGCAAGGGGATCAGCCGTTCCAGCCGGCCCGCGTGCGTCTCCTCGATGAGGTCGACCGGGTCGGGCCGGTCCTGGGCCGGGCGCCAGCGGCTCAGGACACCACGCGGCACCCGCTCCCGCAGCGCACGCCCCGCCCGGTAGCGTTCGCCCTGGGTCGGCAACGCGGTGCGCAGCACGCCCGCCATCTTGGCATCGTCCGGGTGCCGCCCGATCAGGTGGTCCTAGGTCGCTCAGGTGCTCTTGGTGGTCCTCGGCGCCGGCTGGGTCGGCTTCTCGGGCTTCTCCTGGGCCTGCTCGCCGACCGGCGCGGCGACGGCGAGCACGCTGTGGGCGAACTCGCGCTGGGCGTTGAGCAGCTGGGTGGCGAAGTCGAACACCGAGTCGACCAGTTCGCCGACGGTGGGGAACTGCTCGGACCCGGGCCATGCGGTCCGTCCGGGCGTGGGCACGAGCTGCTGGACCGTCTCGGTCCAGCTGCGCAGGCCTTCGACGACGGCGGCCTGGCTCTTGCGGATCCCGTCCAGGATCTGCGCCTGGAAGTCGTCGGTCGGGTCCTTGGTGGCCATGGGGCCCTCCTTCTGTGTGCGCGCACCTTCCTGGGCGCTCGGGCAGGTGCCAACGACACCTGCCGTCACCTTACAATGCTCGACGGCTCCCCACCGCGGTGGGCTCTCCTCGCCCAAGCGGCAGGGTCCGACCTGGTGGGCAGCTGGGTAGCCCGTCATCGGCCGTGTCACACAACCACCAGACAAGCCAAGATCGGCAGGACGGTGATGACCGGACAGGCACGCAAGGGCTCAGGCGCACAGCAGCCACGACCCGAGGCCGGCTTCGACCCGTTCGGCGAGATCATGCGGCTCGCCATGGCGGCGCAGGAGCGCAGCCTCGGCGCCGCCCAGGCGTGGTCGGACTCCCTGCTGCGGCTGCTGCAGGAACAGGCCGAGGGCAACCGCGCCGTGCTGGCGGCGCTGACGTCCTCCCTGGCCGCGATGGAGCGCGCGCTGGTCAGCCAGGAGGAGACCAACCGCGCCCTGCGGCAGAGCCTGGACGCCTACCGGGAGGTGATCGAGCGGGCCGGCGTCACCCAGGAGCGGAGCGCGCGGCTCATCCAGAGCGCCGCGGACCAGCTTGCGGCGACGCTGCAAGCCCAGCTGGCGGCCGCACGCGCGCTCCTGACGCCACCCGGTGCACCGCCCGGTGCACCGCAGGCGCCGCTCGGCGACCTGATGCGGCAGTGGAACGCCGCCCTCCGGCGGCTGCTCGAGGCCACGTCGCCGTCCCAGGCGGACCGGCCGGACAGGGAGTGACCGTTCCGGCCAGAGAGCAGCCGTTGTTGAGGTGACGCCGCCGGGTGCGGCCGGCTCGAAGCGACAGCGGCGCCCTCGTCCGCCCTCGCCCCCCGGCCGTCGTCAGCGGAACCGCGACTCGCGCATGCGGACGAGGCTCTCCTCCTTGTGGACCCGCTCGTCGTGGCCGATCTGGCGGAACAGGTCGGCGAGGGAGTCGAAGTGGCCGTAGTCGTCGGCGAAGGCGCTCTGGAACGGGGTCGTCTCCAACTCGGGCCGCTCGGCCACGAACGCCATGTACTCGTGCTCGGCGTGGTCCTCGAAGTCGGCGTTGAGCCGGTAGCTCCACGCCGGGCGGATGACATACATCAGCCAGGACAGCTGATAGTAGGCGAAGGCGAGGGCCTGCGGGATGATCCAGAAGCGGATGCGCCCCTCCCGCCGCCCGGAGGCGGCGATGAGCTCTTCCAGGATGAGCAGGTGCCATTGCTCGTTGTCCTGCTGGGCACGCGACTCGGCAACCCGCTCGTAGACGCGCCGGGCCATGCCCGTGCGCTCGTGGACGTGGGTGATGGCGATGTAGGCGACCTGCTCCCACGACTGGTAGGGGACCCGGGCGACCAGCTCGAGCACCTTGAACTTCGACATGGTGCGCCCCTGGCCGTACAGCAGGTCCATCGTGCGGAACAGGGTCCGGGCGGACACGCCATAGGTGCGCCGCGGGGTGTTCAGCGTCTCGGCCTGGGCTTGGACGAGCTGCTCGTGCTCCAGGTGGGGCGGGCGATGGGCGGCCTCGCCCGCCGTGAAGGTGCGCTCGTCGCTCATGCGTTCGTCGCTCACCTGTTGCTTCCTCTCAGCGTGGGCGGTCCGCCTCGGGTGCCGGCCGGGCGACCGTGGAGGCCTCCGGACCTGGCGGAGTAGGGTCCGGCCGCGGCCGCTAGGCGGGGCGGAGACGGTTGACGAGGTCGTCTGCTGCGGCGCGAATCTCCTCGGCGAGGCGGCGGTCCTGGTGCGTCTGCTCCTCGTAGGTCTCGAGGCGATCGCTGGCCCGGTGAAGCAGCGAGGAGAGGGCGTGTGCCTCCTCGTCGGTGAGCATGACCTGCGCTGCCATCCACAGCTCCTTTCCGGACGGATCGTCAGCGGCCAGGGCGGCGAGGAGGGCGGGTGATGACCCAGGTCACCGGGCTGTGCACGACCTGCGCCATCGGCTCCTCATCCGCCGTGACCGTGGGGGCGGTCACCGGGACCGATGGTACGTCGCCGCGCCACCGCTGTCATCGGCAACCTCACCTCCGTCGCCGGTTGCCAGGTGCCCGACCGCCCGGTAGTATCCGGCGAACATATGTTTGCCTGCTGTTGGCAGGTGGTGACGGGAGGTTCCCATGGCGAAGGTGCAGCCGATCCCCGAGGGCTACCCGCAGGTCACGCCCTACCTGTGCGTCGACGGGGCCAACGCCGCGATCGAGTTCTACGCCACCGTGTTCGGCGCCACCGAGCGCGTGCGCATGCCCGGTCCCAACGGCACCGTCGGCCATGCCGAGCTGCAGCTCGGCGACTCGCTGATCATGCTGTCGGACGAGTACCCGGAGATGGGCATGCGCGGCCCCAAGACGATCGGCGGCACGCCGGTGACGATCAGCGTGTACGTGGAGGACGTCGACGGCATCTTCGACAAGGCGGTCGCGGCGGGTGCGACCGCCTTGCGCCCGGTCGAGAACCAGTTCTACGGCGACCGGACGGGGCAGTTCGAGGACCCCTTCGGGCACCGCTGGAGCGTCGCCACCCACGTCGAGGACGTGCCGCCCGACGAGATGGCCAAGCGTGCGGCCCAGGCCATGGGCAGCTGAGCGACAAGGCGGTCGCGGCGGCCAGGCTGCGCAGGGCGCGCCACAGCTCGAACACCCCGGGCGCGGCCAGCCGATGATAGATGGCGTTGCCCTGACGCCGGGTCGCCACCAGCCCGCCCTGGCGCAGGACCTGGAGGTGCTGGCTGGTGTTGGCGACCGACAGCCCGGTCTGGCGGGCCAGGCCTTCCACGGTCCGCTCGCCGTTGGCGAGGAGGTGGTTCGGCTGCGTCGCCGCTGCGACCGCTCGCAGGCGCCGATTCGGATAGGCTCTTGGCCACGCCGTTCCGGGGAGGAGGGTGGCTGGCGATGGCCTTTCGAGGCTGGCCCGCAGAGGCCCTTGAGTTCTTCGAGGGGCTCGAGGCCGACGACTCCAAGACCTATTGGCAGCAGCACAAGGCCGTCTACGAGACCGCCGTGCGCGCGCCCATGGAGGAGCTCCTCGCGGAGCTCGCACCGGAGTGGGGTGAGGGCCGGATCTTCCGCCCCTACCGCGACGTCCGCTTCAGCGCTGACAAGTCCCTCTACAAGACGCACATCGGTGCGATGGTGGGCGACGGCTATGTGCAGCTGACCGCGGACGGACTGGGGGCCGGTGCCGGCATGTGGGAGATGGCGCCGGACCAGCTCGAGCGTTACCGGCAGGCGGTCAGCGAGGATCGATCCGGAACCAAGCTCGCCCGCATCGTGGCGGAGGCCAGGGCGGCCGGGCTCGACACCACCGGGCACGAGGTCCTGAAGACGGCCCCGAAGGGCTACCCGAAAGACCACCCGCGGATCGAGCTGCTGCGCTACAAGGGCCTGATCGCCTGGCGGGACTGGCCCGCCGGGGCCTGGCTCGGAACGCCGCAAGCCAAGGACCGGGTGGTCGAGTTCTTCCGGCTCTCCAGGCCACTCAACCAGTGGCTGCGAACCCAGGTGGGTCCCTCGAACCTCGCGTCGTCCAGGGCCGGGAACCGCCGCTGACGCCTTGCCAGACGGTCCCGCGGAGGATGCCGACGCTCAGGCGGGCGGTTGTGGGTCGACCGCCAGCCAGTAGTCGAGCCACCGATCCTCGCGAGTCGCCCCGATCCGCTCGTAGACGGCCTGCGCGCGGCCGTTGTCGCGGGCCGTCTGCCAGACGAGCCGGGTCGCCCCATGCGCACGGCAGCGCTCCAGGCAGGCGGCGATCAGCGCCTCGGCCACCCCCCTGCCCCGCGCCTCGGCGGCCACGAACAGGTCGTTCATCACCCCGACGCGGGTGGCGGCCAGCGTCTGCCAGGTCCAGTACAAGGTGGCGAAGCCGACGGCCCTGCCGGCGTCATCGCGGGCCAACAGCTGCACCCCCTCCCGCTGCGGGTCGGCGAGCAGCGCCCGCGTCAGCTCGAGCAGCGCCTGGTCGCTCGGCGCGGCCTGGTAGAAGTCACAGTAGGCGCGCAGCAGCGGCAGCAGCGCCGGCAGGTCGGCAGGGCCGACCACGGTGATCCGCACGGGAACTCCTCCTGCCCCGGCGCTGCAAACCAGCTCGGCCAGGGTGATCCGGCCCGCTACCAGCTTGTCGGCTTGGACGGCGTGTACAGCCAGACCTGGAAGAAGTCGCCCAGATCCTGACCCGAGATCCGTTCGGTGAGCGCGATGAACTGCGCCGTGGTGCCGTTTCCCTGCCGATGCTCGGCGGTCCACGTCTTCAGCACGCGGAAGAACGCCGCAGTGCCGATCTTGTCGCGCAGCGCCTGCAGCGTCATCGCCCCGCGGCGGTAGACGGCGCGGGTGAACATCGTGTCGCGCTGCGGATCGGCGATCACGACGCTCCAGAACGAGCTGCTCGCCGGGATGCTGTTGAATTCCGCCACGAACTGATCGTGCGGCGAGGCACCGCCCAGGTGCTCGGTCCACAGGTACTGCGCGTAGGACGCGAACCCCTCGTTCAGCCAGATGTGCCGCCAGTCCGCGACCGAGACGCTGTCGCCGAACCACATGTGCGCCAGCTCGTGCGCGATCGTGCTCGTGGAGCGCACGGCCGAGTAGACCGGCCGCGTCTGCGTCTCCAGCGAGAAGCCGAGGGTCTGCCCATTGTACGTGGCATTGTCGACGATCGCGCCGGTCGAGTCGAACGGATACGGACCGAAGTTCTTCACCCACAGGTCGGTGGCCTCGGCGGTGGTGTCGAAGAAAAAGTCGACCGCGGTCGGGTTGCCGGCGATGATCGTCGGATCGACCGCAACCGTCTCCGGGATCCCGCCCGGCGTCCTGCCGGTCCTGAGCACCCAGTTGCCGATGTCGGCCGTGGCGAGATAGGTGGCCATCTGGTTCGGCTCGTCCCAGGTGAAGGTGCTCTTGCCGTTGCCGTTCGCGGTGACCTGCGAGACCAGCCGGCCGTTTGCGACCACGCTCTTGCCCTGCGGGACCGTGACCCGCAACGTCCACGTCGCCTTGTCGCTTGGATGGTCCGACAGCGGCATCCAGGTCGAGGCCACGTTGGGCTCATCGCCCATGAAGGCACCGTCGTCGGTGTGCAGGAAGCCGTAGGGCGAGCCGAACACGATCGGTGAGCCGACGATCGTCTGGGGGATCCCGCCATAGTCGACCGCCACGTTGAACGTCGAGCCCTCCCGCAGGCGGTTGTGCGGCGTGATCTGCAGCTCCTGGCCGTCGCGGCGGAAGTCGACGGGCTCGTCGTTGACGCGCACCGCGCTGACGTCGAGCTGCTGCAGATCGAGGTCGAAGCGCGACAGGTCCTGCGTCGCGCGCGCCCGGATGCCCATGGTGCCGTCGAGCCGGTCGGTGGCCGGGTCGTAGGAGAAGCTCAGGTCGTAGTGCCTGACGTCGTAGCCGCCGTTGCCGAGCAACGGGAAGTAGGGGTCGCCGACGCCGGCCGCGCCGGGCTCGCCGGTCGGACCGCCAAGCGGCGCCGCACGCGCCGCCGCTTCGAGCTGCGCCACATCAGGACCGGACGCCGCGGCGCCGGGGCCGCCCTGCGCATGCGCCGCTGGCAGCGGGAAGGCAAGGCACGCGGCCGCTCCTGCCAGCGCGAGCACACGGGCTACCCGGGATCGCAGCATCGCAGAGCTCCTTCCGCGTGGCCGATGGGCGCGATGTACGGAAGGTACTCCCGAACTGTCCCGAGTCAAGCCGTCCAATCCATCGGCCATGAGCTGCACAAACGGCCAGCCGGTGGCCTCTGCCGTCACCCGGTGTCCCCGCTCGTCCCGCGTGGTCTGGCGTCAGGCGGAAACGGTCGACGACGTGGGTGAACGTCAGCGGGTCTCGAAGCGCACTTCGGGATATTGCGCTGCCGGGCCGTCGAGCAGTGCCGCCGGTCGGCCCTTCAGGTGCCGGTCGAAGAAGGCCGGCGAGTACGCGTTGATGATACGGTGGGCCCGTTGCGCGCCGATCGGCCCGGAGAAGCCCAACCTGGAGGCGAGCGGCGACAGCAATGGGACGTCGGTCATGTCGGCGTGGAACATGCCGGGCACCTGCACGTAGTAGCCAGCGCCCTGCAGGCGCTCGAACACCGCCCGCATGGTGGTCAGGGTTTCGTGGATGTCTGCCTCCGACCACCCACCGGCTCGGCGTCGTTCCAGCCGCATGGTGTCGGCATCCCGGGTGATCCACATGGTGGGCTGCCGCAGGCCGGCCCGGACCACGTCGGCAGGCATGAAGGCATCCATCAGCAGGCAGGCCCGCAGGCGCGGCTCCAGCCGGCAGGCTTCGCCGCCCACGATGGCGCCCAGCGACATGCCGAACAGGCCGGCGCGCTGCAGGTCCAGCCGCCCGGTCAGGATGCCGTTGGGGTCGGCCTGGTTGGGGGCGACCAGCTGGTCCAGCGTGAAGATGGCGTCGTGCGCGAGATAGGGGATGTGGGCGTCCATGAACGCGCTGTGCGGAGGGGCCAGGCGGGGGTCGTAGGCGACCTGGCGCCCGTCCGGGAAGACCACCGTCGCGGCGGCATACGGCTGGTCGATGGCCGCGACGATGTAGCCGTGCGAGACCAGCTCCTCGACCTGGAAGGTGTTCTGCTGGCGATAGCTGAACTTGAGCCCTTCCAGGAAGATCAGCACCGGGTAGCTGGGCTGGTCAGCCGCCACCGGCGCGGACGGGATCGCGTTGCTGGTGAGGTAGTTCAGGTGTCCGAAGGTGGACTCCGGCAAACCGCGCAGGCGCTGGCGCGCCTGCGCAAGCGCGTCGGCATCCTGCACGTAAGGAGCGTGCGGCGCTGCTGGATCTGGCTTGGCTGGATACCAGAGCTGCACCATCAGCTCACGACGATCATCCGGATCGGCGCTGAAGACCTCCGGGCGGGCAGCATCCACCCAGTGGTAGGTCAACGTGCCAATCGCATCTGGCCCGGTGGGATGCGGGAAGCGGAACACGGGGAACATCAGGAGGTAGGGTGGGTCGCGGGTCAGGTCAGGGTCCGGACGCGCACCAGCAGCGTGCCGACCAGGCCGAAGATGGCCACCCCCAGGGGGACGTGGACGGCGACCTGGCCGCTCTCACACGAAGGTAGGAACGCCGGGTGGATGTAGGCGGGATCTTCGCGTGTTCGACCTGACGGCACAAGCCGGCCAGCGCCAGTTCCTGGCCGGACGCACCACCCCGACCTGGGGCTTCAACGGCGCCTACCTGGGACCGACCCTGCGGGCCCGGCACGGCGAGCAGGTCCTCATCCACCTCCACAACCGCCTGGATGAGACGACCACCGTGCACTAGCACGGCATGCACCTGCCGGCCAGCGCCGACGGCGGCCCCACCAGACGATCGCGCCCGGCCAGACCTGGTCGCCGAGCTGGCGAGTCGACCAGCCGGCGGCCACGCTGTGGTACCACCCCCACCCTCACGGCCAGAGCGAGCGGCACCTCACCCGGGGGCTGGCCGGCATGTTCGTCCTCGACGACGACCAGGAGGCCGCCATGCCCCTGGTCTGTGGAGCTGGCGTCCTACCGCGGGCGCTCCGCGACCCCGAGCACGTGCGGGCGGGCCAGTGGGGGCATGGCCGGCAGGTCGAACCGGTCCAGCTGGACCACGCGTAGCCCGGCAGCGGTGATGGCGGCCACCGTATCCCGGTTGGGGTGGCAGCCGCCGGCAAGCCAGCCCCATGGGCGCTCGAGCCGGTCCTGCCAGCGGGCCAGGCGAGGATCGTCGCCGCGGACGTGCTCGTAGAAGCGCAGCGTCCCACCGGGGCGCAGCACTCGACGGGTCTCGGCCAGGGCCCGGTCCAGCTCGGCGACCGTGCACAACACCAGGCTGGCCACCACCGCGTCGAACGCGGCGTCGGGGGCGGGCAGCGCCTCGGCAGTGCCGTCCACCACCCGGATCGGCACTCGGGCCTGGCTGGCCGCGGCCGCTGCGAGGCGGCGCAGGTAGGGTTCTGGCTCCACGGCCAGGACCTCGGTGACGGTGGCCGGGTAGTACGGGAAGTTCAGGCCGTGGCCGGCGCCGACCTCGACGATGCGGCCGGCCAGGCCGGCCAGCAGCTTGCTGCGATGGCCGGCCACACCGGCCTCGGCGTCCAGGAGGTGGCTGGCCCGCGCGTAGCAGCGGGCGAAGACGGGATGGTGGACCGGTCTGGGCTGGCTGCTGGTGGACATGGGCATCGTTCTCATCTGCTGAAGGTGGGTGTCAGCTGACGGTACGGCGGTAGGCGCGGACGGCCAGCGGCGCGAAGACCGCGGTGATGGCGGCCGCCCACAGCAGCGCGAGGGCGACCTGCCCGGTGACGGTCCGCCCGGGTGGGAGGGCGCCCTGGCCGAGGATCAGCCCGCGCAGCGCGTTGGTGGCCACGGTGACGGGCTGGTTGGCGGCAAACGGCTGCAGCCAGGCGGGCATCGTCGGGGTGGGCACGAACACCGAGCTGGTGAACGCCAGCGGAAGACCACCATGAACACCGCCGCCTGGATCGCCTCGGCGCTGCGCACCAGCAGGTCCAGCAGGGCCATCACCCACGACCACGCCCAGCCGAACGCCAGGCCGACCGCCACGACGCCAAGCAGGCCGCTGACGCCGGTCTGGGGGCGGAAGCCGATGCCGAACCCGACCGCCAGCATCAGGGTCGGGTCACCGCCGAGCGGCCGCACCTCGCCCTTGAACAGCTTGACCAGGCCGTCGACCTCGATGATCGGCTCGTCCATCGGTGGATCCTCCCGGATCTATGTACTCTAGGTTGTATACTTTAAAGATAACGATAGATGTTTCTACACTCTCATGTCAACAACACGAGCATCGGGATGAGGCATGCCGACCAAGGAGCAACCCGCCAGGCAACCGGCGGCCGAGGCCGGGGCGGCCGCGCCCGTGCGGCGGCTGCGCCGAGCCGAACGCCGCGACCAGCTGCTGGCCGCCGCCACCCAGGCCTTTGCCCGCGCCGGGTTCGCCGCCACCAGCCTGGACGACATCGCCAAGCAGGCCGGCATCAGCCGGGTGCTGCTGTACCGGCACTTCGAGTCCAAGACCGACCTGTACCGCGCGGTGCTGGACCGCGCGACAGGGCGGCTGACCGCCGCCGTCGGCACCCGCGACTACACCAATGCCAGCATCGACGCCCTGCTGGGGGCGGCCGCCACCGACCCGGCCGCCTTTCGGCTGCTGTTCCACCACGCCGCCAGGGAGCCGGAGTTCCGCCAGCAGATGGACCGCTTCCACCGGGGAATGGTGGCCACCGCCCGCCGCGAGCTCGCCAAGATCATCCCGGATCGGGCCTGGGTGCAGTGGGCCGCGCGGCTTGCGCCGGTGGTCGCCATCGAGGCGGTGCTGGCCTGGCTGGACGCCGGCCAGCCCGACCCCGACCAGGCCGCCGACCGCATCCGCCAGGCCCTGGCCGGCATCATCAGCGCAGCCCAGTAACCCAGCCACAGCCCGGACGCCCAGGGACGGCCGCCCAGTCCGCGGTCTGGTCGATGACCGCGCCGCCAGCGCCAAGACCAGCCGGGGTCGCTTGGGGTGCAGGCCGAAGTTGGCCAGCACGTCGCCGCAGAACAGCATCCGGTCCCGGCCGGCGCCAGAACGCCAACGCGCCCGGCGAGTGCCGGGACCTCCAGCACACGGGGGTGGCTGTCGGTCGGCATGCCCTCCATCCGTTGGATCATCTTGTTAAGATCATAGTATACAACGCTTGAAGTTAATTTGAGAGTATACAATGGGGGAAGGCGGTAGCGCAGACACGTCGAAGGGAGCTACGGCATGCACGCTGTCAGTGAGAGACACGAGATGCGGCCCGGCCTGGCCGGGCCCGGTCCGGTCGGGCTGCTGATCCGGGCGGTCCTTGGAGCGGCCGCCGTCTACGCGCTGGTCGAGCTGGTCACCAAGTGGGACATCTTCCGGGACCTCAACCTCATCGAGTCGGATTTCTGGTTCGTCACCTTGTTCACGCTGTGCCTGCTTCCCGACGTGTTCAACATCGGGTTGCGGCGGCGTTGGAGCGTCTGGCCCCTCGTCGTCTTCCTGGCCGGCGCAGCGGCGATCGGGTCGGTGGGATACTTGGCCTCACGGGAGGTCTGGACCACCGCACTGGCCGCGTGGGTGTATGCGGGCGATCTCATGGTCTTCGGAGCCCTGTCGGCGTCGTTCCCGGTGGCGATCGCGACGCGGACACCGGGATGCGAGCTCAACGCGCTGCCGAGGCTGGTCGCACGACTACGTGGCACGGCCGATGAGGAGACGCGGCGCTGCATCCTGGGCGTGGACCTGCTCGACAGACAACCGGTACGTCTTCCCGGCGCTCGCGGTGAACGAACTCGACGAGGATGAAGGGAGAGAACGCCATAACCACCTCGTCCAACCCCGTGCGGGAGCCCGACGCCGCCCGTGGGCTCTGCATCTCAGCCGGGCACCCGACCACGTCGAGGGGCACCCGTCTGCCCAACCTGCTGTGGGAGGTGGCCAACGAGGCTTCGGGTGGCGGCACGGTCGACCCGGCCTTCGCCCAGGCGCTGGGCTAGGTGGGCACGCCCGACTGGGGCGACTCCACGGCATGGCAGTCCTGGGTGATCGACCGCGTCAGGCGCCACGAGCAGGAGACGAGCTACGACCGGCACCCGATCGGGATGACGATGCAGTTCCCCGTCCCACAGCAGACCAAGGTCAACGCCCCGCTGTTCGACAGCGCCGCGGAGTGGATCTCGCCCGGCTACGACGACGAGGTCTTCGCCGGCGGCGGGCACCCCATGGCGCCGGGCTTCCCGCCTTCGAGCCGCCCGCTACGCGATGGGCGACACGCTGCGCTTCGCCAAACGGATCAACCTGCTCGGGATGCAGCCGCGGGCCGACCTCCCGGATGGCCAACGGTCGTCAACGAGCAGGTCCCAGGCGGCGCACCTGCCCGCCGCGGTCAGGCGTCGCAGCCGGTGAGATGGTCGGTGAGCAGGCCGGTGACCTGCCAGGGCTGCTCGACGTTGGCCAGATGGGCGGCATCGGCCACCACCTGCAGCCGCGCACCCCGGATCCCGGCCGCGATGACCCGCGCATGCGAGGGCGGCGTGGCGGGATCGTCGGCGCCGGCCACCACCAGCGTCGGCGCCCGGATCGCCTGGAGGTCGGCGCGCAGGTCCATGGTGGCGATCGCCTCGCAGCAGCCGGCGTAGCCCTCGGCGGGCGTGGCCGCCAGCATCGCGGCCACCCGGGCCACCGAGCGCGGCGCCCGCCGCCGAAAGCCGGGGGTGAACCAGCGGGCGACGAGCTCCTCGGCGATCGAGGCGGTGCCATGAGCGCGCACCCGCGCCGCCCGGCCGGTCCACAGGCTGGCCGGTTCGATCCGCGCCGAGGTGCAGCACAGCACGAGCCGGTCCACCCGCGCCGGCGCGTGGGCGGCCAGCCACATGGCGACCATGCCGCCAAGCGACAGCCCAGCAAGCGACACCCGCGCAAGGCCCAGGTCGTCGAGCAGGCCGAGCAGGTCACCGCCCAGCTCGTCGATGCTGTAGGGTCCGGCTGGCACCTCGGAGCCGCCGTGGCCGCGCAGGTCGTAGCGCACCACCCTGCAGTGCTCGCACAGCGCGGGCAGCTGGTCGTCCCAGATGGCGGTGGTGGTCCCCAGCGAGTTGGCCAGCACGACCACGGGGGCGTGCTCGGGTCCGGCCAGCTCGGCGTGCAGCCGCACGGCCCGGCGCCGGCTCACGAGCCCGCCCGCCCGCCGGCCTGCCCGGCCCGGTCGCGGCGGGTCGCCACCTGGCATTGCGGTCCCGTCACGTCAGTCCGAGGCGACGGTGGCGCCGCTGGCGCCCTTGGTTGCCTCCAGCCGACGCAGGACCTCCAGCTCCTGCTCGCTGGGCGCCTCGGTGGTGGCCAGGTCGCCGGCGACAGCCAGCGGCCAGCCGGTCGCCGCCCGGGCCTGCTCGACGGTGACCCCGGGATGCAGGCGGGTGAGCGTGAGCACACAGCTGTCCGGGTCGGGCTCCAGGACGCCGAGGTCGGTGATGACCAGGCGTGGCCCCGCCCCGGTCAGCCCCAGCCGCTCCCGCTCGCCCGGGCCGTGGCCGTAGCCGACCGAGGTGACGAAGTCGACCCGGTCGACCAGCGTCCGCCGGCTCTGGCACGACCACGATGACCGCCCGGCAGGACGCGGCGATCTCCGGGGCGCCGCCCGCCCCGGGCAGCCGCACCTTGGGGTGGCGGTAGTCGCCGATCACGGTGGTGTTGAGGTTGCCGAAGCGGTCCAGCTGCGCGGCCCCGAGGAAGCCGACGTCGATGCGGCCCGGCTGCAGCCAGTAGTTGAACACCTCGGGCACGCTGACGACCGCATCGGCGGTGTCGGCCAGGATGCCGTCGCCGATCGACAGCGGCAGCCGGTCCGGCTTGGCGCCGAGCGTGCCCGACTCGTAGATGAGCACCAGCCCCGGCGCGTGGGTGCGGCGGGCCAGGTTGGCCGCGGTGCTCGGCAGCCCGATGCCGACGAAGCAGGTCATGCCGTCATGGAGCTGGCGGGCCGCGGCGACGGTCATCATCTCGTCGGCCGTCCAGGTGCCCAGCCGTGGTCCGGCCGTCGTGGTCATGCCAGCCTCCACCCTGTGTTCCTCAGCGTGCCCGAGCCGCCAGGACGTGCTCGTCCAGCCAGCGCCGGAACGCCTCCCGGTCGCAGCTGATCGCCTCCCAGCGGATGTAGAAGTCGTTGTCGCGCTCGGAGTAGCCCTGCGCGTACGACGGGTGGGCCCCGCCAGGCACCTCGGCGACGAAGTCCACCGCCCAGGCCGGCAGTACCACCGCGCCGGGACGAGGGTCCAGCGTCTCGACGACCTCCTCGACGGTGACCAGCGAGCGCGCCGCGGCCAGCACCGCCTCCTTGTGCACCCCGATGATGCCCCACAGCTGCACGTTGCCTCGCCGGTCGGCCCGCTGGGCATGCACGACCGCCGCGTCGGGCCGCAGGGCGGGCACCGCGGTCAGCACCTCGCCGGTGAACGGGCAGGTGATCGGCTTGACGTTGCCGGTCTGGGCGGGCAGGTCGGTGCCGACGTAGCCGCGCAGCACCGCAAACGGCAGCCCCGACGCGCCGGCCACGTAGCGGTTGGCCATGCCGGCGTGGCTGTGCTCCTCGACCTCCAGCGGCGCCGGCCAGCCGTGCTGCACCGCGTCCCGGAACCGGTGCAGCGACCCCACCCCCGGGTTGCCGCCCCAGGAGAACACCAGGCGGCGCGCGCAGCCCGCCCCGATGAGCTGGTCGTAGATGAGGTCTGGGGTCATCCGGACCAGGGTCAGGTCACGGCGGCCCTGGCGGATGATCTCGTGGGCGGCGGCGAACGGGATCAGATGGGTGAAGCCCTCCATCGCCACCGTGTCACCGTCACCGACGACCGCGGCGATCCCGTCGGCAAGCGAGACGAGCCTGGCCATCGGTCAGGCGCTCCGCATGGGCGAGCACGGCTGGCAGGCGACGCTTGCGGGCCACCCACGCTCCACGGTCAACCTCCCCGCCATGGCCGTCTCATTCCGGGCCCAAGGCTACCCTATCGGCGGGCCGACTCGGCGGACCGACTCGGCGAGGCGAGCCGGCGGGCGGACTCGGCGGGGTGACTTGGCGGGAGCCCGAGCCGCCGTCGGACGAGACGATTCGGTGGAGAGCCAACATGGAACCGTTCACCTACGAAGCCCTGCCGGGCCGGGTCATCTTCGGCGTCGGCGCGCTCGCCCGCCTGGCCGAGGAGCTGGAGCGGCTCGGCGCGCGCCGCGTCCTGATGATCGCCGGCCGGTCCGAGCGGCCGATCGCCGAGCGCGTGCAGGCCGGTCTCGGCGGGCGTGCGGTAGGGGTGTTCGGTGATGTCCGGGCGCATGTCCCCGTTGCGACTGCCGGGGCCGCGCGGCGCGCCGCGCAGGAGCTCCACGCCGACTGCCTGGTGTGTCTCGGGGGCGGCTCGGCCACCGGCCTGGCCAAGGCGGTGGCGCTCGCCTCGGGGCTGCCGATCTGCGCCGTCCCGACGACCTATGCCGGCTCGGAGGTGACCCCCGTCTACGGCACGACCAGCGGCGAGGGCAAGCAGACCGGCCGTGACCTGCGGGTGCTCCCCAAGGTCGTCATCTACGACCCGGCCCTTACGGTGTCGCTGCCCCCGTCGGTGACCGGCCCGAGCGGGATGAACGCCATCGCGCACTGCGTCGAGGCGCTGTACGCCGAGGCCGCCAATCCCGTCACCTCGCTGTGTGCCGAGGAGGGCATCCGGGTGCTGGCCCGCAGCCTCCCCCCGCTCGTCCAGGCGCCCGGCGATCTCGACGCCCGCAGCGACGCCCTCTACGGCGCGTACCTGGCCGGCAGCGCGCTCGCCGTGGCCGGCGTGGCCATCCACCACCGGGTCTGCCACGTGCTCGGCGGCAGCTTCGGCCTGCCCCACGGGGACCTCAACGCGGTGGTCCTCCCGCACGCGGTGGCCTTCAACGCGCCCGCCGCGCCCGCGGCGATCGGCCGGATCGCCCGAGCGCTGGGGGTCGACGAGCCGGCCGGCGGCCTGTTCGACCTCGCCGTGCGGCTGCAGGCGCCCACCAGCCTGCAGTACCTGGGCCTCGCCCGCGGCGACCTCGACAAGGCGATCCCGATGATCGTCCGGCGACCGCCGCCGAACCCCCGTCCGGTCGACGAGCCCGGCATCCGGGCGCTGCTGGAGGACGCCTACCTGGGACGGCGGCCGGGGCCGCTGGCGGGATCCGCTGGCGGGTGCGGCCCTTGACAGGCCGGCGTCACCAGGGCGACGCTCGTCCAGCTGAACGCTCCCGCTCAGGCTGTACGCATGCCGTACTCGGGAGGGAGGGCGGTGTCCATCGACCCCCGGGAGCTCCGCACCTGCCTCGGCCACTTCGCCACCGGCGTCACGGTGGTCACCTGCCAGGGTCAGGCCGCACCGCACGGCGCCACCGTGAACGCGTTCTCCGCGGTGTCGTTGGATCCGCCACTCGTGCAGGTGACCCTCGACCGACGCAGCCGGGCGGCGAAGTCCCTGCCCGGCCAGCCGTTCACGGTCAACATCCTGGCGCTGGACCAGCTCGACCTCGCCTACCACTTCGCCGGCCGGCCGCAGGGCGAGGACGTGGTCTGGCTGGAGGGCGGCCCCGCGCCCGCCCTGGCCGGCTGCGCGGCCACCATCACCTGCCGGCCCTGGCGGACCTACGACGGTGGCGACCACATCCTCGTCCTCGGCGAGGTGGTCGACATCCAGACCAACGGGCGTGCCCCGTTGCTGTTCCACCGTGGCCGCTTCCACGCGGTCGGCGAGCCGGCCGCGGGGTCACCGTGGGTCGGGACACTGGACAACCCGAGCGCCGTCGGCTGGTTCACCCGGTACTCGACCGCCGCGAAGGGCAGCTGAGATGCGCCGCCGCCGCCCGAGACGGCCCTGGCGGCCGCCGCCCCACGCGCTGCCCAACCCCCCGCCGGTGCACCGACGTCTTGTCGGACGCCTTGTCGAAAGGAACGGCCATGACCGCCGAACAAGACACCCATCCGGACGCCACCGGCGCGCCCAACGCGGACACGGCCAGGCGGCGCCCGATGACCGGCGACGAGTACATCGAGAGCCTGCGCGACGGCCGGGAGGTGTGGATCTACGGCGAGCGGGTCGCCGACGTCACCACCCATCCGGCGTTCCGCAACCCGGTGCGGATGACCGCGCGGCTGTACGACTCGCTGTACGACCCGGCCCACAAGGACGTGCTGACCACCGCGACCGACACCGGCGGCGGCGAGTTCACCTTCCCGTTCTTCCGCACGCCACGCTCGGTCGAGGACCTGGTCGCCGACCGCGACGCGATCGCGGCGTGGGCGCGGATGACCTACGGCTTCATGGGCCGCAGCCCCGACTACAAGGCGAGCTTTCTCGGCACGCTCGGCGCCAACGCCGACTTCTACGACCCCTACCAGGACAACGCCCGCCGCTGGTACCGGGACTCGCAGGAGCGGATCCACTACTGGAACCACGCGATCATCCATCCGCCGGTCGACCGCCAGCTGCCGCCCGACGACGTGCGCGACGTGTTCATCCACGTCGAGGAGGAGAACGACAGCGGCCTGATCGTGAGCGGCGCGAAGGTCGTGGCCACCGGCTCGGCGATCACCAACTACAACTTCATCGCCCACTACGGCCTGCCGATCAAGAAGAAGGAGTTCGCGCTCATCTGCGTGCTGCCGATGGACGCGCCGGGCATGAAGCTGATCTGCCGCCCGTCCTACGGCATGGCCGCCAACGTGATGGGCAGCCCGTTCGACTACCCGCTGTCCAGCCGGCTGGACGAGAACGACACCATCTTCGTGCTCGACAAGGCGCTGGTGCCGTGGGAGAACGTGTTCGTCTACGGCGACATCGACAAGATCAACGGCTTCTTCCCCGCCTCGGGGTTCATCCCGCGGTTCACCTTCCAGGGCTGCACCCGCCTGGCGGTGAAGCTCGACTTCATCGCCGGGCTGCTCATCAAGGCGCTGGAGGCGACCGGCAGCAAGGACTTCCGTGGGGTCCAGGCGCGCTACGGCGAGGTGCTGGCCTGGCGGAACCTGTTCTGGGCGCTCAGCGACGCCATGGCCCGCAACCCCGACCCCTGGGTCGGCGGGGCGCTGCTGCCCAAGCTCGACTACGGTCTGGCCTACCGCTGGTTCATGACCATCGGCTACCCCCGGGTGCGGGAGATCATCGAGCAGGACGTCGCCAGCGGCCTGATCTACCTCAACTCCCACGCGGTCGACTTCAAGACCCCGCAGCTGCGGCCCTACCTGGACCGGTTCGTGCGCGGCTCCAACGGCTACGACTCGGTGGCGCGGGTCAAGACGATGAAGGCCCTGTGGGACGCGATCGCCAGCGAGTTCGGCGCCCGCCACGAGCTGTACGAGCGCAACTACTCCGGCAACCACGAGAACGTGCGCGCGGAGCTGCTGTTCGCCGCGGAGGCCTCCGGCCAGCTCGACCAGTACAAGGGTTTCGCCGAGCAGTGCCTGGCCGAGTACGACCTGGACGGCTGGACCGTGCCGGATCTGATCAACCCCGACGACGTCAGCGTCATCACCCGGCGCTGACGGCCATCGCGCCGGCCGAGCGCCGGCCGAGCAAGGAGGGCCCATGACGACCGCCTCGACCCCCACCCCCACGACCGCCCCGAGCGCCGACGGCAAGACCGCGCTGCAGCAGCGGGTGGACGCGTTCGCCTCCGACGTGCTCGGCCGCATCAACCAGGCGATCGTCGACCACCAGATGACCTACGAGGAGTACGACGCGGTCAAGCAGTGGCTGATCCGCGTCGGTGAGGCCGGCGAGTGGCCGCTGTTTCTCGACGTGTGGGTCGAGCACACCGTCGAGCAGCTGGCGGCGCACAGCCGGCACGGCAGCCAGAGCACCATCCTCGGCCCCTACTACCTGCCCGGCGCCCCCGAGCTGCCGTCCACGGCGACCCTGCCGATGCGCCCGGACGAGCCCGGCGACCGGCTGGTGCTCCGCGGCCAGGTGCGCAGCCTGGACGGCCGCCCGATCGCCGGCGCGACCCTGGACATGTGGCAGGCCGGCGCCGACGGCTTCTACTCCGGCTTCCACCCCGACACCCCAGCGGGCAACCTGCGCGGCAAGGTCACCGCCGACGACCAGGGCCGCTTCGAGGTCGAGACGGTCGTGCCCGGGCCGTACACGATCCCGCTGGACGGCCCCTGCGGCCAGCTGTGCCGCGCCGCCGGCTGGAGCCCGTGGCGCCCGGGGCACCTGCACCTCATCGTCGGCGCCCCGGGCTACGACCCGCTGACCACCCAGCTGTTCTTCGAGGGCGGGGCCTACCTCGACAACGACGTGGCGTCGGCGGTCAAGCCCGAGCTGATCCTGCGGCCGACCGAGGAGCCCGGCGACGGCTCGGGCAGGCGGCGCCTCGGCGTGACCTACGACTTCGTGCTCGAGCCGGCGCCCGGATCGTGACCACCGCCGCACCACAGCCCGACAGGGCCGCCGCCTGGCGTGGCGGCGGCCCGATCGTCGTCGAGACGGTGGCCACGACCCTGGTCGACCTGCCCCTGCGGCGGCCGCACCGGTTCCGCGACACCACCATGGACAGCCAGAGCGTGCTGCTCGTGCGGGTCCGCACCCGCGACGGGGTCGTGGGCGTCGGCGAGGGCGTGGTGCCCGGCGGCCCCTGGTGGGGCGGCGAGTCGGTGGAGACGATGCAGGTCGTCGTCGACCGCTATCTCGCCCCGCTGGTCGTCGGCGCGGACCTGACCCGGCTGCCCGCGCTGCGCGACCGCATGGACCGGCTCGTGGCGGCCAACCTGTTCGCCAAGTGCGCGCTGGAGGCCGCGTTGTGGGACGCGTGGGCCCGGACGCTGGAGCTTCCGCTGCACGCGCTGCTCGGCGGCCGCTGCCGCGACTGGCTGCCCGTCACCTGGGCGGTCGGCGCCGCCGACCCCGAGGCGGTGGTCGAAGAGGCCCTGGCGAAGGTCGAGTCGGGCCGGCACGCCAGCATCAAGCTCAAGATGGGCGCGCTCGAGCCCGAGGCCGACGTCGCCCGGGTGGAGCGGATCGCCTCGTCGCTGGCCCCGCTGACCAGCGTCCGCGTCGACCTCAACGGCGCCTGGGACGAGCTGACCGCGACCCGGCTGCTGCCCCGCCTGGAGGCGGCCGGCATCGACCTGGTGGAGCAGCCCACCCCTGCCTGGGACGTGGACGCGCTGGCGCGGCTGTGCGCGCTGCTGCGCATCCCGGTCATGGCCGACGAGACGCTGCGCAGCGACCACGACGCGCTGCTGCTGGCCGCCCGCCGGGCCGCCGACGTGTTCTCCCTCAAGATCGGCAAGTCGGGCGGCTACCTGGCCACCCAGCGGATCGCGGCGATCGCCCGGGCGGCCGGGATCGCCTGCCACGGCGGCACCGGGATCGAAAGCTCGCTCGGCACGCTCGCCGGCGCCCAGCTCATGGCCACCTTGCCGGCGGTGACCTACGGCAGCGAGCTGTTCGGGCCGCTGCTGATGACCGACGGCCTGCTGGCCGAGCCGCTGGACTACCACGACGGGGCGCTGCACCTGCCCGACGGGCCAGGGCTCGGCGTCGACCTCGACGAGGCGCGTGTCGCCCGCTGGGCGCGCCGGTGACCGGTGGGTCGGCATGCTGTACCTGGTGACGATGGAGGTGCAGATCCCGCACGACGCCGACCCCGCGCTGGTGGAGCGGCTCAAGGCCGAGGAGCGGCAGCGGGCGCAGGAGCTGCAGCGCAGCGGCGAGTGGCGGCACCTGTGGCGGGTGGTCGGCCGCTATGCCAACGTCAGCGTCTTCGACGTCGACAGCCACCAGCGACTGCACGAGATCCTGTCCAGCCTGCCGCTGGCCCCCTACCTCGACATCGACGTCACGCCGCTGACCACCCACCCCTCGGCGCTGTCCGCCGAGGATTGAGCTCGCGGCCGGCTCGTCTCTACGCTCTCCGTATGCCGATCTGCTCCCAGTGCGGTGAGGACAATCCGGCGCGGGCCCAGTTCTGTCTTGCCTGCGGGTCGCCTCTTGCCTCATCCGGCGAGAGCCGGGAGGTCCGAAAGACCGTCACGGTCGTCTTCAGCGACCTGGTGGGATCCACCCCACTCGGCGAGCGGCTCGACCCCGAGTCGCTCCGGGAGGTGATCACCCGGTACTACGACCGCGTGGCCGAGGTGCTCGCGCGTCACGGCGGCACGCTCGCCAAGTTCATCGGGGACGCGGTGATGGCGGTCTATGGCATCCCCCGGCTGCACGAGGACGACGCGCTGCGGGCGGTGCGCGGCGCTGCGGAGCTGGCCGGCGCGCTCGCCGCGCTGAACGTGGACCTCGAGGCGGAGTGGGGCGTGCGCCTGGCCCTGCGCACCGGCGTGAACACCGGCGAGGTCCTGGTCGGCGACGCGGTGCACGGCCAGGACGTGGTCGTCGGCGATGCGGTGAACGTGGCCGCGCGGCTGGAGCAGGCGGCCGGTCCCGGCGAGGTACTGATCGGCGAACGGACCTGGCGGCTGGTCCGCGACGCGGTGACCGTCGAGCCGGTGCGGCCGCTCGTGCTCAAGGGCAAGAGTGAGCCGGTGGTCGCCTTCCGGCTGCTCGGCGTCCGGCCGGACGTCCCTGGGCACGCTCGCCATCTGGACGCGCCGATGGTGGGCCGGGAGGCGGAGCTCCGCCGGCTCGTCGGCGCCCTGCAGGATGCCGTTGCCGTGCGCGCGTGTCGTCTGTCGGTCGTCGCCGGTCCCGCCGGCGTGGGCAAGTCCCGCCTGGTGCAAGAGCTTCTGGCGGCCGTCCAGGAGCAGACGACCGTGCTGCAGGGCCGCTGCCTCGAATACGGGCAGGGCCTGACCTACCTGCCGATTGCCGAGGTGATCCGCCAGGCCGCCGCGGCCGCCGGGCCGGCTGGGCTTGGTGGCCTGCTGGTGGGCGAGGAGCACGCCGCCTTCGTGGTGGGGGGGCTGGCGGGGATGGCCGGGACGGCTGGGCGGACCGCCTCGCGGGAGGAGGCGCCGTGGGCGGTTCGCAAGCTGCTGGAGGCGCTGGCCCGCCGCCGCCCCCTGGTGGTCGTCCTGGACGACCTGCACTGGGCCGAGCCGGCGCTGCTCGACCTCGTCGAGCACCTGGCTCGCTTCGCCAGGGGCGCCCCGATCCTGATCGTCGGGGTCGCGCGGCCGGAACTGTTCGACGAGCGTCCCGGCTGGCGGGCTGGCGGGCTCCAGGCCGCGCCGATCCTGCTCGATCCCCTCGGCGAGGACGACAGCGGCCAGCTCGTGCGCAACCTGCTCGACGACGCCGACGTCCCACCCGAGCTGTTGCGCCGCATCGCCGAGGCGGCCGGCGGCAACCCGCTGTTCGTCGAGGAGCTCGTCGCCGAGCTGCTCGACCGGCGGGTGCTGGTCCGATCGGACGGCCACTGGCAGGCCACCACCGACCTGGCAGACGTCCCCATCCCGGCGGGCGTGTCCGCGCTGCTGGCCGCCCGCCTGGATCGCCTCGACGCCGAGGAGCGGGCGGTGCTGGAGCGGGCCAGCGTCGTGGGTCAGGTGTTCGACCAGCGGGCGGTGCTGGCGCTGTCGCCCTCCACCGCGCGGCCCGCGGTGCACGCACAGATCGCCAGGCTCGCCCGCAGGCAGCTGATCCGCCCCGACGCAGGGGGCGACGACGCCGGCAGGATCGCGGCCAAGCCCTTCCGCTTCCGCCACCTCCTGATACGCGACGTGACCTACGAGGGGCTCCCCAAGCGCCGCCGCGCCGAGCTGCACGAGCAGCTGGCCGACTGGCTCGGGCGCGGCGATGCGGCCGTGCTCCCCGAGCACGACGAGCTTGCCGGCTACCACTTCGAGCAGGCCTACCGGTACCGCGTGCAGCTCGGGCGGGTCGGCCTCCGCGAGGTGGAGCTGGGCAGACGGGGCGCCACCCGGCTGGCGGCCGGCGGGGGGCGGGCCATGAGCCGGGACGACCCGGCCGCGGCCGTGAACCTGCTCGGCCGCGCCCTCGACCTGCTTCCCGCCAACGACCCGGGACGGCTCGGCCTGCTGCTGGACCTCGGCGACGCGCTCACCGAGGCTGGCCAGTGGCGCCAGGCGCGGGAGGTCCTTGCCGAGGTGGCCGACGGTGCGCAGGTGGTCGGCGACCAGCTGCTCGCTGCGCGGGCCACGGTCGCCCTGCTCTACCTCCGCGAGGTGACCGACCCGCACGGCTGGACCGACGAGGCCCGCCGGGAGGCCGGGCGGACGATCGCGCTGTTCGAGCAGGGCAGGGATCGGGTCGGCCTCGCCCACGGCTGGCGGCTCATCGCCCACGTCTGCAACCGTCGGCTCCAATGGGCCGAGCTGGAGCGGGTCGGGCGGCGCATCGTCGGCTACGCCCGCCAGGTGAGGGACCGGCGGACGGAGACACGCATCCTCGGGGGGATCTCGGCGAGCCTGTGCCTTGGTCCGACGCCGGCCGCGGAGGCGGTGGAGCGCTGCGAGCGGATCCTGTCGGAGCTCGACGGGGCGCCGCGCCCGACGATGATGGTGCTGGACAGCCTGGCGCTGTGTTCGGCGATGCTGGAGCGTTTCGATGAGGCCGAGCGGTTTCTCGCCCGAGCAGACGCGATCCGCGAGGAGCTCACGGGGAGGCTTTGGAAGGTGGGGCGGGTCGAGTTCGGCGCCTGGACCTACCTGCTGGCTGGCCGGCCGGCCGACGCGGAACAGACCCTCCGGCCTGCCTACGAGGCGTTCGTCCGGATCGGCGAGAAGGGCGGTACCCTGGCGATCCACGCGGCGCTGCTCGCCGAGGCGATCTCTGCCGTCGGGGGTCGCGACGAGGAGGCCGAGGCGTTGAGCACGATCGCCGCCGCGGCCGCCGCCGACAGCGAAGACGTGGCCGCGCAGATCGAGTGGCGCATCGCCCGCGCCATGGCCCTCGCCAACAGCGGGCTGGAGGCTGCCGCCGAGGTCCTGGCGAGGGAGGCGGCCGAGCTGGCGGCGGCAACCGACTGCCCGCTTGTCCAGACCTCGGCGCTGCTGGTGCTCGCGCGCGTGCTACGGCTCGAAGGCCGGCCGGCGGAGGCCGCGCAACAAGCCCAGCAGGCGCTGGCGGTGGCCGGTCGTAAGGGCGACCTGGCGTCCGCTCGCGCCACCCGCGTCTTGCTCGGCCAGTTGCGCCACGGCAGTTGAGGCCGCAGTCGGCCACGCAGGTCGAGTGCACTCAGCCGGCCAGGTAGCCGCCGTCGGCCGGCAGCGCGACGCCGGTCAGGTACGAAGCGTCGTCGCTTGCCAGGTAGACGGCGGCGGCGGCGATCTCCTCCGCGCGGGCGAGCCGGCGGATCCCCTGGCGACGCAGCAGGCTGTCGAGGAGCTCCTTCGGCATGCCGGCCGTCGTCGCCTGGAAGGCGGGGGTGTCGATCACGCTCGGGCAGACGGCGTTCACGCGCACGCCGCTCGGGCCGTACTCCAGCGCCGCGGTCTTGGTGAGCTGCAGCAGCCCGGCCTTGGCCGCCGCGTAGTGCGCAAACCCGGGCGAGCCCACCAGCGCGAACGTGGAGGAGACATTGACGACGACGCCGCCACCACCTTGGACCATGAGCGGGATGGCATGCTTCATCGTCAGGAACGGGCCCTTGAGGTTGACCCCGATGACCAGGTCGAAGTTCTCCTCGGACAGCTCGGTCAGCGGCCGCACGGCGCCGGCGGGTCCGGCGTTGTTGAACAGGGCGTGCAGCCGGCCGTAGGTCTCGCGCACCCCGGCGATCAGGTCGGCGACGCTGCGGGCATCGGCCACGTCGACCCGGACGGCCAGGCCGCGCTCCCCGAGCAGCCCAGCGGTCTGTTCCTCGGCGCCGTTGACGTCGGTGCAGACGACACTGGCACCCTCTTCGGCCAGCCGGATCGCGATGGCGGCGCCCGTGCCCGAGCCTGCACCCGTCACAATGGCAACCTGATCGTCGAACCTGCCCATGGCCTCCCCTGCTCGGACGCTGCCAAATGCAGGCTACGGACGGTCCGGTCGCCGGTCAACGCCGCTGCGTCGTCGCTGCTATCCCTGCGAAGGCCCGACCGCCACGCCGCGGTGGCCGCGGTCCTGGGTGACCGGTGACCCCACCGAAGGCGCCCTGCTCACTCTGGCCGCCAAGGCAGCATCGACCGCCAGCCACCGGTTGTCGCACGCTAGAAGCGGTACTGCAGGACGGTGGTGCCTCGTCGGGACACGGCGGCGCTGTGTGCTGCCAGGCGGGTGACCAGGCGAAGGGCCAGCGGGAACTGGGCGACCTCCGGTTCCCGCGTGAGCAGGATCTCCCGGACCAGCTGCAGCTTGGGGTTCCAGCGTTCGGGCTCGCGGGGGTCGTCGAAGCCGGGCGACCGGATGAGCTCGGCTACCGACCGGGTGCCGTGGTAGTGCTTGGCCGCCCAGATGGCGAACCGGCTGTAGCCGTTGAAGGCCACCTCCCCGCTGGGGAAGTGGCCGACCAGCCGGTCCAGCAGGGCGATCATGTCGTCCTGGGTGAGGAACGCCATTAGCCTCGATTCCCGGTGCGAGAATTGAGTTGAGATGCCTGCCGGAGTAGGAGTTGAGGATGAAGCCCCACCCGCCTTCGCCTGTGGTTTCGTCCGCCAACCTGCGAGAAGTCTCCCGCCGGGCGA
>JBIOYL010000208.1:0-8987 GCA_044870185.1 Actinomycetes bacterium | reverse complement strand
GAGCCGCCCGTGGGCCGGCTCGACACCTCGACGGCGGTGCGCCCGTCGTCGACTGGCTGCAACGTCACGAGGATCGACTCGTCCCGGCCCTGCCCGGGCGGCCCCAGCAGCGCCTCGATGCTTCCGTCGGGGTCCACCCACTGGATCCAGCAGCCGGGCACTGCGCCGACGGCCGCCAGGGCACGGTCGAAGGCCGCCTCGTACGGCTGGGACAGGATCAGGCTGTGCACGGCGCTTCCTTTGGGGGGCAGGCAGGCGGGGGGCCTGGCCGGCGATGGCCGGGCGGAGCCTACCAACTCCCCGGGCGTGGGACGAAATCCCGCGTCGTATCCAAGGCCGTCGAGGCATGCGTGGATGACGAGCGGCCGACGCGGACCTCGTCGAACAGCCCGCAGCCGGTCGGCCCGGCTGGCGTCGGTTGCGGCCCATGCCCGGGCGGTGCGTGAGTGCTTTACTTGCCTTGACAACTGTCACCACGATAGGAACCACCTTCGCCTCCTCACTTCGGTAGAGACAACTTCGTCCTACGAGAAGGCCGACATGGCTGTCCTTTGGGTGCGACTCATCGTAGCCATGCTGGTCGTGGCCGGCTGCAGCGAGACCACGGTTCCAGGCAGCGGCGCTCCGCCGACGCCGGGGCCGGCGACAGGAACCACCGCTCGCCCGACAAGATCCATCCAGGCACCCGCCCTTCCCGGGGCGGCATGCAGATCGCCTTCGCCGCACGCTCCCTGGAAGCAGGGCCGCCTGCTTCAGGAGGTGCACGGCACGGGCAGGAACGCCGAGCTGTGGGCGCTCGCCCCACTTCCCCTCACAGTCGGCAGGGTGAAGATCGTCTGGCGAATGACTGGTAGCGGGCCCCTCAGGCTTCGAGCCATCCATCAGGACGGTACCCAGCTCGGCCCGGCCGAGGGGCCGACCGCACACGAGGGTTCCAACTGGCGACGCCCGGGCGATGAATGGGGCAGCGGTTTCGTGTTCCCGGAACCTGGCTGCTGGGTCGTCCAGGCGACCCGGGACGTTGGGGCGGGTGAGGTGGTGTTGAACCTGAGCCCACGATCGGGCGGAGGGTGACGCAGCGTCCCGACCGCGCAAGTAGCAAGTAGTTGGTCGGGGCTTGACCGTAACCCGCCCTACCCGAAGCGCCCGCTGATGTAGCGCTCGGTGGTCTCCTTGGCCGGCCTGGTGAAGATCGTGTCGGTGTCGTCGTACTCGATCAGCCGGCCCGGCTCGCCCGCCTGCTCGATGGTCACGAAGGCGGTCTGGTCGGACACCCGGGCGGCCTGCTGCATGTTGTGGGTGACGATCACGATCGTGTAGCTGTCGCGCAGCTCGCGGATCAGGTCCTCGATCTTGAGCGTCGAGATCGGGTCCAGGGCCGAGCAGGGCTCGTCCATGAGCAGCACCTCCGGCTCCACGGCCAGGGCCCGGGCGATGCACAGCCGCTGCTGCTGGCCGCCGGACAGGCGGGCGCCGCCGATGCCCAGCCGGCCGCCCAGCTCCTCCCACAGGCCGGCCCGGCGCAGGCTGTGCTCGGCCACCTCCCTCAGGATCTTCCTGTCCCGCACGCCGTTCAGGCGCAGGCCGGCCACCACGTTGTCGAACACGCTCATGGTGGGGAACGGGTTGGGCTTCTGGAACACCATGCCGACCGTGCGCCGGATGGTCACCGGGTCCTGGGCGTAGACGTCCTCGCCGTCCAGCAGCACCTGCCCGTCGTGGTGGGCGCCCGGGACCAGCTCGTGCATGCGGTTGAGCGCCCGCAGCAGGGTCGACTTGCCGCAGCCGCTCGGGCCGATGATGGCGGTGACCTGCTTGGCCTCGATCGCCATGGTCACGTCCTCGACGGCCTTGTGGTCGCCGAAGTACAGCGACAGGTCCTTCAGCTCGAGCTGCTTGGCCACCGGGACGCTCACTCCGTTTCCGCGCCGCGCCCGATGAGCCGGGCGAGCAGGCTGATGACGAGGATGAACACGATCAGGACCAGCGCGGCCGCCCAGGCCAGCCGGAGGCCGACCGGGTCGGGCTGGGTGGCGTTCTGGAAGATGTACAGCGGCAGGGCGCTCGTGGGCTGGCCCGTCAGCCTGGTGACCAGGAAGCTGGAGCCCAGGGCGGTGACGATCAGGGGGGCGGTCTCGCCGGCGGCGCGGGCGAGCGCCAGCAGGTTGCCGGTGACGATGCCCTTGGCCGCGGTGGGCAGCACGATGCGCAGGATCACCCGGCGCTTGGGCAGGCCCAGGGCGAGCCCGGCCTCGCGCAGGGCGTCGGGCACCAGGTTCAGCATCTCCTCGCTGGAGCGGGCGACGATGGGCAGCATGATCAGGCTGAGGGCCACGCCGCCGGCCAGGGCGGAGAAGCTGCCCATGCCGAGCACGAACAGCCCGTAGACGACCAGCCCGGTGACGATGGTGGGGATGCCGGTGAGCACGTCGGAGAAGAAGCGCACCACCCGCCCGAGCCGGCCGCGGGCGTACTCGCTCAGGTAGATCGCGGTGCAAAGGCCCCAGGGGACGGCGATCACGACCGCGATGGCGAGCATGATGGCGGTGCCCACGATGGCGTTGGCGAAGCCGCCGCCGCCCGGCGACGCCGGGCTGCCCGAGTGGGTGAGCGCGTGCCAGGACAGGCCGCCGAGCCCCCGCGCGATCACGTAGACGAGCAGCGACACCAGCGGCACCAGCGCGGCCACCACGCAGGCGCCCATCAGGCCGACGGCGAGCTTGTCGACGAGGTGGCGCCGGGTGACGTGGTTCCGTGCCCTGACCGGGGCTCCCGCGGGCACGGCGGCCATCAGCGCACCCCCCCGGAGATCGCCGCCGCTCGCCACACCAGCGCGCGGGCGGCCATGTTGACCAGCAGGGTGACCAGGAACAGCAGCAGGGCCAGGTACAGCAGCGCGGCGAGCTGGTGCCCGGTGGTGGACACCTCGGCGAAGGTGTTGGCGATGTGGGCGGTGATGCTGGTGCCGGGCGCGAGCAGGTTGCGCTGCAGCTGCTGGGAGTTGCCGATCACGAACACGACCGCCATGGTCTCGCCCATGGCCCGGCCGAGCCCGAGCACCACCCCGCCGATGATGCCCGAGCGCGCGTAGGGCAGCACCGCCATGCGGATGGACTCCCACCTAGTGGCGCCGAGCGCCAGGGCGGCCTCCCGCTGGGCGCGGGGGACGACGGTGAACACCTCGCGGGCGATCGCGGCCACGATCGGCAGGATCATGATCGCCAGCACCACCCCGGCGGTCCACAGCGACACGCCGAAGTCGGGCGTGGCGAACAGCCCCGTCCAGCCGAGCACCCTGACGAGCACCGGGTCGATGGTGGTCCTCATCAGCGGCACCAGCACGAACAGCCCCCAGAAGCCGAACACCACGCTGGGCACGGCGGCCAGCAGCTCGACCAGGCTGGCCACGGGCCGGCGCAGCCACGCCGGGGCGACCTCGGTGACGAACAGGGCGACGCCGAGGGCGACCGGCACGGCCAGCACGATGGCGACCAGCGAGGTGACCAGGGTGCCGAGCAGGAACGAGCGGGCGCCGAAGCTGTCCCGCTCCACGTTCCAGTCGTTGCGCCACACGAAGCCGAGCCCGTCGCGGGCGATCAGCGGCCGGGCGTTGGCGAACAGCTCGTAGAACATCACCGCGGTGAAGGCGAGCAGCCCGACCGCCATGACCGTTACCAGCCAGCCGAAGGCGGTGTCGCCGCGCCCGCCGACCCGCCTGAGCGGGCCGCGGCGGCGCCCGGGGCGTGGGGCGGGCGGCCGCCGGTCGGGCACCGGGACCGCGGGGGGCGGGACCGCGAGTGGCGGCGGCGCCGTGCGCCGGCCGGTGGGCTGCGACGGTGCGCGCATGGCTACTGCCCCGTGTACAGCGGGCTGCCGTCGGGACCGGTGAGCAGCTTGATCTTGCTCTCGACCTTGGGGATGACGGTGGTCGGCAGGGGCGCGTACTGCAGCGTCTTGGCGGTCGGCTGGGCGTCGTGGGTCACGTACCAGAGCAGGTTGGCCAGGGTCCTGCCCTTGGCCGCGTCGGACTGCTTCTGGTAGACGAGCAGGAACGTCCAGGTCGCGATCGGGTAGGCGTCCGGCACCTTGGAGTCGACCAGGCTGGCGCGGAAGTCGGCGGGGATGGCGCTGACGTCCGCGGCGGCCGCCGAGGTCGACGCGATGGTGGGCGTGACGTAGCGGCCCGCGGCGTTGCGCACGTCGGCGAAGGCGAGGTGGTTCGACAGGGCGTAGTTGAGCTCGACGTAGCCGACCGCGCCCTTGGTCTGCTGCACGGCGGCGGTCACGCCCTCGTTGCCCTTGCCGCCGACGCCGCCGACCCAGCGGACCTCCTTGCCCGCGCCGACCTGGACGGCGAAGGCCGGGCTGGTGGCGGCGACGAACCTGGTGAAGTTGGCGGTGGTGCCCGAGCTGTCGGAGCGGTGCACGGTGGCGGTGGGCAGGTCGGGCAGGCCGACGCCGGGGTTCTGCGCGGCGATGGCCGGGTCGTTCCAGCGCTTGACCTTGCCGAGGAAGATGTCGCCGATGAGCTGGCCGTCCAGCTTCAGCGGCGCCGGCAGGCCGGCCAGGTTGTAGGTGACCACGATGGCGCCGAGCACGGTCGGGATGTGGATGACGGTGCCGCCCTTGGCCTCGGCCGCCTTGAGCTCGTCGTCTTTCATCGGCGCGTCGGTGGCGCCGAAGTCGACCGTGCCGGCGGTGAACTGCTTGATGCCGCCGCCCGAGCCGATCGACTGGTAGTTGACCTGCACGCCCTTGCCCTTCGGGGTGCTGGCGAAGTCGGCGAACCACCTCTGGTAGATGGGGTTGGGGAAGGTGGCGCCCGCGCCGCTGAGCGAGGTCGCGCCGCCGGAGCTGCGCTGGTTGCCGGCGGTCACCGGCTGGTTGCTCTTGCTGCCGCCGCAGCCGGCCGCGACCAGCGCCACGGCCAGGCCGAGGGCCGCCACGCCGAGCAGTCTCGGCGCCCGGGGCTTGCGAAGCTGGTCCAAGTCAGGTCCTCCTCGATTCGTGCGGGCAGCGGCCACGAGGCCCACAGGACGTGGCCGTGCCACCCGTTGTAGCGATGCCGCATGACCCCGCCCCGCACGTGGGATGGCGGGCGGGTGGACGGCAGGTGAACAGTTGCCGGCCGCCGTCGGTCCGACCGATCGACACCGGGGCGAGCCGCTGTTACGGTTTCGCCAGCACTGGCGGCCTGCAGGAGGATCGGTGAAGCTACGGATCTTTCCCCGCGAGGAGTCGTATTTCGAGCTCTTCGAGGCGGTCGGCGGCAACGTGGCGGAGGCGGCCCGCCTGCTGCTGGACATGGTCGAGGACTTCGCCGACCCGGAGATGAAGGCAAAGCGGCTGGTCGAGTGCGAGCACGAGGGCGACCGGCTCACCCACGCCATCCTGTCCCGGCTGAACTCGACCTTCATCACGCCCTTCGACCGGGAGGACATCTACGCGCTGGCCTCCGAGCTCGACGACGTGACCGACGCGCTCGAGGCGGCCGCCGACATGCTCGTGCTGCACAAGGTGATCGAGCCGATCGACGCCGTGGTCGAGCAGGCCCGGCTCATCTACCGGGCGGCCGCCGACACGGCGGCCGGCCTCAAACACCTGCGCACGCTCGACCGCGAGCCGCTGCGTGAGTACTGGGTGAGCATCAACGAGCTCGAGAACGAGGGCGACCACCTGTACCGGCGGGCCCGCGCCGACCTGTACTCGTTCAGCGGCGAGCACCCGGCCCGCTTCGTGCTCACCTGGAAGGACATCATCGAGCAGCTCGAAGAGGGCCTCGACGGGCTCGAGCACGTCGCCCACACCGTCGAGAGCATCGTGCTCAAGCATGCCTGACGCCACGCTGGTCGCGGTCATCGCGATCGTGTGCCTGGCGGTCGTGTTCGACTACTCCAACGGCTTCCACGACGCGGCCAACTCGATCGCCACGGTCGTCTCCACCAGGGTGCTGACCCCGCGCATCGCCGTCATCTGGGCGGCGGCGTTCAACTTCCTCGCCTTCCTGCTGTTCAACGTGCTGCTGCACACCGGCGTGGCCAACACGGTCGGCAACATCATCTCGACGTCGGTGGTCAGCGAGGCGGTCGTGTTCGCCGGGCTGGTCGGCGCGGTGGCCTGGAACTTCACCACCTGGTGGCTGGGGCTGCCGACCTCGTCCTCGCACGCCATCATCGGCGGCTTCATCGGCGCCGGCGTGGCCAAGGCCGGCTGGCACGTGGTGAACACGGCCAGCCTGCGCAAGACGGTGCTGTTCATCGTCGTCTCGCCCCTGCTCGGCCTGGCCTTCGCCTTCGCGCTCATGCTCGGCCTGACGTGGCTGCTGGCCAGGGCCACGCCCCGGCGGGTCGACGGGGTCTTCCGCAAGCTCCAGCTCGGCTCGGCGGCCGCCTTCTCGCTCGGCCACGGCGGCAACGACGCCCAGAAGACCATGGGCATCATCTCGGCCCTGCTCGTCGGCGCCGGCTACGCCCACAAGGACGCCCAGGGCCAGCTGCCGCTGCCGCCGTGGGTCATCCTGCTCGCCTACACCGCCATCGCCGTCGGCACCGCGTCGGGCGGCTGGCGCATCGTGCGGACGCTCGGGCAGAAGATCACCGCGCTCAAGCCGATCGGGGGCTTCTCGGCCGAGACGGCCGCCGCCGGCTCCATCTACCTGGCCACCTTCCTCGGCATCCCGGTGTCGACCACCCACACGATCACCGGCGCGATCGTGGGTGCCGGCTCGAGCCGGCGCCTGTCCGCGGTGCGCTGGGGGGTCGCCGGCCGGATCGTGTGGGCCTGGGTGATCACCATCCCGGCCGCCGGGCTGATCGCCGCGCTGGCCTACGAGGTCGTCACCCTGCCCAACCACGTGCTCGCCGTCCTGGTGGGCCTGGCCGTGCTGGCCGCCGTGGCCACGATCCTGGCCCGCCGGCTGTCCCGCCGCCAGGCGGTCCGCGCCCCCAGCCCGTAGGCCGGGCCGGCGCCGGGCCAGGGTTGACCGGGGCCGCGGCGGGTAGCCCAAGCTGCCGCTACGATCAGGATTCCTGTCTTCGTATCCCGGTCTCTGGATCCCGGAAGGTGCAACCGTGCGCTTGGCCGTGCTCGACGTGGGCTCCAACACCGTGCACCTGGCCGTGGTCGACGGGCGCCCCGACGGCACCTTCACCCCGGTGGCCCGCGAGCGGGACACGCTGCGGCTGGCCGAGGCCGCCTTCCCGACCATGACTCTGCCCGACGAGGCCGTCGCGCAGCTCGTCGCCAGCGTCGAGCGGATGCGGGCGGCAGCCGACGAGCACGACGCCGACGCGCTGGTCGCGTTCGCGACCTCGGCCATCCGGGAGGCCCGCAACGGCCTGGACGCCCTCGCCCAGGTGCGTGAGGCGACCGGCGTGGCCGTGACCGTGCTGCCCGGCGTCGAGGAGGCCCGGCTCACCTACCGGGCCGCCCGGCGCTGGACGGCGTTCTCGGGCCGCCGGCTGCTCGTGCTCGACATCGGCGGGGGGACCCTGGAGGTGGCGGCCGGCGAGGATGAGCGGCCCGACCTGACCGAGAGCCTGCCGCTCGGCGCCACCCGCCTCACGCGGCGGTTCGTGCGCTCCGACCCGGTCCGCTCCGACGAGCTGGTCGCCCTGCGGGTCCACGCCCTGGCGCTGCTCGGCCCGCTGGCCGGCCGGATCCGGGAGACGCGCTGGGACGTCGTGTGCGCGACCTCCAAGACGTTCCGCACCCTCGGCGAGGTGGCCCGCGACCTGCCCGAGGCGCCCACCCCGCCTCACCAGTTCGGCTTCGCCGGCATCGACGGCCAGACCGCACCGACGCTGACCCGCGAGGTGCTGGACGTGGTGGCCGGCTACCTGGCCACCACGTCGGCCCGCGACCGCAGCCGGCTGGCCGGGCTCGACGCGCTGCGGGCGGACAACGTCGTCGCCGGCTCGCAGGTGGCCGCGCTGGTCATGCAGGCGTTCGGCCTGCACGAGCTGGTCCTGGCTCCCTGGGCGCTGCGCGAGGGCGTGATCCTCGAGCACCTGGACGCCCACCGGCACCGCCCGGCGCCGCGGGCCGACGGGCACGGCCCCCGCCGGCGGGCGGTGCTCGACTTCGCCCGCCGCCACGCCTGGGACGAGCCGCACTGCAGCCAGGTCACCGCCCTGGCCCTGTCGCTGTTCGACCAGACCCGCGCGCTGCACGGCCTCGGGCCGGCCGAGCGTGACCTGCTCGAGTGGGCCGCGCTGCTGCACGACGTCGGCTACGCCGTCGCCCAGTCGTCCCACCACAAGCACTCGCTGTACCTGATCCGCAACGCCGACCTGGAGGGCTTCAGCCCGCGCGAGCTCGCGGTCGTCGCCAACGTCGCCCGCTACCACCGCAAGGCGCTGCCGGCCGACCACCACGACGACTACATGGCCCTCGACGAGGCCGAGCGGGAGCTGGTGCTGCGGCTGGGGCGCTGCTCCGGGTCGCCGACGGCCTGGACATCGACCACTTCCAGGTCGTGCAGGCGGTGACGGTCAGCGAGGACGGCGACGGCCTGCGCCTGGAGCTGCACGCCCGCGACGTGCCGGACCTCGATGTCTGGGCCGCCGCGCGCAACACCGACCTGTTCGAGCTGGTCTACGGCCGGCACCTGGAGCCGGTGGCGGTCGAGGTCACCTGACCGCCCGGCGTCTGCCGCCGCGGCCGGCCCGTCTCACAGGCTCCAGGGCGAGTCGGCGGGAGCGGGCCCAAACGTCGGAGCCGGCCTCGACTCCCCCCATCTGTCGAGGCCGACTCCGATCGGAGGGCCGGGCCTCGTCGGCCCGACCCGCCCCCCCTGTCCTGCTGTCCCCCCGCGGTGTTGCAGGACCAGTACAGACCAGGCGCGTCGCGGAACGCCACCGGCGCGGCCTCGGCAGGGTTGCGAGACGGCAACGACGGCTTGACGGGCCCGTTGCCGGATCGCGACGGGCACGGTCGGGCGCCGGCCTGCCGTGCGATACTGCGGTCAGGCCGGGCCCCGGCCGCGG
>JBIOYL010000207.1:0-6360 GCA_044870185.1 Actinomycetes bacterium | reverse complement strand
GTGCTGGTGCCGCGCCGTGGCGCGGCCGCCGCGGGCACCGGTGCCCGCACCGCCGGCCAGGTACGCGCCGAGCTGGCCCGCGTCCTGCCCGGCGCCCAGGTGTGGCGCCTGGACCGCGAGGTCGTCGCGGCCGGCGCCAGCGACCTGCCCTGGGCCGGCCAGGGGCCGGGGATCGTGGTCGGCACGGTGGCCGGCGTCAAGGACAAGCCGCCCCTGGCCGGCTGCCGCACGGTCGTGGTGGCCGCCGCCGACGCGGCCCTCGGCCAGGCCGAGGTGCGGGCGGCCGAGGACGCCTATCGCACCTGGAGCCGGGCGGCCGCCTGGTGCGGGCCACGCTCGGGCCCGGGCCGGCTCGTCCTGCAGGTCCGCGACGGCGGCCATCACGCCGTGCAGGCGCTGGTGCGCTGGGACCCCGACTTCTTCTGGCGGCACGAGCTGCCCCGGCGGGCACGGCTCGGCTTCCCGCCCGCCCGCCGGCTGGTCCTGGTCGAGGGCCCGGACCCGGCCGAGGCGGATGGCGTGCTGGCCGGGCTGGCCGAGGCGCTCGGGCCCGAGGCCGAGCTGCTCGGGCCGGCGGCGCTCGGGCGCGGCTGGCGTATCATCGCCAAGGTCGACAGCTCCGAGGCGGCCGCCCGCGCGCTGCGTCCGCTGCTGGCGGCGGCGTCCCGCAACGGCGGACCCCGCTTCTCGGTGGACGTCGACCCGGTGGAGGTGCTCGGCCCGGGCCCCAGCCCGCGGGCCGGCCCGTGACCCCAGGAACGAAGGACGACGGTGGCACTGCTCGAGATCCGGCTGTTCGGCGACCCCGTGCTGACGGAGCGCTCGGCGCCGGTGACGGTGTTCGACCAGGCGCTGGCCCGGTTCGGCCGCGACCTGCTCGAGACCATGCGGGCGGCGCCCGGCGCGGGGCTGGCCGCCCCCCAGGTGGGCGTGCTCAAGCGCCTGTTCGCCTACGACGTGGGCCAGGACGAGGTGACCGGCGAGCACCGCTTCGGGGTGGTCGTCAACCCGGTCGTGGTCGCCAGCGCCGGCGAGCAGGTCGGGGAGGAGGGCTGCCTGTCCTTCCCCGGCGTCTACGCCGAGTGCAAGCGGGCCATGGACGTCACCGTGGCCGCCCAGGACGTCACCGGGGCCGGCATCCGGCTGCAGGGCTCGGGCCTGCTCGCCCGGGTGTTCCAGCATGAGATCGACCACCTCGACGGCATCCTGTTCATCGAGCGCCTGTCCAGAGCCGAGCGCCGGCGGGCGCTCAAGCAGTGGCGCGAGCGCGCGCTCGACCTGGAGACCCCGGGCACCGCGCCCCACCTGCACCGCTCCGATATCGCCAAGACGCTGTAGCCGACCGTGCGCGTCGTCTACCTGGGCACCCCGGCCGCCGCCGTGCCGCCGCTGGAGGCCCTGCTCGCCTCCGGCCACGAGGTGGCCGCGGTCGTCACCCGGCCCGACAAGCCACGCACCCGCGCCCACGCCGCGCCCGAGCCAACCCCGGTCGCCGCGGCCGCCCTGGCCGCCGGGCTGCCGGTGCTCACCCCGGCCAGCGGCCGCGACCCCGACCTGCCCGCCCAGCTCAAGGCGTTCGCCGCCGAGGCCGGCATCGCCTGCGCGTTCGGCTACCTGCTGCCCGCCCCGGTCCTGCAGGCGTTCCCGCGCGGCGTGGTGAACCTGCACTTCTCGCTGCTGCCCGCCTACCGGGGCGCCGCGCCGGTGCAGCGCGCCCTGCTCGACGGGGTGACGGTCACCGGCGTCACGACCTTCCTGATCGACGAGGGCATGGACTCCGGGCCGCTGCTGGCCGCCGTCGAGGCGCCCGTGGAGGCCGACGACGACGCGGGCACGCTCACCGCCCGGCTGGCCGAGGTCGGCGCCCGGCTGGTCGTCGACACCCTGGACGGGCTCGCCTCCGGCGCGCTGCCCCCCCACCCCCAGCCGAGCGCGGGCGTGAGCTTCGCCCCCAAGATCCGGCCGGAGGAGACCCGCCTCGACTTCACCTGGCCGGCCGTCCGGCTGGTCAACGCGGTGCGCGCCTTCGCGCCGGCGCCGGGGGCGTGGACGAGCTTGCGGGGCAGGCGGCTCAAGGTGCTGCGCGCGGCGGCCGTCGACGGCGCCGCCCCACCCGGGGTGCTGGTCACGCGCCCGGGCGGCGTGCCCGCCGCCGGCACGGCCGCCGGCCTGCTCGAGCTGCGCTCGGTCCAGCCCGAGGGCCGCCGGCCCATGCCAGGGGCCGACTTCGCCCGGGGCGCCCGCCTTGCCCCCGGCGAGGCGCTCGGGCGGTGAGGCCCGGACCGGCCCGGGGCGGCGCGCCGGGGCCGCCGCGCGGCGACGAGCCGGCCCCCGGGCGGTCGTCTGCCGCGGGCGCGACGGGCACGGCCCGTGACGTCGCGCTGGCCGCCCTGGCCCGCGTCGAGGCGGGCGCCTACGCCAACCTCGCGCTGCCCGCCCTGCTCGACCGCTCCGGGCTCGGCGAGCGCGACCGGGCCGCGGTCACCGACCTGGTGTACGGCTCGGTGCGCCTGCGCGGCGCGCTGGACGCCGCGCTGCGGCCGCTGTCGCGCCAGCCGCTCGAGCGCCTGGAGCCGCTGGTGCTGCGGGGGCTGCGCCTGGGCGCCTACGAGCTGCTGTTCGCCGGCACCGCCGCCCACGCCGCCCTGGCCGAGGTCGTGGGCGCCGTGCGGCGGGCCGGCAACGCCGGCCAGGCCGGCTATGTCAACGCGGTGCTGCGCCGGCTGGCCGCCAGCCCGCCGCGCTGGCCGGACCCGGCCGCCGACCCGGTTGGCTGGGCGACCACCTACGGCTCCCACCCCGGCTGGGTCGTGGCCGAGGCGCTGGCCCGGCTCGGCCGCCGGGAGCTGGTCGAGCTGGTCACCGCCGACAACACCCGTCCGGCGGTCACCCTGCGCGCCACACCGGGGCGGGCCAGCCGCGACGGGCTGGCGGCCGAGCTGGCCGCCGCCGGGATCCCGGTCCGCCCGACCGCGACCAGCCCCGACTGCCTGGTGCTGGAGCGCGGCGACCCGGCCGCCCTGCCCGCCGTGCGCGAGGGCCGGGCGGTCGTCCAGGACGAGGCGTCGGCGCTGGCCGCCCCGGCGCTGGGTGTCCGCGCCGGCGAGCTGGCCGTCGACCTGGCCGCCGGCCCGGGCGGCAAGGCCACCCATCTGGCCGCCCTCGGCGCCCGGGTGCTGGCCGTCGACCTGCATCCGGCCCGGGCCCGGCTGGTGCGCGAGACGGCCGCCCGGCTCGGCCAGGCCGACCGGGTGCTGGCCGTGGCCGCGGACGGCACCCACCCGCCGGTCGGGGCCGGGCGGGCGGACGGCGTGCTGGTGGATGCGCCCTGCTCGAACCTGGGCAGCCTGCGCCGCCGCCCCGAGGCCCGCTGGCGCCATCGCCCGGGCCGCCTCGCGACCCTGGTTGCGCTGCAGGACGCCCTGCTCGACGCGGCCGGGTGGGCCGTGCGGCCGGGCGGGGTGGTGCTGTACTGCGTGTGCACGTGGACGCGGGCGGAGACCGACGAGGTGGCCGACCGGGCGCTGGCCCGGCTGCCGATGCTGCGCCCGGCGCCGCTGGCCGGCCCGCTCGGCCCCGAGCCGCGCCGGCAGCTGTGGCCGCACCGGGACGGCACCGACGGCATGTACTTCGCCCGCTTTGTCCGGGTGGGGTAGCGCGGCGGCGCGGTGGGAAGGAATCCTGCCGGGCCGCGGGCCGGGGCGTCCCGATTGGGGTTTTCCGGCCGGCGGCCGTACCATCGGCGACGTTGCGGTCCGCGACCCGCGGACCTCGACCACAAGGAGTGTCGTGGCGCGACGCCTTGCACCGTCGGTGCTGAACGCCGACCTCGCGCGCCTGGCCGACCAGGTCCAGGCGGTGGCGGAATCGGCCGACTGGGTCCATCTCGACCTGATGGATGGCCACTTCGTGCCCAACCTGACGTTCGGGCCACCGGTGGTCGCCTCGCTGCGCCCCCACACCGACCTGTACTTCGACTGCCATCTCATGGTGAGCGACCCGGTGTCGCTGCTGCCCGCCCTGGCCGATGCCGGCGCCGGCATGGTGTCCATGCACGTGGAGGCGCTCGGCGACCCGGCCCGGGCGCTGGCCGCCGCGGCCGACCATGGGCTGGCCGCCGGGCTGGCGCTGCGGCCGGGGACGCCGCTGGAGGCGGTGCTGCCCCATCTCGACACGGTCGACCTGGTCCTGCCCATGACGGTCGAGCCGGGCTTCGGCGGCCAGGCCTTCCGGGTCGAGGTGCTGCCCAAGATCGCGGCGGCCCGCGCGGCCATCGACCGCTCCGGCCGGGACATCGCCCTCGAGGTCGACGGCGGGGTCAACGCGGCCACCCTGCCCGGCTGCCTGCGCGCCGGCGCGGACGTGTTCGTCGTCGGCACGGCGATCTTCCACGCCGACGACGTGGCCGGAGCGGCCAAGCGCTTCCGCGCGCTGCTCGACAGCCACGGGCACCGAAGGTGACCAAGGAGGGATGAGCCGGGTGGAGGACAGTGTCCTGATCGCCGACGACGACCGCGACATCGTCCGCTTCGTCGAGGTGAACCTGCGCCTGGAGCGCTTCGAGGTGCTGACCGCCAACGACGGCGAGGACGCGCTCGACAAGGCGCTGGAGCATCGGCCGAGTCTCATCGTGCTCGACGTGATGATGCCCAAGATGGACGGCTACGAGGTGTGCAAGCGGCTGCGGGCCGACGGGCGCACCGAGCGCATCCCGGTCATCATGCTGACCGCCAAGTCGCTGTCGGCCGACAAGGTGGTCGGGCTGACCGCCGGCGCCGACGACTACATCGTCAAGCCGTTCGACCCGATGGAGCTCGTCGCGCGGGTGAAGACCACCCTGCGGCGGGCCCGCGAGCTGCGCGCCACCTCGCCGCTGACCGGCCTGCCCGGCAGCGGCTGCCTCGAGCAGGTGATCCGGCAGCGCCTGCAGCTCGGCGCCCCGATCGCCGTCGCCGCCATCGACCTGGACGACCTCGCCTCCTACAACGACCGCTACGGCCACGGCCGCGGCGACGAGCTGCTCAGCCTGGCCGCCAAGGTGCTCAAGCGGGCCGCCTTCCACGCGGCCGGCCCCGACGGCCTGGTCGGCCACGTCGGCGGCGACGACTTCCTGGCCGTCGTGCCGGCGGAGGCGGCCGAGCCGTTCGCGCGCCGCGCCATCGTCGACTTCGACTCGAGCGTCAGGGCCTTGCACGACCAGCCGGACGCCACCTCCGGCTCCGTCACCGTGGAGGCAGGCGAAGGCGGGCGGCGCCGGGTCCCGCGCGCGTCGGTGTCGCTCGGCATCGCCCGCACCGCCGAGGGCGCCGTCGCCGACGACCACCGCAAGCTGGTCGCGATGGCGACCGAGCTGAAGCATGCGGCCAAGCAGCAGGCCGGCTCGAGCTACCGCCTCGACCTGCGCAGCCCCGCCTGACCTCCCGCGCCGGTCGCCGGCTCGCCCCGCCCGGGCCGGTGCCGCGCGCCGGTCGCCGGCCCCCCGCCTCGGCCGGCGGCCCGCCCGCCCCGGTGCTACGCTGCGAGACGAAGCAGTGCGTCTCCGGGGCGGGGTGGAAGTCCCCACCGGCGGTAACAGCCCGCGACCCCCGGGCGGCCAGCCCGGGGTGGACCCTGTGCAACCCAGGGGCCGACGGTGACAGTCCGGATGGAAGGAGGCGGTGCGGCCGCAGATGGCAGCCTGCCCGGCCGGCGCTCACCATGGCGCTGCGGGCTGCTGCCGCCGGTCCTCACCACGCGCCCCGGCCGAGCCGAGGAGCGGACGTGGCAGGACCGGTGAGCGGCGACGATGCGGCCTGGATGACCCGGGCGCTGGCCCTGGCCGAGCGTGGCCGGGGCACCACCAGCCCCAACCCGATGGTCGGCGCCGTGCTGGTCGCCGGCGGCGCGCCGGTCGGCGAGGGCTTCCACCGGGCGGCCGGGGAGCCCCACGCCGAGGCGCTCGCCCTGGCCGCCGCCGGCGACCGGGCCCAGGGCGCCACCTGCTATGTCACCCTGGAGCCGTGCGTCCACCACGGCCGCACGCCCCCCTGCGTCGACGCGCTGGTGGCCGCCGGAGTGGCCCGGGTGGTGGCGGCGCTGGCCGACCCCGACCCGCGGGTCGCCGGCATGGGCCTGGCCCGCCTGCGCGCGGCCGGCGTCGAGGTGACGGTCGGTGTGGGCTCGGGCGCGGCGGCCGAGCAGAACGCCGCCTTCCTGGTCCACCGGCGGCTCGGCCGCCCGCGGGTCACGCTCAAGGCCGCCGCCAGCCTGGACGGCAAGGTCGCGGCGGCCGACGGCAGCTCCCAGTGGATCACCGGGCCGGCGGCGCGGGCCGACGCCCACCGGCTGCGCGCCGAGGCGGACGCGGTCGCCGTCGGCGCC
>JBIOYL010000206.1:0-4243 GCA_044870185.1 Actinomycetes bacterium | reverse complement strand
CCGACGGCGCCGGCCAGCACCGCCGCGATGGCCAGCGGCGCCGTCCAGCGCAGCACCCGCCGGTGAGCGGAGCGAGATGTCATGTCCTACCTTCCTTCTGCGGGCGAGCGTCCGTCGCGCCCACGGGCGCTGCCTGTGCGGCCAGGTGTCCGTTGTGCTGGCAGGCGCCCCTTGTGCGGGTGGGCGTCGGCCGGTGGGCGTCGGCCCGGCCCGGCCGGCACAGGCCGGCCAGCACGACGGGACGAGCATGCCAGCCGCCCACTGAACGCCGGCTGAGCGCCGCTGAGAGCGCTCTCAGGTGCTCAGCACGCTCTCAGCCGGTTCGGTGCACTCTGGAAAGCAGGTGCACCGACAGACGGAGGACGGCGTGCGCGTGCTGGTGGTCGAGGACGAGCTGCGGCTGGCCGAGGCCCTGGCGCGGGGGCTGCAGGCCGAGGGCTTCGCCGTCGACCTGGCCCACGACGGCGCCGAAGGCCTCCACCTGGCCGGCGAGCGCGACTACGACGTCGTCGTCCTGGACGTGATGCTGCCCAAGCTCAACGGCTACCGCGTCTGCCAGCGCCTGCGCGCGGCCGGCAACTGGGTGCCGGTGCTCATGCTGAGCGCCAAGGACGGCGAGTACGACCAGGCCGAGGGCTTGGACGTGGGCGCCGACGACTACCTCACCAAGCCGTTCTCGTACGTCGTCCTGGTCGCCCGGCTGCGGGCGCTGCTGCGCCGCGGCGCGCGGCAACGCCCGGCCGTGCTCCAGGCCGGCGACTTGAGCCTGGACCCGGCCCGGCGGCAGGTCCGCCGGGCCGGCACCGACGTCGACCTCACTCCCAGGGAGTTCGCCCTGCTCGAGTACCTGATGCGCCACCGCGACGAGGTGGTGTCCAAGCCCGACATCCTCGAGCACGTGTGGGACGCCCACTACGACGGCGACCCCAACGTGGTCGAGGTGTACGTCGGCTACCTGCGCCGCAAGATCGACGCGCCGTTCGGCCGCCGGACGCTGGAGACGGTCCGCGGCGCCGGCTACCGGCTGGTCGGGACCGGTGGCTGAGCGTGCGGGCGGGCGCCGCCCGCGCGCCTGGCCGGCAGGGGTGGCCGGGCGTCCGGCCGGGCGCGGCCCGCGCGCCTGGTGGCGGCGGCTGAGCCTGCGGGCCCGGCTGACCGTCCTGGCCACCCTGGTGGTGGCCGGCGGGCTGGTCGCCGGCGCGCTCCTGCTCGTCGGAAGCCTGCAGGCATCGCTGCTGCGGTCGCTGGACGACACCGCCAGACAGCGGGCCCAGGACGTCGCCGCCCTGGTGGACGAGGACCGCCTGCCCGCCACCATCCCGGTCGCCGGCGCCGGCACCGTCCTGGTCCAGGTGGTCGACGAGGCCGGCCGGGTCACGGCCGCCTCGGCCGGCGCCGACCGGGCCGTGCCGCTGCTGCCGCCCGCGGAGCTGGCCGCGGCCCGCGCCGACCGTGCACCGCGCTTCCTGCGTGGCGACCGGATCGGCGAGGGGGCGCCGCTACGGGTCGTCGCCTGGCCGGCGGGCCCGGCCCGCGCCCCGGTCACCGTCGTCGCCGCCGTCTCGGTCACCAACGTCGCCGACAGCGTCCACGTGGTCGCGGCCGCCATGGTCGTCGGCGTGCCCGTGCTGCTCACCCTGCTCGCCGCCACCACCTGGGTGACGGTCGGCTCGACCTTCCGGCCGGTCAGCGCGCTGCGCCGCGGCGCCGAGGAGATCACCGGCACGGGCGCGTCCAGGCGCCTGCCCCTGCCCGCCGCCCGGGACGAGGTGTGGCGGCTCGGCGTCACCCTGAACCGCATGCTCGACCGGCTGGAGGAGGCCGGGCGCCACCAGCGCGCCTTCGTGGCCGACGCCGCCCACGAGCTGCGCAGCCCCCTGGCGAGCATGCGGACCCAGCTCGAGGTGGCCCTGTGCCATCCGGAGCTGGCGGACTGGCCGGCCACGGCGGACGCCGTCCTGCAGGACGCCCTGCGGCTTGGCCGCATGGCCGAGGACCTGCTGGCGCTGGCCCGGCTCGACGAGGGCCAGGCGCCGCCCCGGCGCAAGCAGGTCGACCTCGGCGACCTGGTGCGGGCGGTGGTGCGCCGCCTGCCCGCGCCGGCGGTGCCGGTGGAGGTCCGCGCCGCGGCGGGCGTGCGGGTGCGAGGCGACCCCGACGGGCTCGCCCGTGTCGTGCAGAACCTGCTCGACAACGCGCTGCGCTACGCGGCCACCAGGGTCGAGGTCTCGGTCCGCGCCGAGGGCGCCCTGGCGGTGCTGGCGGTCGCCGACGACGGCCCTGGCGTGCCGCCCGCCGACCGCCAGCGGGTGTTCGAGCGCTTCACCCGGCTGGACGACGCGCGCAGCCGGGAGCTGGGCGGCGCCGGCCTCGGGCTGGCGATCGTGCGGGAGATCGCGCGTGCCCACGGCGGCGAGGTCACGGTCGACGATGCCGGCCCGGCGGTCACGGTCGACGACGGCAGCCCGTCGGTGGAAGCCGGCGGTCCGGGCGCCCGCTTCGTCGTCTGGCTGCCCGCCGAGCAGGCGCACCGCGAACTCACCCCGGCCGCGCCGGCGTCGGCGGCACCCGATCCAAGCGCCGCCGTCAAGGCGGGCACCGCGCCCGGTGGGTAGCATCGTCTCGACCGCAACCGGACGGCGCGACGACCAACGGCGGAGGGCCAACGATGGTGCAGCTATGGAAGGGCGAGACCGACAAGGCGATCCGGAACTTCCCCATCTCCGGCGAGCGCGTGCCGCCGCCGGTGATCCACATGCTGGCCAGGATCAAGGCGGAGGCGGCCCGGGTGAACGCCGAGCTCGGCGCCCTCGACCCCGACCTGGCCGAGCGCATCGCCACCGCCGCCGAAGCGGTCGCGGCCGGCCAGCACGACGACCACTTCCCGATCGACGTGTTCCAGACCGGCTCGGGCACCTCCACCAACATGAACGTCAACGAGGTGATCGCCACGCTGGCCGGCGACGCCCATCCCAACGACCACGTCAACCTGGGCCAGTCGTCCAACGACGCCTTCCCGACCGCCGTGCACCTGGCCGCGCTCGACGCCTGTGTCCACGACCTGCTGCCGGCCCTCGAGACGCTGCGCGCCGCCCTGGCCGCCAAGGCGCGCGAGTTCGCCGACGTCGTCAAGCCCGGGCGGACCCACCTGATGGACGCCGTGCCGGTCACGCTCGGCCACGAGTTCGCCGGCTACGCGGCCCAGATCCAGGAGGGCATCGACCGGGTGGCCGGCACCCTGCCGGGGCTCGGCAAGCTGCCGCTCGGCGGCACGGCGGTCGGCACCGGGCTGAACGCACACCCCGAGTTCGCCGCCCGGGTGCGCCGGCGGCTGGCCGCCGCCACCGGCCTGGAGCTGGCGCCGCCCGCCCATCCCTTCGAGGCGCAGGGCGCCCGCGACGCCCTCGTCCACACCAGCGGGGCGCTGAAGACGGTCGCGGTGAGCTGCACCAAGATCGCCAACGACATCCGTTGGATGGGCTCGGGACCCCGGGCCGGCCTCGGCGAGATCATCCTGCCCGAGCTGCAGAAGGGCTCCTCGATCATGCCGGGCAAGGTGAACCCGGTCATGAGCGAGGTCCTGGCGCAGGTGAGCGCCCAGGTGATCGGCAACGACGCCGCCATCACCGTCGGCGGCCTGTCGGGCGCGTTCGAGCTCAACGTCTACATTCCGCTCATGGCCCGCAACCTGCTGCAGTCGATCACCTACCTGGCCGCCGCCTGCCGCCAGTTCGCCGTCAAGTGCGTCGACGGCATCACGGCCAACACCGAGCGGGCCCGGGAGCTGGTCGAGGCCACGCTGGTCACCGTGACCGCCCTGAACCCGGTGGTGGGCTACGACGAGGCGGCCGCGATCGCCAAGGAGGCGGCCAGCTCGGGCCGCTCGCTGCGTGAGGTGGCGTTGGCGCGCGGGGTCGACGCGGCCGTGCTCGACGAGGCGCTCGACCTGCGGGCCATGGCCCGCGGCAGCGGCTTCGCCGACCCGCCTGAGCCAGCCTGAGGCGCTGCGGCGACGGCGTGCGGATCCGCGACCGCCGGCCGTCCTGGCCATGCTGGAGACGCTGCGCCAGCTCTGCGCCACCCTCCTCGAGCAGGCCGCCAGGCGCGTGGGCTGAAGCGCCGCCGCCCGGGCCGGCTGGCCCGGTGGGCTAGGCGGCGCAGGCGCCCACCCCGACCGGGGCGGCCGCCGGGCCGGCGGCCGCCAGGACGGCGCGCAGCTCGCTGGCGGCCAGCGCGTAGCCCT
>JBIOYL010000205.1:0-4265 GCA_044870185.1 Actinomycetes bacterium | reverse complement strand
GGCTCGACGGGTGGAGATCCGGGCGAACTCGATCCTGCCGGCGCGGCGGGAGCCCATCGAACTCCACACGGCCGACGGGCTCACCCTCGTCGGCGAGCTGGCCCGGCCGGTCGACCGCGACCCGGTGGCCACCCTGGTCTGCCTGCACCCGCTGCCCACCCACGGCGGCATGATGGACAGCCACGTCATCCGCAAGGCCGCCTGGCGGCTGCCGGCGTTGGCCGACCTGGCGGTGCTGCGGTTCAACACCCGCGGCACGTCCAGCCCTCGCGGTACCAGTGGGGGCGCGTTCGACAACGGGATCGGTGAGCGGTTCGACGTGGCCGCGGCGATCGAGTACGCCGAGTTCGCCGAGCTGCCGTCGAGCTGGCTGCTGGGCTGGTCGTTCGGCACCGACCTGGCGGTGAAGTACGGCTGCGATCCGTCGATCATCGGGGCGATCCTGCTCTCGCCGCCGCTGCGCTCGTCCACTGTGGACGATCTGCGGGTCTGGGCGGCGTCGGGTAAGCCGGTGGTGGCGCTCGTCCCGGAGTTCGACGACTACCTGCGGCCGGCCGAGGCGCGGGAGCGGTTCGCCGCGGTACCCCAGGCCGAGGTGGTCGGCATCCCGGGCGCCAAGCACCTCTGGGTCGGCGACGCCGAGATCGCCCTCGACGAGGTCGTCCGGCGGGTCAACCCGGCGGTCGCGGTACCCCTGCCGTCCACCTGGGACGGGCCGATGGAGCAGTACCAGGGCGAATAGCCGACAGGCCCGGGTACCGGCGAGCCGGCGGCCAATAGCATCGCGAGCATGGAGCTGGAGGAGCGGGACGAGCTCCTCGCCACGCTGGCCGAGCGGCTGGCCGAGGCGCGGGCCGGACGCGGCTCCCTGGTGCTGGTCATGGGCGAGGCCGGGATCGGTAAGAGTGCGCTGGTCCGCCGGTTCAGTGCCGACCACGCCGGCGACGCCCGGGTGCTGTGGGGCGTCTGCGAGGCGCTGCGTACCCCGCGCCCGCTCGGCCCGCTGCGTGACATCGCCCGCACCGCCGGTGGCGAACTGGCCCGGCTGGTGGCCGCCGACGCGCCCCGGCACGCGGTGTTCACCGCCATGCTCGACCTGCTCGCGGGGGCGCCCGCGCCGGCTCCGGGCCATGCGGGCGGGCGGCCGTCTGAGGCTCGTGGCGGCGCGTTGGCGGAGGCTCGTGGCGGCCGGCCGGCGGAGGCTCGTGGCGGCCGGTCGGCGCGGGGTGACCAGCCGGCGTTGGTCGTGATCGAGGATGTGCACTGGGCCGACGACGCGACCCTCGACCTGCTGCTCTTCCTCGGCCGGCGGCTGGCCGAGACCGAGGGCGTCGTGGTGGTCACGTTCCGGGACGACGAGATCGGCCGGGACCATCCGCTGCGGGTGGTGCTGGGCGATCTGGCCACCGCCCGCGCGGTGCACCGGCTGACCATCCCGCCGCTGTCGCCGGCCGCCGTCGCCCGGCTGGCCGAGCCGCATCACCTGGACGCCGACCAGCTCTACGCCACCACCAACGGCAACCCGTTCTTCGTCAGCGAAGTGCTCGCCGAGCCGGACCGGGCGGTGCCGGGTACGGTCCGCGACGCCGTGCTGGCCCGGGTCGCCCGGCTCAGCCCGGCCGCCCGGGACCTGCTCGACGCGGCCGCGATGGTGCCGGACCGGGTCGAGCTGCCGCTGCTGTGGGCCACCGCCGAGCCCGACCAGGACCGCACCGCGCTGGACGAGTGCGGCCAAGCCGGCATCCTGTCCACGGACGGGCGTACCGTGCGGTTCCGGCACGAGCTGGCCCGGGTCGCCGTCGAGCGGGCGGCGCCGGAGGCGCAACGGGTACGGCTGCACGCCCGGGTACTGGACTGGCTGACCGGGCAGCCCGACACCGACCCGGCCCGGCTGGCCTACCACGCCGAGGAGGCCGGGGACGGCCCGGCGGTCCTGGCCCACGCGCCCGCGGCCGCCGAACGCGCGGCCGGAGTCGGCGCGCACCGGGCGGCCGCGGCGCACTACGCTCGCGCGCTGCGCTTCGCCGACCACCTGCCGCCGGCCGAGCGGGCCGAGCTGTGGGAGACGCTGGCCGCCGAGTACGCGTGGACCGGCGAGATCCCGGAGGCGCTGGACGCCTCGACCCGGGCGCTGGAACTGTGGCGGGCGACCGGTGACCGGGAGCGCATCGGCACCTCGCTCGGCCGCCGGTCCTCGTACCTGTGGAACGCCGGGCAACTCGTCGAGGCGCGGGCCGCCGCCCAGGCGGCCATCGACACGCTGGGCGGCCTGCCACCGGGGCCGGGGATCGCGGCGGCCTACGCCTCGGTGGCGATGCTGCGCATGCTCGCCCGCGACTTCGACGGCGCGCTCAGCGCCGGCCGTACCGCGATCGGGCTCGCCGAGACCTACCACGAGCTCGAGACGCTGGCCCGGGCGCTCAACTCGGTCGGGTCCGTGCAGTGGTTCGTGGACCCGGAAGCGGCGGGGGCGACGCTGGACCGGTCCCTGGCCGTGGCCCGGGAGTCCGGCAACGACCCGGTGTTCGCGGCCGGCCTGACCAACTACGGCTCCGGGGCCGGGGAGGTGCGCCGGTACGCCGTGGCCGATCCGTGGCTGCGGAAGGCGATCGCCTTCGCCAAGGAGCGCGACCTCGACACGTACCGGCTCTACTGCCTGGCCTGGCTGGCCCGCACCCATTTCGAGCAGGGCCTCTGGGCGGTCGCCACCGACCTGGCCACCGAGGCTCTCGGGGTACGGCCCGGTGGTCGCCTGCCGGCCGAGATCCGGGTACCGATGGCCGCCCGCGTCGGGCTGACCGTGCTGGGACGGCTGCGGGTACGGCGCGGCGACCCCGACCCGGGATCCTTGCTGGATTGGGCGTGGGAGCTGGCCCGGCAAACCGGGGACCTGCAACGGCTGTGGCCGGTGGCCGCCGCGCGGGCCGAGGCGGCCTGGCTGGCCGGGCGGCCCGACGAGATCGAGAGCCTGGTGGCCGACTCGTACGCGCTGGCGGTGAAGGTGGGCCACACCTGGGCGATCGGCGAGCTGGCCTACTGGCGGTGGCGGGTCGGTACTCTCACCGAGCCGCCGGCCGGGGCCGCACCGCCGTACGCGATGCAGATCGAAGGCCAGCCCCGGCGGGCCGCGACGGCCTGGCTCGAGCTGGGCTGCCCCTACGAGGCCGCGATCGCCCTGGCCGAGACCGACGAACCGGAAGATCTGATGACCGCCCTGGCCGAGCTGAGCGATCTGGGCGCCTGGCCGGCGGTCGAGCAGGTCAGCCGGCGGCTGCGCGAGCTGGGCCTGCGCCGGCTGCCGCGCCGGCCGCGACGGTCCACTCTGGACAATCCGGCCCGGCTGACCGCGCGGGAGGTCGAGGTGCTCACATTGCTGCCGGCCGGGCTGCGCAACGTGGACATCGCCGCCCGGCTGCACATCTCACCGAAGACCGTCGACCACCACATCTCGGCGATCCTCAGCAAGCTGGGTGTGGGCTCGCGGCGCGAGGCGGCGCAGTGGGCCAGCCGCGTCGAAAATGGGGAGCCGCCCGGCCCAAGGTAGGGAACTGCTCCCGATCCGGGCGGCCGGGTCGGCGGGCGACGCTTCTTCGCAACCGCAACGGCGAAGGAGCACAGATGCCTCGATACCTAGTCGAACGTTCATTTCCCGACGGCCTGGCTATCCCGGTCGACGAGAACGGCGCGAAGGTCGCCCTTGGCGTGGTCGACGGCAACGCCCAGCTCGGCGTCACCTGGGTGCACTCGTACGTGAGCCTGGACAAGGAGACCACGTACTGCATCTACGACGGCCCGAGCCCGGAGGCGATCCGGCAGGCGGCTCAGGCCAACGGCCTGCCGGTCAACCGGATCACCGAGGTCCGCGTCCTCGACCCGTACTTCTACCGCTGACAGGAGTCGTCATGCTGCGCACCACCCTGGTCGTGGCGGCGGCGCTGGCCGTCCTCGGTACGACCGGCTGTTCCGAGTCGACACCGCCGTCGACATCGAACGGCCACTCCGCGTCGCCGTCCACGTCGGCCGCCCCGGTGACCCCGGATCTGGCCCGCAAGCTCGCCGACGCGCGGGCGGCGACCGCGAAATACGTCAACGATCTGCCGGCCGCGCAGGCCGCCGGGTACCAGATCATCACGAAGATGATGCCGAACATGGGGTACCACTACCTCAACCCCAAGGTCGACGGCTTCGACGTGACCAAGCCGCCGATCCTGGTGTACGTCAAGCACGGCGACGGCTGGCAACTCGGCGCGCTGGAGTGGGTGTGG
>JBIOYL010000204.1:0-8273 GCA_044870185.1 Actinomycetes bacterium | reverse complement strand
ACGGTCGGTGCACGCGCCGGCGGCAAGCCCCACCAGGGTCGCGCCGGCGGCGACCAGGAACCGGCGACGAGGCAGTGGCTGCATGACGGTGACTTCCGGGACGCTCACACGCCGGCGTAGAAGTGTAGCCCGATGATCCACAGAGTGAGGATCCCCATGACCACCGAGAACTCGTACATGTTGCCCCACGGCACCCGCTGCGCCGTCAGGCCCCTGGCCAGCGACGTGGCGATGTTGGCGGCCAGGCCGGCGACGGTCACCGCCACGCCGGCCAGCCCCACCCAGCGGACCGCGTAGGCGAGCTCGAAGCCGAACAGCACCGCGGCGAGTAGGTAGGCGATCACGGCCAGGTAGGCGGGCGTGTCGGACAGGCTGGCGAGCGTGGCGTCAAGCATCAATTCCTCCCTTTGAGGCGGTTTCGGTGTCATCTGGCCGCCCTACTCCCAGGTAGCCCACCGCAACCCCAGCACCACCAGCAGCAGGCCGATGATCTGCGAGCCCACGTGGTGGCGGTCGAACGGCAGCGACACCAGACCGGTCGTCGCGCCGAGGTAGCCGTACACAAACAGCAGCACGCCGAGTGCGACCAGCGGCCAGCCGGCCCGCCGACGCCAGCGTCTGGCGGCAGCCCGGCCGGGACGGTTCCTGACCATGCGCCTTCACCTCATCCTCGCTGATCGGCGTCGGTGGAGCTCCCGGCGCACCTTGCGTTTCGATGGCCGGCCCTGTAGCAGAACGGGTCGCCGCCCAGGAACAGCCGGGTGCGGCCCGCCGCCGCCCACCGCCACCACCTGCCCGATGGCCGGTAGGACCGCGTCAGCCGCTGGGGCATGGCACGCCCACCTCCGGGCCGCGCTGGCGGAACAGGCCGATGAAGGTGCGCAGCTTGCCCACATCGGCGCGGCCGAGGGTCAGCAGCTTGGTCCAGGCGGTGGCCGCGACCGGCTCGGGCAGCCCCGGGTAGGGCGCCACGACCACGTGGGAGGGGTAGGAGCGGCCCAGGGCCTGCAGCGCACCGACCTGCCCGGGATCAAGATCCGGGCAGTACTGAACCACGACCACGCCGTGCTCTAAGTCGTGGACCTGCACAGTGTTGGGGATCGGCTGGCTGGACACGCCGCAGGGCGCCGGGGTCGGGTCGTGCGGCCCGGAGGTCGGCGGGGTGGAGTTGTACCTGGTGAAGTCCTGTCCGCGCTGCAGGGGCTGTTGGCCCTGGTTGGGGAAGGCCTGCACCCCAGCGCCCGCACCTCGTTGGCCTGAGACCTGGAGCGCTGCACGACGAAACCGACGGCGACCGCGACGACCAGCAGGGCGGCGGTCACCGATGCGAGGGTGCGCCGACACCGGCGGCGGTTGCTCGCCGCCCGCTCGGTGGCGCTGAGCCGCCGCCGCGGCCGTCCCGCACCCACGGGCCTGGTGGGTGGCTTCTGCTTCGGCTTGGGCGACGGTCTGGACGTGGAGGGGGCCACCAGTGCCTCCAGAGCGGGAACTAGCCTGGCCGGCGGTCACGGGACGCTCACCCCGAAGTAGGTGCGGATCGCGGCGCGCAGCTGGTCGGCGCCGATGGCGCCGACGCGGCGGCCGCGCAACACCCCGTCGGCGCCGACGAACAGAGTGGTCGGCAGGCCGACCACGCCGAGCTTGGCGGCTGCCGCCCCGTGGGGGTCGGCGGCCAGCCGGTAGGTGACGCCGGTCTCGGCGACGAACCGGCGGGCGGCGTCGACCTGGTCGGTCTGGTCCAAGCCGAGGAACCCGACCCGGTCGCCGACCTGCCGGTACACGGCCTGGAAGGCGGGCATCTCCTTCCGGCAGGGGTCGCACCAGGACGCCCACACGTTCAGCACCAGCGGCCGGACGCCCAGGTCGTCCGGCAGCGCGAAGCCGGGGCCGCCGGCGAACCCCTCCATGCGGACCCGCAGCGCCTCCTTGGCGACCGCCGGGGCGGTCGGCTCGGGCGCGCGGCTGGGCGCGGGCGATGATGCGGCGGCGCAGCCGGCCAGTAGCAGCGTCACCCCGAGCAGGGCGACGGAACGCGGAGGGGTGGGCATCGGCATGCTGGAGCCTTTCAGATCGGGGGCCATCCGGAGCGGCTGAACAGACCGATCAGCGGGCCGAACAGGCGCGTCCACCAGCCGGCCACCATCGCCAGGCCCATCGCGACCAGCAGCGCCCCGCCCAGCCAGGCCAGCGGCCGATGGTGGCGGCGCAGCAGCCCGATCCCCCGGTGGCCGCGGCTGACCGCAAAGGCCAGCAGCAAAAACGGCACGGCCAACCCGGCCGCGTAGACGGCCAGCAGTGCCGCGCCGGCCGCGGCGCTGCCGCCGGCGGCCGCCACGGCCAGCAGGCCACCCAGCACCGGCCCGATGCACGGCGTCCAGCCAAGCGCGAACGCCGCCCCCAGCGGCGCGGCGAACGCCGGCCCCCTGGGGATGCGGTGCAACCTGACCAGGCGGCGCTCCCGGGCGAGCAGGCGCGGCTCGGCGCCCAGCACGGTCATGACCCCGACCGTGGCGACCAGCAGCCCGGCGCCGCGAATCAGGTTTGGTCGGCTGGCCAGCAGCGCCGCCCCGACCCAGGAAGCGCTGGCGCCCAGCGCGGTGAAGGTGGCGGCGAACCCGAGGGCGAACAGCGCCGCTGCGGTCATCGTCCGGCCGGTCCGCGCGACCTGGCCGTCGCCGGCGACGTAGGCGACGTAGCCGGGCAGCAGCGGCAGGCAGCACGGCGAGGAGAACCCGATCAGTCCGGCGACGAACGCCGCCACGGCCAGCAGCCAGCCGCTCACCCCGACCACCGTCCCCCGCGGCCCAGCAGGGCGTCCAGCCGCGCGGCCAGGAGTTGTGGGGTGGTCTTGCCGGTGAGCTGGAAGGCGACCACCCCGTCGCGGTCCAGGATGAAGGTGGTGGGCAGCGCCACCGCCTGCAGCCTGGTGGCCGTCAGCGCCGGAGGGTCGAACAGCGACGGGTAGGGGATGCGGAACTCCTCGACGTAGGCCCTGGCCGCGGTCTTGGCGTCCTGGATGTTGACGCCGACAAACCGCACCCCCCGGTCGTGGTAGTCGCGGGCGACCTGGGACAGGCCCGGCTGCTCGGCCCGGCAGGGGCCGCACCAGGAGGCCCAGAAGTTGACCACCAGCACCTGCCCGCGGGCCTCAAGCGACGACCAGGGGCGGCCGTCGGCCAGCAGGGTGCCGTGGAACTCCACCACCCGGTGGCGCACGTTGCTGTCGACCGCCAGGCGGTCGGCGACCGTCAACCCCCCGTCGCCCGCCGGGTGGACCCGATGGGCGATGACCCGCACCGCGCCGGCGACGACTACCAGCAGCAGGGCGGCGAGCACCAGCCGCGGCACCAGCCGGCGCGCCCGGACGCCGCTGGCCTCCGGTGGCTTGCGGCGGCCGTTGTCGGCAGCTTTCTCTGACATCAGGTAGGAGTTATACTACGACTCCTTGTAAGAGGCACGATTTCCGATGGCGCATCGCGCGGAGGACTGACATGTCGCGGCTGCTGCCCTACCTGCCCGCCCTCGCCTGCCCGCTGCTCATGCTGCTGTGCATGGCGGGGATGCGGCGGATGGACCGTTCCGCTGGGCGGGCGGGGCAAGCAACGGGCAGCGCGGCTGACCGCATCGCTGAGCTGGAGCGAGAGCTAGCCGCCCTCCGCGCCGAGCGGCAGCGGCCCGATGTGCCGAACGGCCAGCCTACGCCACAGCCCCACCCCGGACCCTCGGCGCCCAGGGACCCAGTATCGTGACGGCGCCCGGCTGATAGGAGGCGATGATGAAGGGTGGGCGCGTGCCGCGACGTGGGTTCGGCGAGCTCGAGCAGGCGATCATGGAGGTCGTCTGGGCGCATGAGGGGCCGGTGACCGGCCGGGAGGTCGTCGACGAGCTGACTCGGTCGCGGCGGGTCGCCTACACCACCGTGCTGACGGTGATGGACCGGCTGGTCCGCAAGGGCCTGCTCGCCAAGCAGGCCACTGGCAGGGCGCACACCTACCGGCCGGTCGAGTCCCGCGAGGCCTACACCGCCAAGCTCATGGCCAGGATGCTGGGCGCCACCGACAACCCGGCCGCCGTCCTGCTGCACTTCGTCGAGCAGCTGCCCCCCAACCAGACCGACAAGCTACGCACCGCCCTGCAGACCGACCGCGACCCCACCGGGCAAGGCACGGAATGAACCCGCCGGTCGCGGTGCTGCTGTCCGGTGCCGTGCTCGGGGTGGCAGCCCCTGTGCTGTTGGCCCGGCTTTCCCGCCTGGACCGCGCGCCGCAGCCGGCCGCCTGCCTGTGGCTGACCGCGGCCGCCGGCACGCTGTCGGCCCTGGTGTTTGCCGGGCTGCTGCTGATCGTGGGCTCCAGCCGGCTGGCGATCGACCTGGCCGAGCTGCTGGCGACCTGCTCGATGGCGCTACGCCACGCCCTGCACGCCCCCGCGGGCGCGCCCGGCCCCCTGCTCGGCTTGCTGCTGCTCACCGTAGTCGTGGGCGGGCTGCTGGGCGGCGGCGCGGTTGTCGGTACCCGCACCTGGCGGGCCGCCCGCGAGCATCGCCAGCTGCTTGCGCTGGCCGGCCGCGGGCAGCCCGGCCTGCCCGGCGTCACCGTCCTGGACCACCCGGTGCCGCTGGCCTACTGCCTGCCCGGCCGGCCTGGCCCGGTCGTGCTCACCACCGCCACCCTGGCGCGGCTGGACGCCGGCCAGCTCGCGGCCGTGCTGGCCCACGAGCGCGCCCACCAGGCCCGCCGCCACCACGCCCTGCTGTTGGCCGCCGAGGTCCTGCGCGTCGGGTTCCCCTGGCTGCCGGCCGCCCGAGCCGCCCGGGCCGCAGTCGCCCGCCTGGTCGAGCTCGCCGCGGACGACGCCGCCGTGTGCCGCTACGGCCCGGCCGAGGTCGCGGCGGCGATCGCCAAGCTCGCGGCGGCCCCGGTGCCGGCGCTGGGGTTGAGCGCGGCCGCCGCCAACACCAGCGAGCGGATCCGCCGGCTCACCACGCCGGCCACCCCCGGCCCGCGGGGCGCGCTGCTGCTCGCCAGCCTGGTCGTCGTCGGGCCGCTGCTGGCCGAGCTCGTCGCCGTGAGCGCCCCGCTGCTCCGAGTGGCCGGCATGCCCATCTGCCCGCTCACCTAGCCACGTTGGGACAAGCTCAGTGACCCAGGCGGAAGACCAGGCGTTGGCGCAGCTGCTCGCCCACCGGCTGTCGCGTCGGGAGCTGCTGCGCGGCACGGGCGCGGGCGCTGTCGCGCTTGGCCTGGCCGCGCTGGCGGCGGCCTGCAGCCGGCAACCATCCAAGCCAGCTGGCGGAGCTGCCGCCCCCGCCGGCTCCCTGGCCGCCCTCAAACAGAACGTCCAACAGCTGTCGTTCCTGGGGGCGCAGAGCCAGCTGGTGGTGGGCCGGAACCTGCTCACCTTCGGGCTCAGCACCCCCGACAACAAGCTGGTGACCGGCGGCACCCCGCAGGTGTGGGTGGGCATCCAGGAGACGGCCAAGGCGCAGGGACCCTATCCTGCGGGCTGGTCGGCGCTTACCGCCTACGAGCGCACCAAGGACAACGCCCCCCGGTCGGCGCTCACCGGCTTCTACACCGCCGAAGTCGACTTCCCCACCCCGGGCAACTGGATCGTCGTGGCCACCACCCAGACCCCGTCAGGACGGGCAGCGGGCGAGGGGGCCGTGCCCGTCGTCGCCGGCCCCGTCCCGGCCCAGGTCGGCACCAAAGCCCGCTCGGTCGCCACGCCGACAGCCAGCACCGCGGCGGCGTTGCGGCGGATCTGCACCCGCACCCCGCCCGACCCGATGCACTACCTGTCCCTAGACCACGCGCTCGGCAACGGCAAGCCCACGGTTGTGGTGTTTGCCACCCCGCTGCTGTGCACCAGCCGCATGTGCGGGCCGGTGGTCGACGAGGTGCTGGTCGCCTACCAGGCGACCGGCAAGCAGCGGGCCAACTTCCTCCACGTCGAGATCTATCCCACCCGGGACGCGACCAAGCCGGCCCCCGCCTTCCGCGCGTGGGGCTTCCAGACCGAGCCGTGGACGATCGTGATCGACCGCCACGGCATCGTCCGCGCTCGCTTCGAGGGCCCGGTCGTGGCCGCCCAGGTTCGCGCGGCGCTTCGGCCGCTGCTGGCCCGACCATGACCCACTCGCCGCCACGCGGGCAGCGCGGCGACCAGCGTCCACGAACGCGCGCCGGACGAGGGGAGCCTGACCAGGCCGTCTGACGATGCGGGAGTGATGATGACGTGGACCCGATCGCGCTGACCGCGCAGACGACGGCAGCGGCTCGAGCCCGCGAGAGCCGCCGAGCCGATCGGTTGTTCGACGACCCCCTGGCGGCCATCCTGGCCGGTGAGGAGGGCGCCGACGCGTCCGATTCCGTAGCGGGCGGGGCGGCGCGGTCGGCCGAGGATGCCAGCGTCGCCATCCGCACCCGCTTCCTGGACGACACCATCGGGCGGGTCACCGACGAGCAGCACATCGACTAGGTCGTCATCGTGGCAGCCGGGATGGACACCAGAGCGTTCCGGCTGGCCTGGCCGCAAGGAACGACGGTGTACGAGCTGGACCTGCCTGAGCTGCTCGCGCTCAAGCAGGCGCGGATGGACACCGCACGGGTGCAGCCGCGCTGCCGACGCGTGACCGTGGGCGTTGACCTGCGGGGCGACTGGACGCAGGCGTTGCGGGCGGCCGGCTTCCAGCAGACCAGGCCGGCTGTCTGGGTCGCGGAGGCGTTGCTCGTCTACCTCGACCAGCGTGTCGTCCAGTGGCTCCTTGCCGACCTCGCTCGCCTCGCAGCGCTCGGTTCCTGGCTGCTTGTGGACGTGGCTGGCGAGTCGCTCCTTCAGCACCCCTGGATGCAGGACCGGCTGCGGTCCCTGGCCGACGTGGGCACGCCCTATCGGTTCGGGACCGACGACCCCGAGGGTCTGTTGGCCGGGTATGGCTGGCAGGCCAGCGTCGTCCAGTACGGAGAGGACGGGGCGAACTTCGGCCGCTGGCCCTACCCGGTTGTGCCGCGCGACGTTCCTGGCTACCCACGCGGCTATCTGGTGGCCGCCCGTCGTCAGAAGAGCGCCTGAGATCGCTGCACGTGCGCCCGATGACCAGTACCTACCGCCACATTCCAACTCCTATCGTTTGTAGGAGAATCGGGCTGGGACCCGGGAACGGTGCGCCGCCCCGGCGGGTTGTCCTGGTGGCTGGGCTTACGTGCGAGGAGGCACGGGATGGGGCGTCAGCGGTGGGTGCTGGCCGCCGCCGTGGCCTGGGTCGCGGTCGGCTGGCTGGCCGCGCAGCCCGCCGCCGCCCACGCGCTGGTGGTCGCCACCAACCCGGCGGCCGGCGCGATCCTGCCGCGCCCGCCACCGGAGCTGCGGGTGGTCTTCTCCGAGCCGGTCCGCCCGCTAGGGCAGGGGCTCACCCTCCGGGGCGCCCGCGGCCAGGTGCGGCTGGGGCCCGTCCGCTATCCTCCAGGCCACCCGGACGTCCTGACCGCCGCGCTGCCCGGCCTGGGCGACGGCACCTACACCGCCGTCTGGCGGATCGTCTCGGTCGACGACGGGCACGTGGAGGCCGGCTCGTTCGCCTTCGCCGTCGGCGCCGGCAGCATCGGGCCCTCGTCCCCAGGGCCGCCCCAGCTGCCACCGCCCGGGCAGGCCGCCGCCCGCTGGCTCACGGTCACCGGAGTGCTCACGCTCGCCGGGATACTGCTGGCCACGCTGGCCGTGTGGGGGCGGGCCGGCCCGATCGGCCCAGGCGAGCCCGCCTACGGCCGGCTGGCGCTGATCGCTGCCGGCCTCGCCGTCGTCGGGCTGGTAGGCGAGCTGGCCGCCGACGCGGGCACCGCCAGCGGCGGGGGCCTGCTCGGCGGGCTCGCCCCCACCGCCATCGGCTCGTTTGTGGCCGCCTCGCCGGCCACCGCCGCCCGCATCGGCATCCCCCTCGCCCTGGTGGTGGCGGCCGCCCTGCTGGTGCGGCACCGGGCCCGCCGCGGGCGGCGGCCCAGCACGGCCGCGCTCGCCCTGGCCGCCGGCGCGGTCGCGGCGCTCACGCTCGGCGCGCACGCCACCGGCCTGCACCCGCGCTGGTGGTTCCTGGCGCTGGAGACCACCCACCTGCTGGCGGGGGCCGCCTGGGTCGGCGGGCTCGTGGTGCTGGTGAGCCTGGGCCGCCGGGCCACCACCGCCACCGTGCGCCGCTTCTCCGCCTTGGCGCTGCGCGCGGTGGCGGTCATCGCGGCCACTGGCGCCCTCGAAGCGTTTGGTGAGGTGCCGGGGCG
>JBIOYL010000203.1:0-2285 GCA_044870185.1 Actinomycetes bacterium | reverse complement strand
CGGTGTCATTCTCCTCGGCCGGGGCGGTACGCGTGGGCCCGGTGGGCGACCCGGTGAAGGACGACGGTCCGGGCGGTCAGGTCGAGGCGCAGGATCACCCGGTAGTCGCCACGGCGAGCCGATCGGTACCCCTCGAGGTCCCCCCTCAGCGGCTTGCTCATCCGCGCGGGGCTCCGCGGCAGGACCGCCGTGACGAACTCGGCGATGGCAGCCGCCACTCGTGGAGGCAGCCTGGCCAGGTCGCGGTCGAAACGGCTCGTCGCTTCGACAGCCCAGTGCTGGCCGCCGTCGGGCTGTTCACCGTCGGCACGCTCGCCGGAGCGTGGACCCTCCCTCACCGAGGCGGGAGGCCGTAGCGGGCGCGCAGCTGGTCACCACCGACGGTCTCGCCGGCGTGGTACTCCCGCTCGCCCTCGGCCAGGTCCTCGCGGAGGCCGGGCTGGTGCAGCCAGTACAGGGTCTCGTGCAGCGACTCCAGGTCGTCGGCCGACATCAGCACGGCCGCCGGACGGCCGTGCTTGGTGATCTGCACGATCTCGTGCGTGCTGGCCGCCTCGTCGACCAGCGCCGAGAGCTGGTCCTTCGCCTGGCTCAGCGGGATCGACCTCATGCCACCACAGTGTAGCCGGAAGTATGGCCGGTGACCGGCCGTAGTTCTGGCCCGGATCGTCAGGGCTCGGTACGCCGCCGAAGCGCCGGCGGAAGCGCGGCGGGGTCGCCCTCGGCGAAGCCGGCCGGCCCGCCCGCACCGGCCTCCATGCTGCTCAGCTGGGCGACCTGGTCGTGGCACCATGGCGACACCTCGCGTGTGCCGGCCAGCACGTCGTCGCGGAAGGACCCCCACGGCACCCACGCGGTCGCGGCGACCTCGGACGGCTCCGGTCGCGGCGGGGCGTCGGCGACCGCGACCAGCACCGGGCACATCTCGTTCTCCCGCACGCCGTCGGCCATCGTGGCGGCGTACCGGAACGCCGGCAGCACCAGCCGCAGCTCTGCCAATGACAAGCCGAGCTCGTCGCGGGCCCGCCGGCGCACGGCGGCGTCCAGCTCCTCCCCCGGCGCCGGGTGCCCGCACACGGAGTTCGTCCACACGCCGGGCCAGGTCGGCTTCTGCCAGGCGCGCTGGGTGAGCAGCAGGTTCCCCGCCCGGTCGAAGACGTAGCAGGAGAACGCCAGGTGCAGTGGCGTCGCCCCGTGGTGGACGGTGGCCTTGTCCGCGGTGCCCACGGCGTGTCCCGCGTCGTCCAGGAGGACGACCAGCTCGGCCCTCATGCCGGCCTGGCCAGCGCGTCGACGGCGGCGTCGAACACGCCGGGCAGCCGCTCCGCGGCCGGGACCAGGCGCTGCCGCACCGAAGGCAGCCTCGTCGCGCCCAGCAGGGCCCCGGTGAGCATGCGGTAGCGCCGTGTCACCCGGCGCCAGTCCCGCTCGTAGCGCGCGGGGTCGTCCGCGGCCAGCGCGGCGACGGCCGACCTCGCCTGCGCCACGGCCAGCGTCACCCCCTCGCCCGTCAGCGCGTCGACGTAGCCCGCCGCGTCGCCGACCAGCAGCACCCGGCCGGCCACCCTGCGCCGCGCCCGCTGCCGCAGCGGTCCGGCGCCCAGCACGTCACCGGTGGCGGTGCCGGCGAGCCGCTCGGCCAGCGCAGGGAACTCCTCGAGGTGCTCCTCGAACGTCCCGCGGGCGGAGGTCAGCAGGGCGACGCCGACCTGGTCGGGCGCCACCGGCGTCACGTACGCCTCCGCGGCGTCGGCCCAGTGCACCTCGACCCGCCCCGTCCAGGGGGCCACCGAGAAGTGCCGCCGCAGGCCGTACCGGCGCCGGGCCGCCGGTGGCCGGTCCAGGCCCAGGCTGCGGCGCAGCGGTGAGTGCAGGCCGTCGGCCGCGACCAGGTAGCGCACCCGGACCCCGTCGACGGTCAGGCCGTCAGCACGCTGCTGGACCGCCCGGGCGCGGCGCTGCACGACCGGCACGCCGACCTCGTCCACGGCCGCGCGCAGGGCTCCGTGGAGCGCCGTACGGCGCACGCCGCGGCCGGGTCCGGCCCGGAACGCAGCGGTGACCGCGCGAGCACCGGCGACGTACCGGATGCCGGTCAGCGGCTGCCCGGGCGGGTCCACGCCCAGGGAGTGCAGCGCGGAGACCGCGCCGGGCATCAGGCCCTCGCCGCAGGCCTTGTCGAGGGTGCCCGCACGGGGCTCCCAGACCGTGACGTCGAGGCCGGCTCGTGCGGCGAACAGCGCGGTGGCCAGGCCTGCCGGTCCCCCGCCCGCGACCAGCACGTC
>JBIOYL010000202.1:0-9368 GCA_044870185.1 Actinomycetes bacterium | reverse complement strand
GAGGCGCTGCTGTGGGCGGCCGACGGTGGCATCCGGGAGCTGACCGCCAAGGAGGCCCACAGGTTCCGCCGGCTCGACCAGCCGGTGGTGGCGGCCTTCACCGCCGTCGACGGGCCCGCCTTCGAGGTGGTCACGACCCGGCAGCACCTGCTGCTGCTGCTCGGTCCGTTCCAACAACCCCACCCGCATGTGGCGCCCAGGTCATAGCAGACCGCCGGCCGGGCCCGGCTCGAGGGCGGCTGCAACGGCGCCGGCGGCCGGGAGCGCCACCCGGTGACCCACGTCGCCTCTCCCGACGCGCTGGCCCATGCGCGCTGGGCGGGCAAGGCGCTGCCCAGCGAGGCGGAGTGGGAATGCGCCCAACCGACCGTATAGTGGTTGTAGGCCTCGGTGCCGCCCCACTGGTCCAGGTGCTCGAGTCGGTGCGGCGCGGATCGAGCGGGACCACCAACAGATTCAGCCGCTCCAGCGACACCAGCACCTCGGCCGAGCCGGTCGTGGCCAGGACCGCGTCGCACAACGGCCCGCACATGCGGTCCAGCACCGCCGTACGCGTGAGGAACTGCTCGTATCCACGTCCGGAGCGCAGATCCCCGCATGTCGCGCTTCAACGTTCGATGCCGGAGCTGCACTCGCCTCGTCACAACCGCAACCGTATCCAACGCAATCATCCCGATCGGATGATGCGGGCGCGCGTGCGGCTGCGGGACGATGCTCTGACGACCCTGCTCCGGGCGCGACGGTCGATGAGAGAAGGTGGACAGCAGTGTCCTGGGGCTTCATCTTTCGCGTCCGCCAGTACCTGAAGCAGAGCCTATGGTTCCTGCCGCTCGTCGGCGCCATGCTCGGGCCGGTGGTCGCGCTGGTCGACCAGTGGCTGGAGCAGTACGTCACCGTGCCGGTGAGCTTGCAGTACTCGGCGTCGACCGCGACCACGCTGCTCACCACGATCGTGGCCGCCATGGTCTCCCTGATCGGCTTCGTCGTGACCGTCAGCGTGCTGGTGATCCAGCTGTCCACGGGCACGTTCTCCGCCCGCTACATGCGGATCTGGTATCGCGACCACCTGCTGAAAGCGGTGCTGGCCGTGCTGGCGGGCACCCTGACCTTCTCCTTCACGCTGCTTCGCCGCGTGGCGTCGGTCCCCGTGCCGAGCCTCGGCGTCACCGTGGCCAGCATCCTCGTGGTGGTCGGCCTGGTGCTGTTCCTGTTCTTCCTCGACCGGTTCGTCCACCGGCTGCGCCCCGTCGCGGTGGCGGCGCTGATGGCCGGCGCGGCACGGGACGTCATCTTGTCGACCCCGTCGCCGGTGGGCGAGCCTGAGGATCGGGTGGCGGCCCCGTCGCCGGACGGCGATCCGCCAGTAGGGGACGGCGATCCGGCGTTCGTGGTGCACAGCCGGCGAGCCGGCTCCGTCCAGGCCGTCGACCGCCGTGGCCTGGTCACCTGGGGCCGGCAGCACGACTGCCGGCTGGTCTTCTCGGCCGCCATCGGCGACTTCATGCCGGCCGGCGCAGCGCTCGTCGCCGTCGTCGGCAATGCCCATGGTTCCATCAGCTCCGAACGACGGCTGCGCAGGATGATCGCATTCGGGCCGGAGCGGACGATCGAGCAGGATCCCGGGTTCGCCATGCGCATCATGGTCGACGTGGCGATCCGGGCCCTGTCGGCGGCCATCAACGATCCCACCACGGCGGTCCAGGTGCTCGACCACCTCGAGGAGCTCCTCCGGCGGATCGGCTCCACGGAGCTGCACGGCCGCGCCGAGTTCCGAGACGAGCACGGCACCGTGCGGCTGGTGATGCCGGCGCGACGGTGGGAGGACTACCTGACGCTTGCGGTGACCGAGATCCGCGAGTACGGCGCCAGAGCCATGCAGGTGATGCGGCGGCTCCGGGCGATGCTCGAGCGGCTCCAGGAGAGCGTTCGCCCCGAGTACCGTGCGGCGGTCGAGGAGGAGCTCCGGAGACTCAACCGCAGCGTCGCCACGCGCTTCGCCGACTCGGTCGACCTGGATCGAGCCAGCACACCGGACCGGCAGGGGATCGGCGGGCCTTCCCAGGACGCCGCGTACCCACCGCGCCGCTGACGCGGCGCGGAATCAGCCGGGCTTCGTGCCCTTGGCCGGGGCGTGCGCGTCGAGCAGCCGCTTGCGTTCGAGCTCGGACGCGCGCAGGGCCTGCTCGACGGCGGCGAGCTGCTCGTCGCTCGCCTTGAGCGCGTACACCTCGCGGACGAACCGGGCGAGATCGGCGCGGTAGTCGTGGCCGTTCGCCGCGAACTGCCCGGGGATCACGTTGGCGGCGTTCTTCATGTCCACCAGCGTCTGGACGAACGTGATCGGGCTCCTCCACTGCTCGGCTCCCGGCACCGTGGCGGCACGGGTCGCCGCGGGGCCGAGCCAGTCGGGCGCGTGGGCGAGCAGATCCAGGCCGAAGCGGCCGACGGCGTCGTTGTCGTGGGTGATCATCACGTAGCGCAGCCGCTGGCGGGCCTTCGGGCCGAGCGCCTCGAGCTCACCGAAGTCGTTGAAGCGGCCCACCAGCGAGCGGTCCACGTCCGGCCGGTCGCCACCCAGCACCTCCTCCTTCCACTTGCTCATGTAGGGCGTGCCGATCCAGATCGCCCGGTCGATGTCGGCGTCGAGCAGGCCCTGCGTCCCCCGGTGCTCGAACGCATCCTGGCTGGTCCACGCCCCCAGGCTCTCGCCGAACAGCACCACCCGTGGGCGCTTGGCCGCCGGCCGCTCCCGCACGGCGTCGTGGATGGCGTCGATCAGCATCCGGTAGTGCAGGCGTCCCTCCGCCACCCGGTCCAGCGACAGCGGCGACGGCCGCAGTGAGTACTGCATGGCCACCGAGGCCATGTTGCCGCGCGTCATGTACTCGGCCGCCTCCACCGCCACGTAGTTCACGTAGCCGGTCCCGGTGGGCGACACCACCATGAGCAGCTCCCGGTCGAACGCTCCCGTCCGCTCCAGCTCCTCCAGGGCCAGCGCCACCCGCTCCCGCTCGGTGGGCGCGCTCTCCAGGCCCACGAACACGCGGATGGGCTCGACCGCCGGCTCGCCCATGACCGCCTGGATCGCCTCCCGGCGCAGCACCGTGGACACGTTGCGCCTGCCCTGCCGGCTGAGCGTGGCCCAGGCGACCATGCTGCCCGGCCCGCCGCTCACCATCGGCGAGGTCGGGGAGACGTCGTAGGCCGCCTCGACACGCTCGGCGCCCTGCTCGATCCTGCGGTCGGTTCGGCGCAGCAGCTGGTAGATGCCGCCACCGATGACCGCCAGGGCGGCGGCGTGGCCCACCGGCCGGTACAGGCGCTCGGAGCCGGGCAGCACCCGGCCCAGCACGCGGCTCACCCCCGAGGCGAACAGGTGCTCGCCGGCGGCCACCGCGCTGAGCCCGGCGGTCACGCCGAGGCTCATGGCGAAGGACTTGACCGCCGACACCTTCGCGTCCTCGACCGTCGCGGGCGGATGGTAGCGCGCCTCCCAGCGCCGCCGGCGGAAGTCGTTGACCGCGGCCAGCACCGCGCCCGCGAACGGCGCCACCGGAATCGAGCGGTCCTCGGTGTCACCCCGGCGACGGGTCAGCTCCTGCAGCCCGCCGACGATGGCGCCCGACAGGCCCGTGGCCGAGACCCACCAGGCGGCCGTGCGCGCCGCACCCCGCGGCACCCGCTCCCCCGGCTTGGCCCGCAGCGCGGCCTGGCCGGCCAACCCCAAACCGATGGCCCCGAGGTCGAGCGCGACACTGGCACGACGCCAGCGGTGGCGGTCGGCGTCGGCAGGGGATGCCACGCCGGTCACGCGCAGCGCCAGCGCCTCGACCGAGTCCTGGACGAGCGCGGCCAGGCCGTAGTCGAGGGCGGTCGAGATCCCGGTGATGAGCGCCTGGTCCAGGGCGCTGCGCGGCATCAGCGTGGGCTGAAAGGTGATCGGCATGGCCGTGGCGGCCAGCAGCGTGCCTGCCTGCTGCGTGCGTCCTCCGAGCCCGGCGTTCGGCGACTGCCTGCTCATGTCCCCTCCTCTTGGTCGCAAGCCACCATGGATCGTGCAGGCTCCGCCGCCGTGAGCCATCACCCCATCGGAATGAAATCCGGCCCGGAATGAATCCGGCCGGTTCACCCCATCGGGATGATGTGGCAAGCCTGATTCTGGGGTTTGCTTCGTCCGGCCGCCCCGGCCGCGTGAACCGGCCGGGTCAAGGTGGGCGGGAGCGAACATGCGGGAGTGAACATGCGGGAGTGAACATGACGGACCCGGTCAGACGCACGGGGGACCCCATGGGGCAGGGCCAGGGCGATCGCGACGCTCGGCCAGGAAGCCGGACGCAAGCGCTGGCGGAACTGGAGCTGCCCTGGACGCGCGACTTCGACAACCCCACCCACGAGTGGCGGCGCCTGATCTCGGAGGTGTTCGGGACCTTCCTGCTGGTCCTGGTCGCCGCGGGCGGCGGCGTCGTCGGTGCGGTGAGCTCCGGCGCGATCGGGCGGGCGGCCGCCGTGACCGCGCCGGCCCTGATGGTCCTGGCCGTGATCCTGTTCATGGGCGCGCTGTCGGGTGCCCACCTCAACCCGGCGGTGACCCTCGCGTTCGCCGCCCGCCGTGACTTCCCCTGGCGGCGGGTGCCCGGCTACATCGTCGCGCAGCTGCTCGGCGCCACGCTCGCCTGCCTGCTGTTGTGGGCGATCTTCGGCAAGGTCGGCATGCTCGGCGCCACCGAGCCGGGCCCGGGCATCAGCGACCTCCAAGCGACGGTCATGGAGGCCGTGCTGACCCTCGGCCTGGTCAGCGTCATCCTGGGGACCGCGTCGGGCGCCCAGAACGTCGGCCCGCTGTCGGCGATCGCGGTGGGCGGCTATATCGCGCTCGCCGGCCTGTGGTCCAGCCCGATCAGCGGCGCGTCCATGAACCCGGCCCGCTCGTTCGGCCCGGACCTGGTGCTCGGCGACTGGGCCCACTACTGGGTCTACCTGGTCGGCCCCCTGGTCGGCGCCGGGCTGGCGGTCGGTATGGCCTGGGTGCTGCGCGGGCCAGGTGGCGACCTCGCCGCAGCCCGCGCAGCCCAAGGGGAGCTCGGTGACCGGCTCGCGCAACCGCAAGCCAAAGCCGGAGGCGGTGAGCGGTAGTCTCGATGCGCGACGATGACGATGCGCGACAAGCTAGGAGTGGAGGTGGTGCCCGATGTCGGATCTGGAACTCGAACGGAAGGAGTCGCTGACCCGGCAGCAGGCGGCTGACAGGCTGGCGGCGTTGGCGAGCGCGCTCGCGAAGGGCGGCCACGTCGAGCTGGACCTCGGAGGTACCACGGTGAGCCTCCACGTCCCCGACCATGTGCGCAGCGAGTTCGAAGTAGAAGTCGACGGCGACGAGCTCGAGCTGGAGGTCGAGCTCAAATGGTCGACGGCGCACGCGAAGGATTCTCCGGCCGCTGAGTAGGCTGTATCGCTCGGCCGACGGGACAAGCCGCGCCGCCCGAGCTACTACGACTCGTCGCCCTGCTTTGCCATCGCCCCCCCTATGGCCACCAGGTCCTGGGGGTGCACCCACGCATCGGCGACCGACAGCCCTCCGGCACGGAGGATGGCGTCCCGCAGGGGGATCGCCCAGCGGTGCTCGATGAGGGCGATGGCGGCGGACCCCCCCGGCGGGACCGCGTCGGCGATGTACCACACGTCCTCCGCGCCGAACGTGCCCTCTTCTGCGGCGGCCGCCCCGGCCGCGGCCCCGGCCTCGGCACCCGGCTCGAGGCCCTGCTCGCCCTCGGCCCCGTAGCCCATCAGCGCGCCGGCGATGGCTCCCAGCTCGGCCCGCTCTTCCTCGGTGAGGTCGCTGAGCTCAGCCGAGGTGATGGTGCCGTCGGCGTCCTTGGTCACGAACAACAGGTCCACCAGCCGGATGATGTCGTGCTCGCGCAGGCGCCGGAGCTCCTCCAGGATCTCTCCGGTGAACTTCCCGTCCTGGAACCCGATCACCAGGATCTGGACCGGACCGAACTCGTCCATGGCGTTCCTCTCGTCTCACCCCTGTGCGTTCGACTATCAGCCCAGGAGCTTCTGCTTCTGCGCGTCGAACTCGGCCTGGGTGATGGCGCCCTGGTCGAGCAGCTCCTTCAGCTGGGCCAGGGCGGCCACGTTGTCGGCCGCCGAGGCCTGCGCCGGCGGCGCAGCAGCCTGGTCCTGCGACGTCGAGTCGGTCGCCTCGTCCTGGTCGTATCCCTGATCGGCCTCCTGATCGGCGCCGGCCTGGTGGCGCTTGCCGGCGTGGTAGGCCACGGCGGCGCCGCCGGCGAGCATGGCGCCGCGCAGCAGCGGCCGTCTCCTCCGAAGGACCATGGTGTTCTCTCCTCTCGTTCCCGCACCGGTCTCTCCGCCAGGCTGTCGGGGGAGAGACCGGTGCACCAGCGGCCCGTCCTGCCGGGCCCGGTGCTGCCTGTCAGGCGGTTGCGGCGGCCTGGCCGTGCAGGGCTTCCTGCAGCTCCTTCTCGGCGTCCTTGGACAGCGACGACTTCAGCACCGTGCCTCCGTAGCGGCTCAGCGCCTCCACGGCCTTGTCCGGGGTCACCTTCTCCACCACCAGGAACAGCGCCGAGGTGCCGGGCTTGAGCATGTCACGGACCTGGTCCTGGAACTGCTTGTCGATGCCGGTCTTCTCGGCCTTGCCCATGAGCGCGCCAAGGCCGGCTCCGACCGCCATCCCGAGGAACGGCACGAAGAACAGCATGCCGAACAGCAGCCCCCAGAACATTCCCCAGGTTGTGCCGACCCCCACCGCATGGTGGTTGGTCGTCACCCGGAGCTTGCCCTCCTTGTTCCTGACGATCACCGCCACCGCGTCGGGTTGGATGATGAGGTCCTGGGTGAGCCGGCCCACCTCGTCCATCGCCTCGTAGGCGGTGGTCTCATCCGGATAGCCGATCGCGATCAGATCCGCCATGCGAACTCCCTTCTGTGCTCACCCGCACCCCCACGGGTCGCGGGCACCCGTTCCCCACGCCGTCTGGAGGACCGGGAGTCGTGCTCGGCTCATGAGAACCACGGGGGCCCTCGGGCCACATCACCCCGATAGGATGAATCCCTGGGATGAATCCACGAGGTGAGGATCACCGCCCTTCCCGGCCCCGGCTTTCACCCCATCGGGGGGATGAGGAGACTCCGGGGTCCAGGTGGAATGAGGCGAATGATCCGCCCGCGCCTCCGGGTGCCGAGGCTTGGAAGGGCGGGCACGGAACGGCCGGCCCGGCCGGCCCTCGAAGGTGACGAGATGCCCGAGCGTGTGAGGGTCCAGGACAGGGAACGGGAGGCCCGCGCCTTCCGGCGCCTGCGGCGGTCGTTCCGCTCGACCGACAGCTACGGGCTGGTCCTGTTGATGATCATCGCGACCTACGTGCTGGCGACGACGCTGACACAGCAGTGGGGCGCGACGATCCTGCTGCTCACCCAGATCGGCACGGTGTGGCTGGCGCTCCGCACGTCCCAGGCCCGGCGAGGCCTCCGGCTCGCGGCCAACGGGCTGTTCATCCTGGCGGCGCTGGGCGCGGTCGCAAACCTGTTCGTCCAGGACAACTCGACGCTCATGCCCTACCTGTTCATGGCGGCGGGCATCCTGTACGTCGTGGCGCCATTCTCGATCGTGCGCCACATCGCGTACCGCCGTGCGGTGGACCAGGAGACGATGCTGGGGGCCCTGGCCGCCTACCTGTTCATCGGGATGGCCTTCGCGTTTGCCTACCGCTTCCTGGGAGCCGTCCGTGGGAGCCCGTTCTTCGGCACCGAAGGTGACGGCACGCTGAGCCAGGACCTGTTCTTCAGCTTCGTCACGCTGACGACGACCGGCTACGGCAACCTCGTGCCCGCCGGCAACCCCGGCCAGAGCCTGGCCGTGCTCGAGGCGCTCCTGGGGCAACTGTTCCTGGTCACCGCCGTGGGCAAGATCGTGAGCACCTGGCGGCCGAGGGGCTGGCGGGACCCCGCTCCGGACGCCAAGGACACCTCCGACCGGTCCGTCTGAGCGGCGCGCGTCCCGAGCGGGATGCGTCCCGAGCGGGACGCGTCCATGCGGGGCCGGGTGGGGCAGATCACCTACGTGCCGAGCAGGCCGAGCTGCTGCGCATGCTGGATCGCCTGGCTGCGGGAGGAGACGCCGAGCTTGCGGTAGACCGAGATCGCCTGTGACTTCACCGTGTGCCGCGAGACGTACAGCCGCTCGCCGATCTCCCCGAAGGTGAGGTGCGTGGCCAGCAGCGGCAGCAGGCGCAGCTCGGCGGTGGTGAGCGCCGACGCCCCCACGGTGTCTCCACGGATCGCGTCGAGCGTTGCCTGCAGCTCGGCGGCCTGTGTCGGGAGGATGCCCAGGTTCGGCCGCCGCCGCAGGATGTCGTGGGCCTGCCGCAGGACCACCCTGGCGCCGGCGGCGTCGCCCAGCCCGAGGTAGGCGCGTGCAAGCTCCAGCAGCGTCTGCACGGCGCGGTGGGGCATCGCGTGGGTGAGCAGCGGGCGCCGGAGAGCGGCCCGTGCGAGCTGCGCTCGGGCCCGCGGCAGGTCGCCGCGGTGCACGGCCATGCGTGCCGCCACCGCGGAGATGAGCGGGCTGATGGCATAGTCGTCCAGGTGTGCCGTCCGCATGCCCGCAAGGGCCTGCTCGGCCAGGCGCTCGGCCTGGTCCCAGTCGTGGCGTTCCATCGCCACCAGGCCACGCTCGGCCAGGGCGACCAGGGCGGCGGGTATCGCCCCGGCGTCCGTGGCGACCTCGACCGCATGCGCCAGGATCGGATCGGCCTGGTCGGCCTCGCCGGCCAGCAGGCAGGCGACCCCTTCGAGCAGCAGCGCCGTCGCCCGCCACTGGCTCCCCGGGGCCAGCCCGCCCAGGGCAGCCTGCGCGTCGGCGCGCATCCGGTCCACGCCGTCACGGCACAGCAGCGCGCGCAGCAGCGCCGCCGAGGCCTCGATGGTGCTGCCGTCGGGAAGCGCCACCCCCGCCGGCCCGCGCTCGGCCGCAGCGGCCCAGCGCTCGGCAGCAGCCGGCTGGTCCAGCAGCGCCTGCACCCAGGCCCCTTGCACCGCGACCGCCGGGTAGCGTTCGAGCAGCCCCTGCTGCTCGAACCACGCAAACCAGCGGCGCGCCGTGTCGATGCGCCCGGCGGCATAGGCGGGGAACGCGAGCTCCGCGACCAGCCGGGCGACCTGGTCGGCGTCGCCGGTGGCCTGGGCATGGTCGATCGCCAGCTCCGCCAGTCCTTTGGCCGCATACCAGGCCGCCGCGCGGGCGTGCAGCCCGCCCACCAGCTCGGGCTCGCGCCGGCCGAGCTCGGCCCGCAGCAGCTCGCGGAACAGCCGGTGGTAGCGGTACCAGCGGCGGCGCCGGT
>JBIOYL010000201.1:0-8453 GCA_044870185.1 Actinomycetes bacterium | reverse complement strand
GTAGCTGTTCAGCCAGGGTGTACGCGGTGGCTATCGACAGGGTGGCATGAGCTGACCGGGTTGACCTGAAGATCTGTAGGTGCCGATCATGTGGCGCATGTCCGAGCCGCCGCATGATCTGGCCGCCTTGTCGGTCGAGGAGCTGCGCGTGGCGTTGGAGCGACAGCGTGCGGTCAACAGCGAGCTGCGGACGGTGATCGCGACCCAGGCGGAGTTGCACCAGGCCGAGCTGACGGCACGGGATGTGCTGCTTGCCCGGTTGCGGTCGCAGGTGGCGGCTGCGGACGCCCAGGTCGCCTGGTTGCGGTCGCAGGTCGCGGTGCTGGCCGACCAGGTCGCCCGCCTGGCCCATCGGGTGGGTAGGGACTCGTCGAACTCCAACCGGCCGCCGAGTTCCGACAGCCCGTACACCAAAAAGCCGCCCGCGCCAACCGACCGGTCCCTGCGGCGCCGGTCGGACCGCAAGCCCGGCAAGCAGCCCGGCGAGCCGGGAACGACCCTGACGCAGGTGGCCGACCCGGACCACACGGTGGTGGGCGCCGCTGACCGGTGCGACCGGTGCGGGGGGTGACCTTGCCGGGGTGCCGGTCGCCGCCGAGCAGGCACGGCAAGTGTTCGAGCCGCCCCCGCCGCCGCCGCGGCCACAGGTGACCGAGGATCGGGTGCAGGCCAGGGTGTGCCCGGTGTGCGGGACGACCAGTGTCGGGCGGCCACCGTGGTAGGCGACTGGGCGGGTGCAGTACGGCCCCGGCGCTCATGCGCACGCGACCGAGCTGACCTGTGGCAAGCATGTGCCGGTTCGGCGGGCGGCCAGGCTGCTTGCCAGCATGCTGGGCTTGGAGGTGTCGGTGGGGTTCGTCGCCGGCGTGCGGGGCAAGGCCGCGGCGCGGCTGGAGCCGTTCATGGGCCGGGTCGGTGCGCTGCTGCGCGACGCTGGCGCGCTGCACGCCGACGCGCCTGCGGGGCGGGCCGCGGGCGGCTTGGCGTAGGTGCAGGTGGCCTGCACCGAGTTGGTTACCCATCTGCACACGGGGGGCCGCTCGGCTGACGACATCGACGCTGGGGGGGTGCTGGCCGGCTCTACCGGCACGATCGTCCGCGATGGCGACGCCGGCTACGCCCATCTGACCGACGCGCTGCACGCCTGGTGCGGCGCGCACCTGCTCCGGGATCTGCGGGCGGTGTGGGAGGCCGACCCTGTCGGGCAGGGGTGGGCAGGGTCCATGGCTGACCTGCTGGTCTGGGCGAACAAGGCGGCGGGCGCGGCGCGCGCGGCGGGCGTGTCGGCGTTGGACCAGACCACGCTCGATGCGATCGTGGCGTGGTATCGGGGCGCGGTCACCACCGGGGTGGTGGCCAACCGGGGACGACGGACTCGGGTGGCCACCGACGGGCGGCGGCTGGCCCGCCGGTTCGCCGAGCACGAGGCGATGATCCTGCGGTTCGCGACCGACCTGACCGTCGCGTTCACGAATAATCAGGCTGAAAGGGATATCCGTCCGGTGAAGGTGCAGCAGCGGGCGTCGGGTGGGTGCTGGCGGACCCTGGAGGGGCTGGCCGAGGTCGCCGTGGTGCAGTCCTACCTGCCCACCGCGGCCAAGTGGGGGTTGGACAGGCTCCACGTGCTGCGCGGGTTGTTCACCATCGGGCCGTGGCTGCCACCGGCCATCGCGCCCGGCGCGGGCTGACCGGCCACGGGTCCGCGCGGTTTCCGACCGTGGTCGCCGCGGCCGCGTCGTCATGCCGCTGGCCAGCGAAACACCCATCCACCCACGGTGAACAGCTACGTCCGTTCCGGTCATCGCTGCTCCGCGACGCACGTCGGTGAAACGACGATCGCTCTGCGCGAACACGGTCGCCGGTGTTCAGACGGGCGCGAGGGACCACCCGCTCCGCCCGCGGGCCGCACCTCGCGCCGCCGGTGCTCACCTCGCTTGACGGATGCTGGCGACCAACGACCTCCTGACGTCAGGACTCGGCCAACGCGCGGATGACGCCAGCGAAGAAAATCCCGCCGGCCCGAATGCTGTCGCTCGGCGACAGGCCCTGCGACCCCTCCTTTCGAGCTGCGCCATGCTCGTTCCCAAAGTTCATACGTCGCAGCCCAATGATGAGAACAGCGCGTGAGCGCCCGAGCCGCATCATGCCGTTCGGATGAAATCTCGGCAGCGAGCGGGTCGCTGTCGTTCGCCGCGAAGGCGGGAATGCTGCAATCGTGGTGCGATCGCAGTAAGGCTGGCGATCTGCGCGTCGGTTGCCGCCACCTGCGACCGCAGCTGAGCGATCAGCGTGTCGGTTCCCGCCAGCTCGGCCTGGTGCAGCTCGGCCTGGGTGGCGATCACCGTCCGCAGCTCGGTGTTGACCGCACGCTGCCGCACCAGCGCCGCGCACACCCGTCGAAGGTCACTACGACCGCGTTCACCCCCGCTGAATAGCTACATCCCTTCTGGGTGATGACGAACTGTGCCCTCTACCGTAGATTCGGGCCGAGTTAGCCTTCTTCTGCGAGGGCGGCGATCCGGCCTGTCCTGGTACGACAGCCCGATCGCCGTTGTTGGCCACTCCGGAGCACCGCCATGACAGCAGACCAGATCTTCTTCGGCGTCGGCCTGACCCTCGCGCTGGCGGTCGGCTCGCAGATCCTGGCGAGCCGGCTGCGCATTCCCGCCCTCATCGTCTTGCTGCCGGTCGGCTTCGTCGCCGGCGCCCTGACGAGCGACATCAACCCGAACAAGCTCCTGGGGTCGCTGTTCCAGCCGCTGGTCTCGCTGTCGGTGGCGGTGATCCTCTTCGACAGCGGGCTCGGGCTGAATCTGCAAAGGCTGCAGGGCCACGCCCGGCGGGTCGTGCGCCGGCTCATCGTCCTCGGCGTGCCGATCACCGGCGCGCTGGCCGCGTTCTCCGCCGCGCTGTTGTTCGGCATGTCGAAGCAGGCGGCGCTCATGCTCGGCACCATCCTGGTCGTCTCCGGGCCCACGGTGGTCGGGCCGCTGCTGAACTTCGTGCGGCCCACCGAGCGCGTGCAGCGGGTGCTCATCTGGGAGGGCTCGCTCATCGACCCGGTCGGCGGCATCCTCGGCGCGCTCGTCTTCAACGCCATCGTCACGAGCAGCTCGCGGCACGTCGGCTCCGGGTTCGGGCAGTTCCTCATCAGTGTCGGGGTCGGCCTCGCCGGCGGCGCCGTCGGCATCGCGCTGTTGTGGCTGCTGCTGCGCAAGCTGCAGCTCGCGGAGGTCCTGGGCACGCAGGCGATGCTCGCCTCGGTGATTGCCGTGACGGCGGTCTGCGACATCGCCCGCGACGACACCGGCCTGATCGCCGCGATCGTCATGGGCGTGGGGCTGGCGAACCTGCCCGGCTTCGACATCCCTGCGCGCCGCCCGTTCCTCGAGACGGTGGTCCAGCTCATCATCGGGGTGCTGTTCGTGTCCATCTCGGCCACCGTCACCCCGGCCTCCCTCAAGGGCCTGCTGCTGCCCACCCTTGGTCTGGTCGCCGTGCTCGTGCTGCTGACCAGGCCGCTGGTGGCGCTGGTGTCCACGTTGCGGACCGACCTATCCAGGGGGGAACGGGGCTTTGTCGGGTGGATGGCACCGCGGGGCATCGTGGCCGCCGCCACGGCGTCGAACTTCTCGGCAACCCTGATCGCCAAGGGGATCGGGGGCGCCGCCGACATCCTGCCGGTCACCTCCTGGTGATCGTTGCGACCGTGACGCTGTACGGGCTGACCGCGTCGCCGGTGGCGAAGCTGCTCGGCGTGACCCGCCCGGCCCGCACCCGACCACTCCTCGTCGGCGGGCCGCCCTGGGTGGTCGAGCTCGGCAGGGCGCTGCGGTCCGCCGGCCTCGACGTGCTCGCCTGGGCCGGCCGCCAGGAGCAGCGCGATGCCATCCGCAAGGCCGGGCTCGAGCTGGCACCCGGTGAGCTGCTCGCCGCGGCCACCTTCCGCGGCGCCCGGCTCGAGGGCGTCACGGCCGTGCTGTTGCTCACCGGCGAGGACGACTTCAACGCGCTCGCCTCGACGACGCTGGAGGGCAACGTCGACGGGCCCGTGTACCGGGTGGGCCCGGCGCGTCGCAGCCACGGCGTGGTCGCGCCCTACACCGGGGGCGAGGTCCTGTTCGGCGACGCGCTGACCGGGATCGCCATCAGCGGGCGCTGCCACGATAGGGCCGAGATCGTGACGCGGCCGGCGGCCGATGCCGTCCCGGACGGCTACGACCTGCTCTTCGTCGTCCGCGCCGACGGCCGGCTCGTCCCCGTGACCGAGCACCATCGGCCGCCGGCCGAGCAGGGTGACACGCTCGTGCTGCTGGGTCCCGCACGGCAGCCGGCTCCAGCCGTGCCGTCGTCGGCGAGCCCATAGCCTCGGACCGGCCGTGCCGTCGTTCGTCCAGGCGTCCTACCCCGGGCACTGCGCACGGTTCGACACGGGCCTGCCGCCAGCCCGCCGCCGGCGGCCGGCCGCACGTCGTGGCCCGGCCGGCCTCGGGTCCGGGTCCGGGTCCGGGTCCGGGGCCGGGTCCGGGGCCGGGACCGGGGTCGGGACCGGGGTCGGGACCGGGGTCGGTCACGGGCCGGGGCGGCTCGGCGGGGGCTGGGGCGTTGCCGGGTGCTGGTCGACCAGCCGGGGCAGGGTGGCGCCGTCGACCGTCTCCTCGGCCAGCAGCATGCCGACCAGCGCGCCCAGCGCGCCCCGGTGGCCGGTGAGCAGCGCGCGGGCCGCCGCCATGGCCTGGTCCAGCAGCGCGTGGGTGGCGGCATGGACGTCGCCGGCCAGCGGTCCGATCTGGAACTCCTCGGGGGCGATGTGGCGCGGGCCGAGCGTGCTCATGCCGAACTCGATCACCATGCGCTGGGCGGTCTCGGTGGCCGACTTGAAGTCGTGGGCTGCCCCCTGGGTGAAGTCGTCGCCCAGGTGCAGCTCCTCGGCGGCCCGGCCGGCCAGGGCGACGATGAGCTGGGCGCGGGCCTGGCGGGCGGTCAGGAACAGCTCGTCGCTGGTCGCGAACCAGGTCACCCCGCCGGCTTGGCCGCGGGGCACGATGGTGACCTGCACCGGGTCGTCGGCCTCGGGCACCAGCAGGCCGGCCAGGGCGTGGCCGGCCTCGTGCCAGGCGGTGATGGTGCGGTCGCGTTCGGCGACCTCCAGCGAGCGGCGGGCCGGGCCGAGCACCACCGTGGCCAGGGCCTCGTCCAGGTGCGCGGGGGTGATCTGGTCGGCGTCGGCGCGCACGGCCACCAGCGCCGCCTGGTTCATGAGGTTGGCCAGCTCGGCGCCGGTGAAGCCGGCGGTGCGCCTGGCCAGCAGCTCCAGGTCGACGCCGCCGGCCAGCGGCCGGCGACGCCCGTACAGCTCCAGGATGCGGCGGCGGCCGGCCCGGTCGGGGGTGGGCACCACGACCTGGCGGTCGAACCGGCCGGGGCGCAGCAGTGCCTGGTCGAGCGTGTCGGGCCGGTTGGTGGCCGCGATGACCACGATCTGGCTCTGCACGAAGCCGTCCAGCTCGACCAGGAGCTGGTTCAGGGTGCTCTCGCGTTCGTCGTTGGCGCCGCTGCCGGGCCCGACCGTGCGGGTCTTGCCGACCGCGTCGAGCTCGTCGATGAACACGATCGCCTTGCCGGCCCGGCGGGCCCGGCTGAACAGGGCCCGCATCCGGCTGGCGCCAACCCCCACGTAGGTCTCGACGAACTCCGACCCCGACATGGCGAAGAAGGCGACGCCGGCCTCGCCGGCGACCGCCCGGGCGAGCAGGGTCTTGCCGGTGCCCGGCGGGCCGACCAGCAGGTAGCCGCGGGGCAGCTCCGCGCCGGCGCTGGCAAAGCGCGCCGGGGTGCGCAGGAACTGGACCAGCTCGGCCAGCTCGGCGACCGCCTCGTCGATGCCGGCCACGTCGCCGAAGCGGGTGGCCGGGACGATGGCCTGCTCGCCGTGGCCCTTGTCGAACTGGGCCGGGTTGGCCTGCTCGCCGCCCGGCTGGCGGGCGCGCCTGGCCCGCCACACGACCAGCAGCACCACCATGACCAGCAGCACGACGGTGCCGGTCGACAGCCAGCCGGGCGGCGCCTGGCGGCCGTCGACGGCGCGCACATCGACATGGGCGGCGAGCAGGCGGGCGGTCAGGTCGGGCGCGAACCCGGGCGGGTAGGCGGCGGTGAACCTGTCGCCTGACCGCAGCGTGCCGCTGACCTGGTGGCGGTGGTCGTCGATCGTGGCACCGGCCACCGTGCCGCGCTGGACCTCGGCCAGCAGCCGGGCCAGCGACCAGCTCCCCCCGGTCGGCTGTTGCGCGGCGGGGGCCTGCGGGGCGGTGCTGGCGGGCGGCGCCTTGTCCGTCCCGCGCTCGGGGCGGGTCGCCGCGGCTGCGGGGCTGCCAACGGCCACGATCGCCGCGACCAGGAGCGCGAGCATGCCCACCCACGGCCCGGCCGCCCGCCACCCCCGCGGCCGGGCCGTCCGCCGCGCCTGCGGCCGTGTGCTGTCCATCGGCTGTCGTCGACCTCCTCTCAGGCGCCCGCCCCGGACCGTCCGGCGGCATCGCCACGCACAGCCAAACGATCCCAGGCGGTCGGGTGAGCGGTCATCCCCCCGATGGGGCGACTTCTGGGGACTTCGCGGGGAGAGTTCCGGGTCGTGGCAGGCCGGCACGACGCCGGGTCCAGGCCCCGCGTGGTCAGGGCAGCGCAGGCGGCGGGTCCCCGTTGAACGCCTCGAACGCCGCGTCGAGGTTGTAGCCGATCGGCAGCGCGACCTCGGGGGTGGCGGAGATCACGCGGGCGAGCCCGGTGATGGGCGCCACCGCGATGAGGGTGCCGACGATGTCCTCGGCGGTCGCGCCGGCGGCGAGGGCCGCCTCGAGGTTCCACTGGTAGGAGACGGACGCCGCGCCGAGCGCCACCAGCGCACCCAGACGGACCAGGGCATGGGTCTTGGGATCCAGCCCTGACGCGTCGACGTTCCTGAGGTCCATGGCGAGCACCGACTCGATGAAGTGCTCGTCGTGCAGCGCCAGACGACGCAGTGCTTCCTCGTGCGTCGTCATGAGTGCCTCCTTGTCGGCCGTTCCAGGCGACCCGACCCTCTGCGCCGGGCGTGGTCGTCGCCGTAAGCAGACCGCGCCAGCAGGTGGAGCGCATCATCCAAACAGCATGAAAGGCGCGCCGCGGGCAGCGCTACTCCGCGAGCAGGCGCAGGTCGTGGGCGCGCTGGACGGCCTCGCTGCGTGACGAGACCCCGAACTTCCGGTAGATCGACATCGCCTGTGACTTCACCGTGTGGCGCGACAAGGACAGCCGCTCGCCGATCCCCCGGAACGAATGATGCGTCACCAGGAGCTGCAGGAGGCGCAGCTCGGCCCCGGTGAGCGCCGACGCCCCGATGACGTCCGCACGCATCAGGTCGAGCTGCGCGCGGAGCTCGTCGGCCTGTCCCTGGAGGATGCCGAGGCCGGGCATCCGCAGCAGCAGGTCGTCGGCCTCCCTGAGCACGGTCCTGGCGCCGGCCACATCGGTGAGGGCGATGTAGGCGCGGACGAGCTCGAGCCGGGCCTGGACCGCGTAGACGGGCAGGGCATCGGTGAGCTGGGGCCGCAACCGCTGGGCCCGTGCGAGGTCCTCGCGGGCCCGTGGCACATCCCCCCGGTGGATGGCCGCACGGGCCGTCGCCGCATACAGCAGGACGGTCGTCACGTACTCCTCCAGGCGGGCCTGGTACACGAGCGAGCGTGCCCGCTCGGCCAGGAGCTCGGCCTGGCTCCACTGCCCTCGCCCGATCGCCAGGATGGACCGCTCGGCGAGTGCGACCGTCGCGCTGTCCGTCCCGGTGTCCTCCCCCGCCTCGACGGCGTCCGCCAGGATGCCATCGGCGCCGTCCGGATCCCCGGCCAACAGCTGCGAGACCCCGAGCAGGAGCAGCGCCGCCGCCCGCCACGGGCTGCCCACGGGCACCAGCGTCAGGGCGAGCTTGGCGTCGGTGCGCATCTGCGCCACCCCGTCGCGGCACCGCATCGCCCTGAGCACCGCCAGCCAGCCGCCGATCGAGGCGCTGCCGTCCGGCGTTTTCTCGAACGACCCGCGTTCGGCCGCGCCGGCCCAACGCTCGGCAGCCGCCGGGTGACCGACGAAGGCGTGGACCCAAGCTCCGACCACGGCGACGGCAGGATAGCGTTCGAGCAGCCCGTGGTCGTCGAACCAGTCGAGCCACCGCTGGACGGTGGTGGCCCGACCGCCGGCGCAGGCGGACAGGGCAATGCTGGTGACCAGCCGGGCGACCTGGTCGGCGTCGCCGGTGGCCTGGGCATGGTCGATCGCCAGCTCCGCCAGTCCGTTGGCCGCATACCAGGCCGCCGCGCGGGCGTGCAGCCCGCCCACCAGCTCGGGCTCGCGCCGGCCGAGCTCGGCCCGCAGCAGCTCGCGGAACAGCCGGTGGTAGCGGTACCAGCGGCGGCGCCGGT
>JBIOYL010000200.1:0-14940 GCA_044870185.1 Actinomycetes bacterium | reverse complement strand
CGACGAGGTGCTCGGCCGCGTGCCCGGCAGGCGCGAGCCGGTCGGCGCCGGCAGGCACCCGGCGACCGGCAGCGGCCGGGCGACCGGCAGCGGCCCGGTGGCCGGCGGCCGGGTGGCCGGCGGCCGGGTGGCCGGCGGCGAGGAGCAGCCGAGGTCCTGAGCCGACGCCCGGCCGTCAGGACCCCGGCGCGGGGCGCCGACGCTGGCCGGCCTCGAGGCCGGCTGGGTGGCGCCGTTCAGCGAATGAAGTGCAGTGGGAGCCTCGGCCGTTCACGGCCGGGAGGGATAGCCGCCCGCGCCGCAGACGCGGCCTCATTCCGACTCGGGTCGGCGCTGGTCTTCGATGTAGCGACGCAGCACAGCCCGGGGCGCGCCGCCGACCGAACCGGCGAAGTACGACGGTGACCACAGATGCCCGCGCCATAGATAGTGATGCAGCTCAGGGAACTCCTGACGCAACCGCCGGGAGGAGACACCCTTCAGGGAGTTGACGAGCCGGGAGAGCTGGACGGTAGGCGAGTAGGTGACGAGCAGGTGGACATAGTCGCCCTTGCCATTGAATTCGACGAGCTGGGCGCCGAAGTCGGCGCAGACCGCCCCCATGACCTGCTCGCAGCGGTCGAGCATCGCGGCGGTGAGGACATCGCGCCGATACTTGGTGGTGAAGACCAAGTGGACATGCAGCTTGGAGACGACGCTTCTTCCCCTACGAAGCAGCGGGTCTTTTGGCCAACGTGTTGACATAGACCAATGCTATCATGTGGGCCATGAAGCTCGTCGTGCAGGTGAAGCTGGTTCCCGATGCCGAGCAGGCATCGGCGTTGCGGGCAACCCTGGAACTCGCCAACCGGGCAGCCAATCTCACCTCCAGGGTCGCGTGGAATCGGCGGGTGTTCCGCAACTACGATCTCCGCGCGCTCGTCTATGGGCAACTCAAGGACATGGGCCTGTCCGCGCAACCTGCCCAGCAGGTCATCCGGAAGGTCACCGACGCCTACAAACTCGACCGCCGCAGCGTGCGGACATTCCGCGTCGACGCGGCGCAGCCCTTCGACGACCGCTGCCTGTCCTGGCAGCTTGAGCAGAGCACCGTGTCGATCTGGACGACCGCGGGGCGTTTGAAGGGTGTCCAGTTCGCCTGCGCGACCTGGCAACGCGACCTGCTCGCCCGCCGCAAGGGCGAGTCCGACCTCGTCTTCCGGGACGGCCGGTGGTTCCTGCACGCGACCTGCGAGGTGCTCGAGGCGCCGCAGGTCGAGCCGGATGGATGGCTCGGGGTGGACCTTGGGATCATCAACATCGCCACCACCAGCGATGGTGACCGGCATGCCGGCAAGCACCTCCGTCGGGTTCGCCACCGCAACCGCCGGCTCCGCGGCAAACTCCAAAAGCGCGGCACCAAGAGCGCCAAGCGGCTGCTCAAGAAGCGCCGCCACAAGGAAGCTCGGTTCGCCGTCGACACCAACCACGTCATCTCCAAGCGCATCGTGGTCGAGGCTCAACGCACCGGCCGTGGCATCGCCCTGGAAGACCTGAAGGGCATCCGCGGCCGGGTCCGGCTCCGCAAGCCCCAGCGGGCCACGCTGCACTCCTGGGCGTTCCACCAGCTCGGCCAGTTCGTCGCGTACAAGGCCAAGCGGGCCGGGGTGGCGGTCGTCCAGGTGGACCCGGCCTGGACCTCGCAGACCTGCTCGGCCTGCGGCAACGTCGACCGGGCGAACCGGCCGGACCAGGCCACCTTCTGCTGCCGGTCGTGCGGCTTCGCTGAGCACGCCGACTGGAACGCAGCCCGCAACATCGCCGCGCGTGGTGAAGCGAGCTGGGCTGTTGTCAACCAGCCGCACGCGGGCACGTCCGTCGCCGCCAGCGACACGGCGTGACCTGCAAGCTCAGCCCTTCAAGGCCGAGTCGTTGACGGCTTCTGCAGGTCGGCCAGGTGGGCGGCCGCACGGCCGCCGTGCCCGGCGGCCAGCGCCGGGTAGGGCGGGATCGCGTACAGGTGCACGACGTCGTCGAGGAAGTCGGAGAAGGCCAGCGTGTGCCCGTCCGGCGACACGTCCAGCCCGGTGGTCTGGTTGCCGCCCACGATCGCGTCGAGCACCCGCCCGGTCGCGGCGTCGATGGCCAGCACCGAGCCCCACTCCGGACCGGGCGCGCAGAAGCAGCTGCCGTTGCGGCCCCGGTTGGACACGTACAGGACCTTGCCGTCCGGGGTGAGGTCGATGGTGTTCGGGGTGTGGTCGGTGCTGGCCAGCTTGCGGACCTGCTCGCCGGCCAGGTCGACCACGAAGGCCTCGCCCGTGCCCATGTCGTCGGCGTACAGCAGGCGGCCCGACGGGTCGCCGACCAGGTGGCGCATGGCCCCACCGGTGCGCAGCAGCACCTTGCCGGCGCCGCTGGCCAGGTCGATGCGCTGCAGCTCGCCGGCGTCGAAGCCGGCCACGTACAACCGCCGGCCGTCCTGGGTCGGGTACAGGCCGCGCGGCGTCTTGACCGTCTTGAGCAGCCGGCGCACGCGCCCGGAGGCGAGGTCGATCTCGGAGACGTCGTTGCTCACCCAGTTGGCCACGTACAGGGTGCGTTCGTCGGGTGACAGGGCCATGACCTTGCTCCACACGCCCTTGGTCGCCATCTGGCGGCGGACCCGGTGGGTGCGCCGGTCGATCTCCCACACCGAGGCGGTCTCCATCTGGCTCGCGTACACGGTGCGCCCGTCGCGGGTGAAGATGACCTCCACGGCGCCGTGCACGCCGAGCTTGACCAGGGCGGTGCGCCGGCGGGTGGCGGCGTCGAAGACCTCGACGCCCTTGCCGCCGAGCAGCGAGACCCACAGCTCCCGGCCGTCGGGCGAGAACGCGACCTGCTTGGGGTTGGCGCCCGTCCGGAAGGTGCCGAGCTGGTGGTGCAGCAGGCCGGCCGGGTCGAGCCACAGCTCCAGTGAGCGGTCGCGGTCGAGCTGGACCGGCTGCACCAGCCGGTTGTAGCCGGCGCGGGTGAGCGTGAGCGTGACCGGGCCGCCGGTCACCGTCGCCGCGAACGGCGTCCGGCCCGTGCGGGTCCTGCCGTCGGCGGTCGCCACCCGCAGGGCGGCGCCGGCCGGATGGCTGGCCACGACCAGGCGACGGGGCGGGCCGGGCCGCCCCTCCGGCGGCGCAGCGGTCGCCGCCCCGGCCGGCCGGCTGGCCGCGCGGGGCGGGTTGGCCGCCGGGCTGCGGCCCGCGCCGGCCAGGTCGACCAGGCCGGTGAGCTGCAGGACGGCGGCGATGGCGAGGACGAGCGTCGCCACGGCCGCGATCACCCCGATCCGGCCGCGCGTGCTGCTCAACGATGGCGCAGGTCGCATGACGCCGGACTCTACCCCATCGCGTCGCCGGAAGCCGTGCACGGCCCCGGGCGGCCCGTTTGCCGGAAGCCCACGCGGGCTGTCCAGCTGCTGACAGCCCGCGGTGGCATCAAGCCGAGCCAGCGGCTTGGCCGCCGCCGGTATGTGGTGAAGCGGTCGCTGGCGTGCGCGCCGATCTGCCTCAACAATCCCAGCCGGCCGAACGCCACTGGGCCATTCGGATCCTGGCGAGCCGGTCAAGTGCCCGCGGTGCGCACCGTTACCGCGAGCTGTCTCCGCAGGTCGCAGAGGCGCGACCCGATACACGCCCGGCTCTCTGGCGGTGGGACGGGCGGGCGGGTGCCGGGTGGCTCACCGTGCGCTGGTCAGGCAGCGGGTCCAGCTCACGGCCAGCTCCACCGCTGCCTGCTCGGACAGCCCCCGGTCGCCGACCAGGCACTGCCAGGTGTGGAAGTCCACCGCGACCCGGATCGTGGCCGCCAGCGCTGGCTGGGGCTGGTCGGCGGGCGACCAGCCCCTGGCGAGCACCTCGGCGGCGTCGCGCTGCAGGGCCAGCAGGCGCCGGCCCACACCAAGATGGCCCAGGACCTGGGCGTCGCGCAGGATGTTGGCGACCGCGGCGGCGTTCTGCGCCCAGTAGGCGTACAGCTCCCCCAGGCCGTGGCGCAGGCGCGCCTGGGGGTCGCCGATCGCGGCCCACGCGGTCGGGTCGGGCAGAGGATGGGCGCTGTAGTAGTGCGCCGCGCAGGCCTTGAACAGCGACGCCGGGTCGGGGAAGTGGCGGTAGACGGTCACCCGGTCAACCCCGGCGCGCTGGGCGATGTCGGTGATCTGGGTGGCCGCCGGGCCGCGTTCTGTGTGCAGCGCCACCGCGGCCTCCAGGATGCGGCGGCGGGTGTCGGCCTGCCGCTGGGCGCGCTGCTTGAGCTCGTATCGCCGCGTCATGATCACTCAACATACTGTAGCGCGATCTTGACAGGGCCGTCCCGGCCGCCCAGAATCGACGCAACATGCTGTTGCCCGATTGAAGGGGGGCCGTTCGATGCCCGAGCCCACCACCCTCGTGGACGTCCAGCAGGTGCCGGCCAACCGCACCGTCCTGCACACCGAGACCCGCGGCCGCGGCCCAGCCGTGCTGCTGATCGCCGGCACCGGCGGCGACGCCGGGGAGCTCGCCGGGGTGGCCGCCGCGCTCGCCGACGCCTTCACCGTCACCACCTACGACCGGCGCGGCAACTCCCGCAGTCCCCGCCCCGCCGGCTGGGCGGCGACCTCGCTGGCCGAGCAGGCCGACGACGCCGCCGCGCTGCTGGGCACGCTCGGCCAGCGCCCCGCCGTGGTGGTTGGCACCAGCGCCGGTGGCAGCGTCGCGCTGGAGCTGGCGCTGCGCCATCCCGAAGCGGTCCGGGCAGCGATCGTCCACGAGCCCCCCATCCTGGCGGGCACCGCCAACCCCCAGGCGGTCACCGCGGGCCTGGGAGCGCTGATCGGCCAGGGCATGGCGGCCGGCGGCCCGCGGGCCGCGATGGAGCGGTTTCTGCGCTGGGCGGCCGGGGATGCGGCCTTCGAGGCCGTCGACCCCACTGACCGCGACCGCTACGTGGGCAACGGTGAGGTGTTCCTGGGCGTGGAACTGGCGCCGATCATGGCCTATGCGCCCTCGGTCGAGACGATCGCCGACGCGCAAGTTCCGATCGTGGCGGCCGCCTCCTACGCCAGCCGCGATCCGGCCAGCCCTCACCACTTCCTCTACCAGGCAGCCTCCTGGCTGGCCCACCAGGCCGGCACCGAGCTGGTCGAGGTGCCCGGCGGCTACATGGCCTACCTCACCCAACCCGCAGCCGTGGCCGAGTCCCTGCGCCCGCTGCTGCGACAGCTCAGCTGAGCCAGGCACCCGACCAAGCCGCAACCGGCCGCCCGGCCGGGGACATGGCCGCCGATCACGCCCACCGGGACGTGCTCGGCCGCGACTCCATCGACAACCAGGGCGCCATGAGCTCACCCACGGGGTCACCCAGTACACCGCGGGCCTGCAGTACACCGACCAGCCAGGGACGCTGAACGAGCGGCGATCGCCCGCCAGACGCGCTCCGGGGTGGCTGGCATGTCGACGTGGGTGACGCCCAGGTGGGCGAGCGCGTCGACGATCGGCGTTCTGCACGGCCGGGGTCGACCCGACCGTCCCCGACTCGCCGATCCCCTTGGCGCCGAACGGGAACGTGTTGCCGGCCTGGACGAAGTCGGCGGTCGCGTCGAGACCGGGCGACATCCCGGGCGGGCGGCGGTCCGGGTCGGCGGCCGCGGCGGCCAGCTCGCCCCATAACAGGGTGGTCTGCGGCGCACCGGCGACGCCAAGGCCCGCGCCGGGGATGACTGTGATGTCCTCGGCGGCCGCCTCGAGCAGGTGGGTGGCCAGCCTCCCGGGCCTTGGCCAGCACGCGCTCGGCCGCCTGGAGCACGGCGCTGCCACCGATCTGGAGCGAGCGCGAGCCCATGGTGCCGTTGCCACGGGGCACGAGCGCGGTGTCGGAGTGGACGACCCTCACCTGCTGGGGCGCCACGCCCAGGGTCGCCGCCACGATCTGGGCGAAGGCCGTCTCGTGACCCTGACCGTGCGGCGAGGTGCCGGTGCGCACGGTGAGGCGACCGTCCTCGCCGACCTCCAGGCCGCCGACCTCCGAGTCCCAGCCGTGATCTCCACGTAGGCCGACAGCCCGATGCCGAGCGCGAGCCGGTCGCCGCGGCGGCGCCGCGCGGCCTGTTCGGCCCGGAGCGCGTCGTAGCCGGCCGCTTCGAGCACCCGGTCGAGCGCGAGCCGGTAGTCGCCGCTGTCGTAGGTGACGCCGGTCGGCGTCTTCCAGGGGAAGGCGCCGGCCGGGATCAGGTTGCGCCGGCGCAGCTCGGCCGGGTCGAGCCCGAGCGCGCTCGCCAGCAGGTCCATGGCCCGCTCGAGCAGCGCGCTGGCCTCCGGGCGGCCGGCCCCGCGGTAGGCGGCGACCGGCGTGGTGTTGGTGACGACCACACGGGACGAGAACTCGACCGCCGGGATGCGGTAGACCCCGGTCGCCATCCGGCGCGTCATGGCCGGCAGGTAGCCCGCCTCGCCCGGGTAGGCGCCGCCGTCGGCGGTCACGTGCACGCGCAGGCCGGTCAGCCGGCCGTCTGCGGTCGCGCCGAGCTCGACCTCCTGGGCCTGGCCGCGCCCGTGGGTCATGGCCAGCATGCTCTCCGAGCGGGTCTCGACGTGGCGCACCGGCCGCTCAAGGCGGCGGGCCACGGCGGCCAGCGCGACGTTCTCGGGGTAGGTGGCGATGCGCGCCCCGAAGCCGCCGTCCACCGCCGGTGCGATCACCCGCACCTTCGCGTCGTCGACGCCGAGCGCCCGCGCCACCGCCGCGCGCGGCGCGAGACGCTGGTTCACGAACCGCGCCCGCACGACGACCTCGGCGGCGTCCAGGTCGATCCGATGGCGGGCCGGCCGGGCGAACGCCGCCGGGGTGGCTCCGGCCTGCATGTCGGGCAGGTCGAGGTCGGCCGCGGTGCACACGGCCACGACGCCGGGCGCGGCCAGCGCCGCGGTGACGTCGAGGGCGCTGATGCGGCCGTCCGGTGGGCGACGCCTGTCCGGGCAGTGGGAACATGGTGGCCGGAAGCCACGCAAGGCGAGGAGGCCAGCATGCGCATCGAGGCCGTGCAAGGAGACATCACCGCCGAGCAGGTGGACGCGGTCGTCAACGCCGCCAACCAGGCGCTGGTCAGGGGCGGCGGGGTCGACGGGGCCATCCACCGGGCGGCCGGCTCGCGCGAGCTGCAGGCCGCCCTGGACGAGCTCGGCGGCTGCCAGACCGGCGACGCCAAGGCCACGCCCGGGTTCGGGCTGCCGGCCAGGTGGATCATCCACGCCGTCGGCCCTCGCTACCGGGACGGGCGGCACGGCGAGGCGGAGCTGCTGGCCTCCTGCTACCGCCGCGCGCTGGAGGTGGCCGACGAGCGCGGTGCGCGCTCGGTCGCCTTCCCGGCCATCTCGACCGGCATCTATGGCTACCCGCCCGACGAGGCGGCCCGGATCGCGGTGGAGACGATCCGCTCCACACCGACCCGCGTGGAGCTGGTGCGCCTGGTCGCCTTCGACGAGGCGACCCGGCGGCGCTACGAGAAGCTGCTGGCCGAGCCGCCGCCAGCTGGGCCGGCCCCAGGCGGGGCTGCGCCGCCGGGCTGAGCCGGCCCAGGCGGGGCTGAGCCGCCGCCGGCCGGGGGGCGCCAGGCCGAGCCGGCCGTCGGGCTGCGCCGGCCCCAGGCGGGGGCTGCGCCGGCCCAGGCGAGGTTGGGCTGCCGCCAGCAGGCGGCCGGCAGCTCCGGCCAGCCGTGCCGCCCGGCCCGGTGACCGGGCGGCGACGTGGGAACGTCGCGGGCCTCGCGTACGTTGGAACGACGACCCACCAGCCAAGCCAGGAGCGAACCCTGCACCACCAGCCGACCGCCCCACCCCTCGACGGCCTCGCCGTGGCCACCCTGCGCCGGGTCGTCGGCCTGCTGCGCCCGTACCGGGCGCGCGCCGGCGTCGCCTTCGCGCTCGGGGTCGGCATGATCGCCGTCACCACCCTGGTCCCCCGGGTGACGAAGACGATCATCGACCAGGGTCTGACCGCCCGGGTGCCGGGCGTCCTGCCCCGCCAGGTCGGCCTGCTGCTGCTGCTCGCCGTGCTCGGCTGGGTGCTCGGCGGGCTGCGGCGCAACCTGTCGGGCAGGGTCGGCACCGACGTCGAGGCCGACCTGCGCAACCGGCTGGCCGGCCACCTGCTCGCGCTCGACCCCGCCTACCACGACCGCATCCAGACCGGCCAGCTGCTCGCCCGCGCCACCTCCGACATCCGCTCGGTGCGCTACTTCGTGTCCTGGGGCCTGGTGTTCAGCGTGCTCAACCTGCTCACCTTCGTCCTGGCCGCCGGGCAGATGTGGCTGCTGTCGCCCCGGCTCACGCTGGTGACCCTGGCCGTCAGCCCGCCGCTGGTGTACGGGGCGCTGCGCTACAACGGCCGGCTGCACCGGGTCTACTGGCAGGTCCAGCAGGAGATCGGCGAGCTCACCACGGTGGTCGAGGAGAACGCCGCCGGCGTCCGGGTGGTCAAGGCGTTCGGGCGGGAAGCCGAGCAGGCCGCCCGGCTCGAGCGCGAGGCCCGCTCGATCCTGGCCGAGAACCTGCGCGCCGCCCGCCTGCGCGCGTTCTACAACCCGCTGCTGTCGGCGCTGCCCCAGCTCAGCCTGGCCGCCATTCTCTGGTACGGGGGGCGGCTGGCCGTGGCCGGCCACATCTCGCTCGGCACGCTGGTCGCCTTCAACTCCTACCTGCTGCTGCTCGCCTGGCCGCTGCAGGCGCTCGGCATGCTGTTCGGCTTCGCGCAGCGGGCGGCCGCCAGCGCCGAGCGGGTCTTCGAGGTACTGGACCGCGACCCCGAGATCGCCGACCGGCCGGGCGCCACGACCCTGCCGGCACCCGGCCCGGACCGGCCCCGCGGCGCCGAGCTCCGCTTCGACCACGTCAGCTTCCGCTATGGCGACGACGGCCGGCCGAGCCTCGACGACGTCGACCTGGTCATCCCGGCCGGGACCCGGGTGGCCGTGGTCGGCGGCACCGGCTCGGGCAAGTCGACGCTGGTCGCCCTGCTCGCCCGCCTGTACAGCCCAAGCCAAGGTCGCATCCTGCTCGACGGCCACGACATCGCCGACCTGCGGCTGGACTGCCTGCGCGCGGCCGTGGCGGTCGTGCCCCAGGAGCCGGTGCTGTTCTCGGCGACCCTGCGGGAGAACGTCGCCTTCGGGCGGCCGGACGCGGACGACGACGAGGTGCTCGGCGCGCTGGAGGCGGCCGCCGCCCTGGAGGTCGTCGACAGCCTGCCCGAGGGGCTGGACAGCGTCGTCGGCGAGCAGGGCTACACCCTGTCCGGTGGCCAGCGGCAGCGGGTGGCGCTGGCCAGGGCGCTGCTCATGGCGCCGCGGGTGCTCGTGCTCGACGACGCGCTCAGCCACGTGGACGTGGCCACCGAGGCGCGCATCCTGGCCGGCCTGGGCGGCGCGCTGGGCAGCGCCACCGTCCTGCTCGTCGCCAACCGGCGCGCCAGCCTGCGGCTGGCCGACACGGTCGTGCTGCTGGAGCGAGGCCAGGTCGTGGCCACGGGCAGCCACGAGCGGCTCGCCGTCAGCGAGCCGCGCTACCAGGCGGTGCTCACGCACGCCGGCGCCGGCGTCGACCACCTGGTCACCGCCGAACGCGTGGCGGCCGGCCAGGGCGAACGGAGGGCCTCGTGAGCCAGGGCCTCGTGAGCCAGGGCCTCGTGACCGGACCCCAGACGGTGGCAGCAGACCAGGCTCGCCCCCACACGGCGGCAGGGGATCAGGGCCAGTCCCGCGCGGCGGCAGGGGGCCAGGGCCAGCCCACGGGCGACCGCCGTTCGGGCCGGGCGGCCGGTCCCCGCCGGTCGGGCCAGCCCACGGGCGACCGCCGGTCAGGCGAGACGGCGGGCGACCGCCGGTCGGGCCGGAGGGCGCGCGCCTGGCTGTGGCCGCTCGTGTGGCCGCACCGGTGGATGGTCGGCGCCGGCGCGCTCGCCGTGCTGGCCCAGACGGCGGCCGGGCTCGCCATGCCCTACCTGGTCAAGGTGGCCATCGACAAGGGCGTCGTCGCGCGTGACCTCGGCGTGATCGACCGCGTGGTCGTCGCCTACCTTGCGCTCGCCGGCATCCAGTTCCTGGCCCAGCGGGGCGAGGTCCTCGCCGTCGCCAGGGTCGGCCAGCGGGTCCTGTACGCCGTGCGCACGAGGCTCTTCGGCCACCTGCAGACGCTGTCGCTGGACTTCTACGAGCGCGAGCGCACCGGCAAGCTCGTCGCCCGCATGACCAACGACATCGAGGCGATGAGCGACCTGGTGACCGACGGGCTCGTCAGCCTCGTCACCAACGTCATCACGCTGGTCGGCATCGTGGTGATCCTGGTCCTGCTCGACTGGCAGCTCGCGCTGGCCACGCTGGTCGTGGTCCCGGTCATCGCGCTCGCCGCCGCCTACTTCCGCCGCTGGTCGTCGGCCGCCTACCGGCAGGTGCGGGAGGCGGCCACGGTGGTCACCGTCCAGCTCCAGGAGGCGCTGGCCGGCGTGCGCGCCATCCAGTCGTTCCGGCGCGAGCGGGTCACGGCCGACCGGCTCGCCCGAGCCAACGACGCCGAGCGCCGCGCCCACCGGCGCACGATCTCGCTGGCCTCGTTCTTCTTCCCCGGCGTGCAGTTCCTCGGCACGGCCGCGACCGTGATCGTGCTCGGCGTCGGCGGCCACCAGGTCCTCGCCGGCCGCCTGGAGATCGGGACGCTGGCCGCCTTCCTGCTGTACCTGCGCAACCTGTTCGACCCCGTCCAGCAGCTCTCCGAGCTGTACGACACGTTCCAGTCGGCGACCGCCGGCGCCGAGCGGGTGGGCGCCGTCCTGGCCGTGCAGCCCAGCGTGCGGGAGGCGGCCGACCCCGTCCCGCTGCCCCGCCCACGCGGCGACGTCCGCCTGGAGGGCGTGCGCTTCGCCTACGACGATACCGAGGTGCTGCACGGCGTCGACCTGGAGGTGCCGGCCGGGGAGACCCTCGCCCTGGTCGGGCCGACCGGCGCCGGCAAGTCGACGGTGGCCAAGCTCATCGCCCGCTTCTACGACCCCCAGGCCGGGCGGGTCATGCTGGACGGCGTGGACGTGCGCGCCATCCGGCTGGCCGACCTGCGCGCGGCGATGGGCTTCGTCCCCCAGGAGGGCTTTCTGTTCTCGGGCACGGTGGCCGACAACATCCGCTTCGGCCGCCCCGAGGCGACCCCGGAGGAGATCCGGGCGGCGGCCCGTGCGGTCGGCGCCGACGCGGCCATCGCCCGCCTGCCCGACGGCTACGACACCCAGGTCGGCGAGCGGGGCGCGCTCCTGTCGGCCGGCGAGCGCCAGCTCGTCGCCTTCGCCCGCGCCTGGATCGCCGACCCGGCGCTGCTCGTGCTCGACGAGGCGACGAGCCACGTCGACGTGGCCACCGAGACGCGCATCCAGGAAGCGCTCCGCCGCCTGCGGGCCGGCCGGACAACGGTCCTCGTCGCGCATCGCCTGTCCACCGTCGCAGAGGCCGACCGGCTCGCCGTCATCGAGGACGGCCGGGTGGTCGAGGCCGGCCCGCCCGGCGAGCTGCTGGCCGGCGGCGGCCGCTTCGCCGAGCTGTACGGCCGCTGGCTGGCCGGGGCGGCCTGAGCCGCTCGGTGGGCCGAGCGGGTCTGGGCCCACACGCCTGCCAACGGCTCCTTGCGTGGGTTGGCTGGCGAAGGATGTCGGGGCAGCCAGGACGGCGGTCGTGTGCTGAGGGCCGGTGGGCGGCCGGCGGGCGCGGCAGTAGGCTGGGTCGACGGCGGGCGAGCCGGACGGAGGCGGCGACGATGGCGGGTCGGGGCGTGGCGGAACGCCGGATCCTCAAGGTGCGCGGCGACCGGACGACCAGGTCCCGGGACCGGCTCGCCGCCGAGGAGCCGCTGGAGTTGCGCGTCGCCGGCCGGCCGGTGGGCGTGACCATGCGCACGCCGGGCAACGACGTGGAGCTCGCGATCGGCTATTGCATCAGCGAACGGCTCGTCGCCGGGCACGACCAGATCGCCGCGGTCCGGTACTGCGCACCCGAGGGGCAGACGCAGGAGTACAACGTGCTCAGCGTCGACCTGCGGCCAGGCACCCCGGCACCCGACCCGTCGCTCGACCGGCTGGCGGTCACCTCCTCGTCGTGCGGCGTGTGCGGCAAGGCGTCGATCGACGCGGTCACCCTGGCCTGCCGCTCGCTGGCCGGCGACCCGCTCGTCGTGCCGAGCGCCACGCTGGCCGCCATCCCCGCCCGGGTGCGCCACGCCCAGCGGGTCTTCGCGCAGACCGGTGGGCTGCACGCGGCGGCCGTCTGCGACAGGGAGGGCGGCGTCGTCTGCGTGCGTGAGGACGTCGGCCGCCACAACGCGGTGGACAAGGTGATCGGCTGGGCGGCCATGAACGGCCGGCTCCCGCTCACCGGGCAGATCCTGTTCGTGTCGGGGCGCTGCTCGTTCGAGGTCGCCCAGAAGGCGGCCGTCGCCGGCGCGCCGCTGGTGGCGGCCGTGAGCGCGCCGTCGAGCCTGGCCGCCTCGCTCGCCGAGGAGCTCGGCATGACCCTGGTCGGCTTCCTGCGCGGCGACGCCATGAACATCTACACCCGACCCGACCGGGTCCGGCTCGCCGCCGCGGCAGCGCCGACCGGGCCTGGCCGGGCGGGCGCTCAGTGCCCATGACCTTCGGGCTCGTTGGGGTCGCGGTTGTCCCGGAACAGCTCGGGCCGCGCCCCGGACCGCTGCTCGTAGGCGTCACGGGCGAGCTCCTCCTGCTGGTCGGGTGGCAGACGGTCGAACGACCACCTGCGGGGGACCGGCGCCAGGGCGTCGTAGGCGCGGGCGCCCAGGCGGTCGCCGAGATGGGCGCCGGCCAGCCCACCGCCACCGACGAGCAGCGGGCAGGCGACCGCGCCGACCCCCTCGGTGGCCGTGGCCACGCCCGCACAGGCGGCGCTGCCCGCACCGACGCCGAGCTCCCCGCCGATGCCCGCCCCGAGCGCGCGGGCGGCCGCCCGCCCCGGTCGGTCACCTTCGGCCAGGGCCGCCGTGAAGCGCAGCGCCGCGCCGATCACCGGCATGCCCGCGCTGAGGGCGTGGAGCAGCCGACCGTCGCCGACCGAGGAGACCGCCTCTGCCGCCTGGCCCGCCCAGACCCGCACCGCCGGGTCGGCGCTACGTGTGACGACCCCGTGCAGGGCGGTGGCCGTCTCCTCCGTGGCCCGCCCCACCTGGTCGACCCCGTCGAGCGCAAGGCCACCGGCCCGCAGGGCGGCGGCGAGGTGGTCGCCGCCCTGCGGGCCGGCCGGGCTGCCAGCAGCGCCGACCCGCACGGATTCCATCCCGGCCACGGCCCGCAGGCAGGCGCCGGCGCTGCGGTCCGCCTCGTCGGCGAGCGCGCCGGCCTGCTCGACGACCTCGGCGATGCGGCCGGCCTCGGCGATGTGCAGCAGGTCGGGCAGCGCCGACGGCGCCGTCACCGGCCCGTCCGGTCCGAAGGGAATGTCGTAGGCGGCGGCCAGTGCCTCGGCCTCGGACCACAAGGCCTGCGCCTGCTCGAGCTGGCCGGCCAGCCGGGCAAGGCCGGCCGATGCCTGCTCGAGGCCGAGCGCCGCGCCGCGCAGGTCGCGGAGCAGGGACTGCACGTCGGCGGTGAACGCCGTACTGGCCGGCCCCTGCCACACCCCGGTCGTGACCAGGTCGAAGGCCGCGGCCTGCAGCAGGGCGCGCAGGTCGGCCAGGGCGGCCGCGGCGGCGGCGAACGCGTGGCCGGCGGCGGCGATCTGGCCCGGGTCCCCGGCCGGTCGCGTCACCGCCGGCCTCGCGTGGTCGACGCCGGCACCGACCCCGTGTCGGCCACCGCCGCCGCCGGCGCCGTGTCGGCCGCGATGTAGGCGCCGGCCGCATCCGCCAGGGCCTGCCCCTGCGCCGCGCTCGCCGAGGCGAGCGCGGCCAGGCCGACCGACCAGCGCCGCCACAGCTCCTGCATGCCCGCGGTCGCCTCCCGGCCGCCGAGCGCAGGCTCGACCGCCGCGATCGCCACGGCCAGCCCGCCCCGCAGCTCGCCGAGGCGCACCGACGCGCGCTGCATCGTCCGCGCCGTCGCCCACAGGCGATCGGGCACGACCTGGATGTTCATCGACACCTCCCTCCTCGCCCGGCCCGCCCCGGGCCGGTCCGGACCCTGTAGGTTCTACCGGTTGCGGTGCGGGCAGGCAGACGGCTGTCCACATGCGACGGTGACTCCTCTGTCGCCTGAAGGCGACAGCTTCTCAGGCCGCGCGAGCAGCCTGACGGGCAAGCCCTGCCCGGAGAATGTTGCCCGCCGCGTTCACATCCGCATGGGCGGCATGCCCACACGCCACACAGCGAAACTCCGCCTGGCTGCGGCGGCTCTCGGCCGCCACCTGCCCACACGCCGGGCAGGTCCGCGAGGTGGTGCGGGGGTCCACGGCGATGATCGTGCGACCGGCGCTTGCAGCCTTGTCGGCAAGGATCGCCAGGAACACCCCCCAGCCCGCATCCAGGATCGACCGGTTCAGCCCCGCCTTCTGCGCCACCTGGCTGCCCGGTGCCTCGACCGTACCGGACGCCGACCGGGTCATCCCCTTGATCTGCAGGGCCTCGTGCACGAGCAGGTCGTTGGCGCGCACCAGGCCAAGGGCGGTCTTGTGGGCGTGGTCGCGGCGCTGGCGGCCGATCTTGGCGTGGATCGCCGTAACCCGCGCCCGGGCCTTGCGGCGCCGCTTGGACTCGCGTTGTTTGCGCGCAAGGGCCTGCTGGGCCGTGGCCAGCTTGGCGGCCGAGGCGGCCAGCCAGCGCGGGTTGGCGATCTGCTTGCCGTCCGAGGTGGTCAGCAGCCAGGCCACGCCCAGGTCCAGGCCAACCACCGCCCCCGTCGGCGGCAACGGCGCAGCGGGCACATCATCACAGGACAAGATCAGGTACCAGCGTTTGCCTTCCCGCT
>JBIOYL010000199.1:0-39704 GCA_044870185.1 Actinomycetes bacterium | reverse complement strand
AGGATGCCGAGCTCGAGCGAGGGCGTGCACAGCGTGCCGCCGGTCCGCCACCAGACGCTGGCGGTCGGCGCCTCCAGCAGCTCGCCGCCCAGTCCGGTGAGCACCGCGTCGTCGGCGCCGCGCCGGCGGGCGGCCCGCTGGGCGGCCATGTGCACTGCGTAGCTCGTGCTCTTGACACCGGGCAGCAGCCACGGCGAGGCGGCCCGGACCAGCGGGTCGACGGCGAGCGACAGCAGCAGCACCGACAGGCCGCGGCGGCGCTCCTGCTCGAGCTCGGCGGGCAGCTCGCTGGTGATCGCGAACACAGCCGGGGCGAGCGGCGCCTCCTGGGCGAACGTGTCCTCCTGGCCGCGCGTGCAGATCAGCCGGAGGATGGCGTCGCCGTCGCCGGCCGCGGCGGCGGCCTCGGCGGCCAGTGCCTCCAGCCCCGCGGGCAGGGCGATCTCCAGCGCGGCGGCCGAGCGCGCCAGCCGCTCGAGGTGGGCCCCGAGCCGGAACGGGCGCCCACCATACAGGCGCACCGTCTCGAACACGGCCTCGCCGCGCAGCAGGGCGAGGTCGAGCGGCGACAGTGCCGGGCCGCCGGGCGCCGGGGCGCCGGCCGACCAGGCCGGGCCGACAGCCGCCGAGCCCGAGCCGCCGGGCGCCGAGGCCGAGCCGCCGGCCACGACCCGAAGGACCCTGGCCACGCGAACTACCCCTGCGGCAGGCGCTCGTCGAGATACGGGACGAGCCGGTCGATGCCGACCCGGTCCTGGCGCATGGAGTCGCGGTCGCGCACGGTCACCGCACGGTCGGTGAGCGAGTCGAAGTCGAAGGTGACGCAGTACGGCGTGCCGACCTCGTCCTGGCGGCGGTAGCGGCGGCCGATCGCGCCCGCGTCGTCGTAGTCGAGCATCCAGTGCTCGCGCAGCAGCGCGGCGAGCCGTCTGGCCTCCGGCACGAGCTGCTCGTTGCGCGACAGCGGCAGCACCGCCACCTTCATCGGCGCGAGCCGCTTGTCCAGCCGCAGCACGGTACGCTTCTCGAGGCCGCCCTGCGCGGTCGGCGCCTCGTCCTCCTGGAGGGCGTCGCACAGAAACGCCAGCGCGGCCCGGTCCACGCCACCCGAGGGCTCGACGACGTAGGGGATATAGCGGGTGTCGGAGGCCTGGTCGTAGTAGGACAGGTCGCGGCCGGAGAACTTCTGGTGCTGGGACAGGTCGAAGTCGGCCCGGTTGGCGATGCCCTCCAGCTCCGACCAGCCGATCGGGAAGTCGTACTCGACGTCGCTGGCCGCCTTGGCGTAGTGGGCCAGCTCCTCAGGGCCGTGCGGGCGCACGCGCAGCTTGTCCTCGCGCAGCCCCAGGTCCAGATACCAGTTGCTGCGCTCGGCGATCCAGTAGCGATGCCAGTCGTCGTCGGTGCCCGGCTCGACGAAGAACTCGATCTCCATCTGCTCGAACTCGCGGGTGCGGAAGGTGAAGTTGCCGGGGGTGATCTCGTTGCGGAACGCCTTGCCGATCTGGGCGATGCCGAACGGGATCTTCTTGCGGCTGGTCGCCTGCACGATCGGGAAGTCGACGAAGATGCCCTGGGCGGTCTCCGGCCGCAGCCACACCACGGCCGACTCGTCCTCGACCGGCCCCATGAAGGTCTTGAACATGAGGTTGAAGTTGCGCGGGTCGGTGAACGGCCCCTTGCCGCAGTTGGGGCAGGTCAGCTCGCCCGGGTCGGGCAGCCGGCCGTGCTTGGCCTCGAACGCCTCCAGCAGGTGGTCCTCGCGGAAGCGCTGGTGGCAGTTGGTGCACTCGACCAGCGGGTCGACGAACGACTCCAGGTGCCCGGACGCCTCCCACACCTTGGGGGCCATGAGGATGGCCGCGTCCTGGCCGACGATGTCGTCGCGCAGCTGCACGGTCGAACGCCACCAGGCGCGCTTGATGTTGTTCTTCAGCTCCACGCCGAGCGGGCCGTAGTCGTAGCTGGAGCGGAGCCCGCCGTAGATCTCGCTCGACTGGAAGATGAAGCCGCGGCGCTTGGCCAGGTTGACGATCGCGTCCATCGGGTCGCTGGGCACAGGGACAGAGCCTCCTCGTCGGCCGCCCGCATGGCCCGCGGACGGTGGTGTACGGCTGGCATGCTACCGGAGCGGGACGGACCCGCCCGCGGGGTTCCCCAGGCGTTTCCCCCATGGTATTCTATTTTAAATACGATCATTTTATTCTATAAGCGGAATACTGTTAGGAGGCGAAGCAATGCCCTATTACCGCCAGGTCGGTGAGATCCCGCACAAGCGCCACACGCAGTTCCGCCAGCCGGACGGCAGCCTGTACGCCGAGGAACTCATGGGGGAGGAAGGCTTCAGCTCCGACTCCTCGCTGCTGTACCACCGCCACCTGCCGACCGCGATCGTCGCCGCCGAGGCGGTCGAGATCCAGCCGGACGACCTGGTGGCCAACCACCCGCTGCTGCCCCGCCACTTCCGCTCCCACGCCCTGAAGGTCGGCGGCGACCCCGTCACCGGACGCCACCTGCTCATGGCCAACGCCGACGTGCGCCTGTCCTACGTCGCCGGTGACCAGACCAGCGGCCTGTACCGCAACGCGGTCGGCGACGAGCTCGTCTACGTCGAGCGTGGCCGGGCCACCTTCGAGTCGGTCTACGGCACGCTCGAGGTGGGCGAGGGCGACTACGTCCACATCCCGACCTCCACCACCCACCGCTGGGTGGTGGCCGGCGAGGCGCCCCTGCGGGCACTGGTGGTGGAGGCAAGCGGCCACATCCGGCCGCCCCGCCGCCACCTGTCCGAATGGGGGCAGTTCCTCGAGCACGCCCCCTACTGCGAGCGCGACCTGCGCGGGGTCGGCGGGCCGCTGCTGGTCGACGGCGGCGACACCGAGGTGCTGGTGCGCCACCGGGCCGGCTTCACCCGCTACACCTACGACCACCACCCGTTCGACGTGGTCGGCTGGGACGGCTGGCTGTACCCCTACGCCCTGTCCATCCACGACTTCGAGCCGATCACCGGGCGCGTCCACCAGCCGCCGCCGGTCCACCAGACCTTCGCCGGCCCGAACTTCGTGGTGTGCAGCTTCGTGCCGCGGCTGTTCGACTACCACCCGCAGGCCGTCCCGGTGCCCTACAACCATGCCAACGTCGACTCCGACGAGGTGATCTTCTACACCGGCGGTGACTTCATGAGCCGGGCCGGGTCGGGCATCGGGCAGGGCTCGCTGTCGCTGCACCCCTCCGGGTTCACCCACGGGCCGCAGCCGGGCAGCGTCGAGGCGGCGCTCGGCAAGCCGGGCACCGACGAGCTGGCGGTGATGGTCGACACCTTCCGGCCGCTGGCCCTCGGCCCGGGTGCCCGCGACGCCGAGGACCACGCCTACCCGTGGACGTGGGCCGGGCGTCACGGGACCACGCCGGCGCGCTGACGCGGCGCGCGACCGCCGCCGGACGGACGACCGCCGATCGCCCGGCGGCGGTCGCACCCCGGCGGGTGGCGGGTGATCGCCGGGGCCTTGTCACATGCCCATCGGGTGCCAGACGGTCTTGGTCTCCAGGAAGGCCGCGATCCAGTAGGGGTCCTGGCCCTTGGCGTCGTCCAGCCAGTCCTTGGCCGCAAGGCGCGCCGGCGGGGCGACCCGCTTGACGTTGTCGGCCGCGGCCAGCTCGGCGTCGCGGTACAGGGCGAGATCCAGGCCGGCCAGGTCGAGCGCGTCGACGTCCATGTGGCCGGCCAGCGGGCCGACCAGCTCGGCGACGAAGCCGGTCAGGATGTTGACCACCCCGCCGGGCAGGTCGCTGGTGGCCAGCACCTCGGCCAGCGTGACGGCCGGCAGCGGCCTGGCCTGGGAGGCGAGCACCACGGCCGTGTTGCCCGACACCACGACCGGGGCCAGGCGCGAGACGAGCCCGAGCAGCGACGAGTCGGCCGGGGCGACCAGCCCGACCACCCCGGTCGGCTCGGGGATCGAGAAGTTGAAGTACGGCCCGGCGACCGGGTTGGCCGCGCCGAACACCTGGGCCAGCTTGTCGGCCCAGCCCGCATACCACACCCAGCGGTCGACCGCCTTGGCCACCGCCTCGGCGGCCGCCCGGTGGGCGATGCCCTCGGCCCTGGCGACCTCGTCGGCGAACTGGTCGCGCCGGCCCTCCAGCAGCTCGGCGATGCGGTACAGGATCTGGCCGCGGTGGTAGGCGGTCAGCGACGACCAGCCCGGCAGCGCCGCGCGCGCGGCCACCACGGCGTCGCGGACGTCCTTGCGGGAGGCCCGGCAGGCATTGGCCCACGGCCGGCCGCCCCTGGCCTCGCTGACCAGATAGGAGCGGCCCGACTCGGTGCGCGGGAACCTGCCGCCGATGTAGAGCTTGTAGGTCTTGCGCACGTCGAGGCGTTCACCATCGGCCATGGCTTGCTCCTCTACTGGAGGTCGAGGTAGGCGGCCAGGCCGTGCCGGCCGCCCTCGCGGCCGAAGCCGGACTCCTTGTAGCCGCCGAACGGCGAGGCGGGGTCGAACCGGTTGAAGGTGTTGGCCCACACCACCCCGGCCCGCAGGCGGCCGGCCAGCTCCAGGATGCGGCTGCCCTTCTCGGTCCACACCCCGGCGGACAGCCCGTAGGGGGTGTTGTTGGCCTTGGCCACCGCCTCGGCGGGCGTGCGGAAGGTGAGCACGGACAGCACCGGGCCGAAGATCTCCTCCTGGGCGATGCGGGAGGACTGGGCGACCCTGGTGAACACCGTGGGCCGGAACCAGAAGCCGCGCTCGGGCAGCTCGCAGGGCGGCTGCCAGGCCTCGGCGCCGTCCGAGCGGCCGGAGGCGACCAGCTCCTGGATCTTGTCGAGCTGGGCGCGGGAGTTGATCGCGCCCACGTCGGTGTTCTTGTCGAGCGGGTCGCCGACCCGCAGCGTCGCCATGCGCCGCTTGAGCTTGGCTACCAGCGGCTCGGCGACCGACTCCTGGACCAGCAGGCGCGACCCGGCGCAGCACACGTGCCCCTGGTTGAAGTAGATGCCGTTGACGATGCCCTCGACGGCCTGGTCGAGCGGGGCGTCGTCGAACACGATGTTGGCCGCCTTGCCGCCGAGCTCCAACGTCAGCCGCTTGCCCGACCCGGCCAGGGTCCGCTGGATCGACTTGCCGACCTCGGTCGAGCCGGTGAAGGCGACCTTGTCGACGTCGGGATGGCCGACCAGGCCGGCGCCGGTCTGCCCCGCCCCGGTCAGGATGTTGACCACGCCGGCCGGCAGCTCGGCCTGCTGCAGCACCTCGCCGAGCAGCAGGGCGGTGAGCGGCGTGGTCTCGGCCGGCTTGAGCACGGCCGTGTTGCCGCAGGCAAGCGCCGGCGCGAGCTTCCAGGCGGCCATCAGCAGCGGGAAGTTCCAGGGGATGACCTGGGCGGCCACGCCGAGCGGCCGCGGGTGGCGGCCCGGGAAGGCGTAGTCGAGCTTGTCGGCCCAGCCCGCGTGGTAGAAGAAGTGCGCGGCGGCCAGCGGGATGTCGACGTCGCGGGACTCCTTGATCGGCTTGCCGCCGTTCATCGTCTCCAGCACCGCGAACTCGCGGGCGCGCTCCTGCAGGATGCGGGCGATGCGGTACAGGTACTTGGCCCGCTCGGCCCCCGAGGTCTTCGACCAGACCTTGGCGTAGGCCGCCCGGGCCGCCTTGACGGCGGCGTCGACGTCGTCCTGGTCGGCCTCGGCCACCTCGGCGAGCACCTCTTCGGTGGCCGGGTTGATGGTCTTGGCGTGCCGGCCGCCCTGTGGCGCGACCCAGCGGCCGCCGATCAGCAGGCCGTAGTGCGCGCGCACCTTGACGTGGTCGGTCGCCTCCGGGGCGGGCGCGTAGCTCCAGCCCGGCCGGGCCGCGTGCGCCTGGCCGGACGGGCCGGCGGGACCGGGCGGACCAGCCTGGCGGGGCGGCCCGGCGGGGGCGGGCGGCCCGTCCGGCCGGCCGGGCGTCGCGGCCGCTTGCTCAGGCGTGCCCCCGGGCGCCGCCGCTTGCTCGGGGGTGCGCCCGGGCGCCGCCGCCGGTTCGTCGACCATCATCGGCCTCCTTCTGGTCCACCGGGGCGGGGTTGGCGGCCCCGGTCTCGTCAGTCGATCGTGAAGTGGTCGGCGGACTGGTAGCGGCCGGTGCGCTCCTTGGCGAGCTGCATGAGGCAGTCGTTCAGCAGGGTGGAGGCGCCGAGCCGGAAGCGGTCGGGGGTCAGCCAGTCGGGGCCGACGGTCTCGTTGACCAGCACCAGGTGCTGGATGGCCTGCCTGGCCGTGCGGATGCCACCGGCCGGCTTGAAGCCCACCATGCGGCCGGTCTCGTCGTGGAAGTCGCGGATGGCCTCGAGCATGACCAGGGCGACCGGCAGCGTCGCGGCCGGGCTGACCTTGCCGGTCGAGGTCTTGATGAAGTCGGCGCCGGCCGCCATGGCCAGGATGGCGGCCTTGCGCACGTTGTCGTAGGTCCCGAGCTCGCCGGTCTCCAGGATCACCTTGAGCCGGGCCCGGCGGGCCGCCTCCCTGACGATGGCGATCTCCTCGAACACCTCGCGAAAGCGGCCGGACAGGAAGGCGTTGCGGCTGATCACCATGTCGATCTCGTCGGTGCCGGCGTCGACCGCCTCGTTCACGTCGGCGAGCCGGGCGACCAGGGAGGCCTGGCCGCTCGGGAACGCGGTGGCCACCGAGGCGACCCGCACCCCGGAGCCGGCCAGGGCCGCCTTGGCCGTGGCCACCAGCGCCGGGTAGACGCACACGGCGGCCACGTGCGGCACGGTCGGGTCGGACGGGTCGGGGCGGCGCGCCTTGGCGCACAATGCCTCGACCTTGCCCGGCGTGTCGGCGCCCTCCAGGGTGGTCAGGTCCATCACGGCCACGGCCAGGCGCAGCGCGGAGACCTTGGCCTGCCGCTTGATGCTGCGCTTGGCCAGGGCGGCGGCGCGCTCCTCGGCGCCGACCTGGTCGACGCCGGCCATGCGTGACAGCAGCGGCCCGACCGCGACCTGGGACGGGAAGCCGTCGCCACCGCCGCTGAGCCGGACGGGCGTGGTGGTCATGGATGCCTCCCAGCAGGCGGGGCGCCGACGCAGCCAGTGTAGCCAGTCGCCCACCACATCCTGTCCCGGCACCGAGCCGCGCCCAGGTCGGCCCGCGGCTGTCGCCCCCGTGTGAGACAGTTGCCACTGCAGCGGCGGCCGGATGCAACGGCGGACAGATGGCAAGGAGCGGCGATGGACGTGCTGGTCCTGGTGGGCACGACCAAAGGAGCATTCCTGTTCAGCGCGGGAGGAGACCGCGAGCGCTTCACGGTCAGCGGCCCCCACTTCCCCGGGCAGGCCGTCTACGCGCTTGCCTTCGACGGGCGGGGCGGGCGCCGCCGGGTGCTCGCTGCCACCACCAGCCCGCACTGGGGCGCCGTCGTGCGTCACTCCGACGACCTCGGCCGCACCTGGACGGATCCGGCCGAGGGCAACGTGCGCTTCCCGCCCGACACCGGCGCCGCCCTGCGCAACGTCTGGCAGCTCACCCCGGCCGGCGCCGACCAGCCCGACCTGGTGTGGGCGGGGGTCGAGCCGGCCGCCCTGTTCCGCTCCGACGACGGCGGGGAGTCCTTCGCGCTGGTGCGGGGCCTGTGGGAGCACCCGCACCGGCCGCGCTGGGAGCCGGGCGGCGGCGGGCTGTGCCTGCACACGGTGGTGCCGCACCCGGACCCGGACCGGCTGCTGGTCGCCATCTCGACCGGCGGCGTGTACGTGACCGAGGACGGCGGGGCGACCTGGTCGGCCCGCAACCACGGCATCCGGGTGCGGTTCCTGCCCGACCCCTACCCCGAGTTCGGCCAGTGCGTGCACAAGGTGGCCAGCGCGCCCGGCCGGCCCGACCGGCTGTTCCTGCAGCACCACTGGGGCCTGTACCTGAGCGAGGATGGCGGGCTGGCCTGGCGCGACGTGGGCGCCGGGGTGCCGAGCGACTTCGGCTTCCCCGTCGTCGTCCACCCCCGCGACCCGGCCACCGCCTATGTCGTGCCGCTGGTCTCCGACCAGTTCCGCGTCACCCCCGACGACCGCATGCGCGTCTACCGGACCCGGGACGCGGGCGCGTCGTGGGAGCCGCTCGCCGACGGCCTGCCGCAGCACGGCGCCTACCTGACCGTGCTGCGCGACGCGCTGGCCACCGACCAGCTCGACCCGGCGGGCCTGTACGTCGGCACCCGCACCGGGCAGCTGTTCGCCTCGGCCGACGAGGGCGAGCACTGGCGGCTGGCCGCCGGGTGGCTCCCACCCGTGCTGTGCGTGAAGACCGCCGTGCTCCCCGACCGGCCGTGACCATCCAGGTCGAGCTGCCCGGCGCGCTGCGCGACTACGCCGGCGGGCGGCGCCGGGTGGGCGTCGACCTGCCCGACGCCGGGCCGGCGACCCTGGCCGCCCTGCTGCACGCGCTCGGGGCGGCCCACCCGGGCGTCGGCCATCGGGTGCTCGACGAGCGCGGCCGGCTGCGCCCGCACGTCAACGTGTTCGTCAACGGCCAGAGCGCCCGTCATCTGGCCGGGCTGGCCACCCGGGTCGCCGCCGGCGACGAGGTCTGCATCCTGCCGGCCGTCTCGGGCGGCACGTGAGCGTGCAGCGCCCTGGGCGCCCCCGGGGCGGCGCCGCCGAGGTGACGCCCCGGACGGTCCCCGCAGGCGGCGCCCGTGGGCCCGGCGCTCAGGCCAGCGTGTGGATCAGCAGCCAGACCACGAGCACGGCGGCCAGCAGCATGGGCACCAGGCAGCCACCGAAGAAGCCGCCGGCCGCCCGGCGGCCGCCCGGCGCCTCGTCGAGGTAGTTCTCGTCCTCCGCCCAGTCCGGGATGCCGTTGTCGTCTCGGTCCATACCTCCCTCCACGGGCGCGCCCGGGACCCGTCCCCCAGCTGCGAGGACGAGCTGCGGCCCGGAGCCGCCGAACCGGCAACGTTGTACCCTCGCGGGCCGGATCTAGGCCAGCTTGTGTGTCACGCGACACCCCCCGTGACCGGTTCGTCCTGATCGGTCGCCTCGGAGCCGGCGGCCGGCTCGGCGGAGCTGTCCACCGCGCCGAACCGGCGCGAGCGCCCCTGGTAGTCGCGCAGGGCGGCGAACAGGTGCTGCCGGTTGAAGTCCGGCCACAGCACCGGCGTGAAGTACAGCTCGGCGTAGGCGATCTGCCACAGCAGGAAGTTGGAGATGCGGTGCTCGTTGGAGGTGCGGATGAGCAGGTCGACGTCGGGCATGGCCGGCTCGTCCAGGTACCTGGCGATCGCACGCTCGTTGACCCGCCGGACGCGGCCGGCGCTGGCGTCGACCCTGGCGTCGGCGACGAGCGCCTGCACGGCGCGGACCAGCTCGTCGCGGCCGCCGTAGTCGACGGCGACCGACAGCGTCATGTTGGTGTCGGCGGCGGTCAGCGCCTCCGACTCCTCGATGCGCACGCGCACCCGCTTGGGCACCCGGTCGCGGCGGCCGATGAAGCGGATGCGGACGCCCCGTTCGTGCAGCTCGTGGGAGCGGCGCACGAGCAGCGACTCGTTGAAGTTCATGAGGAAGCGGACCTCGGAGGCCGGCCGGCGCCAGTTCTCGGTCGAGAACGCGTACACCGTGAGCCAGGAGATGCCGGCGTCGAGCGCGCCCTCGACCGTGTCGAACAGGGCCGCCTCGCCGGCCTCGTGGCCCTTGTTGCGGGGCAGGCCGCGGGCGCCGGCCCAGCGCCCGTTGCCGTCCATGACGATGGCGACGTGGTCGGGCACCGCCCGGGGGTCCAGGCCGGGCGGCAGGGCACGCGGGCTGCGGGCGGGCACTAGCGGGCCACCAACGGGTAGGACCGCAGGCGGCGGTCGAGATGGTACTCGACGTAGCCTTTGACGAGCGTCCCCACCTCACGCCTGGCCGTCGTGCCGGGCGCCGCCGCCGCCCGCCGCGGGTCGTCGGCGGGCGGGCCGGACGCCGCGGCCGCGGCCTGCGGCTCGTCGGCCAGCGGGTCGCCGGTCGGCGGGCCGGGCAGCGCCGCGGCCTGCAGGTCGCCGGCCAGCAGACCGGCCAGCAGCGGGACGGTCGCCCGGTCGAGCAGGCTCTCGGCTCCCGACCGGCAGCGCTCGCACAGCGCGCCGCCGCGGGCGGTCGAGAAGCGGCGATGCGAGCCGGCCGCACCGCAGCCGGCACACTCGACCAGGGCGGGACGGTAGCCGGCGGCGTCCATGAGCTTGAGCAGGAAGGCGTCCAGGACCACCGACGGGTCGGGCGGCGCCGCGTCCAGGGCACGCAGGCCGCGTAGCAGCAGCAGGAAGACCCGCAGGGACGCCTCCTGCTCCTGGGCGACCTGGTCGACCGCCTCCAGCATGGCGGCGCCGGCCGTCACCCGGTCGTAGTCGGTGCGCAGCGCCTTGAACGGCGCGATGACCTCGGCCTGGGTGACGATGTCGAGCGCTCCCCGCGTCCGGTACAGCGACAGGTCGACGTGGGTGAACGGCTCGAGCCGCCCCCCGAAGCGCGACTTGGTCTTGCGCACGCCCTTGGCGACCGCCCGAACTTTGCCCTCACCCTGGGTGAGCAGGACGACGATCTTGTCCGCCTCGCCCAGCTTGTAGGTGCGCAGCACGATTCCCTGCTCGCGATACAGGCTCACGTCGTCAAGTGTAGCCGCACGCGCCGACCCTACGACCCGGTGGGCGTGCCAACGGGCAGCTCGCGGACCCGGCCGGCGGTGACCTCCAGGCGCCGGGTGAGCCGCAGGTTGTCGAGCAGGCGGCGGTCGTGGGTGACCACCACGAGGGTCCCGTCGAAGTCCGCCAGGGCCCGTTCCAGCTCCTCGATCGCGTCGAGGTCGAGGTGGTTGGTGGGCTCGTCGAGGACGAGCAGGTTGGTGCCCCTGGCCATGAGCACGGCCAGGGCGGCGCGGGAGCGCTCGCCGGGCGACAGGTCGGCCTCGGCGCGGGCCAGGTGCCCGGCGCCGAGGTCGAATTTGGCGAGCAGGGAGCGGGCCTCCTCAACCGACAGGTCGGTGGCCGCCCTGACCGCGTCGAGCAGCGTCCAGGGCCGGCCGCCGCCCGCCTCGGTCCCGGCCAGCGGGCCGCGGTCCTGGCGCAGGTGGCCGGCGATCACGCCGGCGCCGAGCCGGGCCACGCCGGCGGTGGGCGGCAGCTCGCCGGTCAGCAGGGCGAGCAGCGTGGTCTTGCCGGCGCCGTTCGGGCCGGTGAGCGCGACCCGGTCCAGCCAGCGTAGCTCCAGATCGACCGGGCCGAGCGAGAAGCCGCCTCGCTCCAGGCATGCCCTCTGGATGGTCGCCACAACGCCGCCGCTGCGCCGTGCCACCCGCAGCGTCATGCGTAGCTCCCAGCCCTCCCATGGCTTGGTGGGATCGCCGAGCCGCTCGATGCGACGCTCGATGGCCTTGGCGCCGGCCGCGCCCGCCGTCGAGCGCTCCTTGCGCCGGCCGGCCAGCGCCCTGTCGTTGTCGGTCATGCGCAGCGACCGGCGGCCGACGCTCCACTGCTTCTTCTGGCGCATGGTCGCCTCCAGCCGGGCGCGCTCGCGCCGGACCTCCTCGTAGCGGGCGTAGCCCTGCTCGCGCCGGCGGCTGCGTTCGGCCAGGTAGGCGTCGTAGCCGCCACCGTACTGCTCGACCTGATGGGTGACGGCGTCCAGCTCGACGATGCGGCTGGTCGTGGCGGACAGGAAGGCGCGGTCGTGGCTGACCAGCACGACCCCGCCTGGCGTCTCGGCCACGAAGCGCTCCAGCCGGTCGAGCCCGTCGAAGTCGAGGTTGTTGGTCGGCTCGTCGAGCAGCAGCACGTCGTAGCGGGCCAGCAGTACGGCCGCCAGGCCCGCCTTGACCCGCTCGCCGCCAGACAGCTGGGCGAGCGGCCGGTCGCGGACCGCCTCGGGCAGCCCGACGTCGGCCAGCACGCGCGCCACACGGGCGTCGTGGTCGTCGCCGCCGAGCGCGAGGAAACGGGCCAGCGCGTCGTCGTAGGCGGCCAGCGCGGCCGGCTCGGGCCGCTCGGTGGCGGCGGCCAGGGCCCGCTCCATGGCCGCCGCCGCGTCGGCCACGCCGGTCTGGCGACGCAGGAAGATGGCCGTGGTTTCGCCGCCGCTGCCGCTCGGCCCCTGGGCCAGGTAGCCGACGGCGAGCCGCGCTGGGGAGCGCTCGACCAACCCGTCGGTCGGCGGCTCGATCCCGGCCAGGACCTGCAGCAGGGTCGACTTGCCGGCCCCGTTGCGGCCGAGCACCCCGATCCGGCTGCCGCCGTCCACCACCAGGTCGACCCGATCGAGCACCAGCTGGGCGCCCCGGACGACCGTCACCTGCCTTGCCGCAAGCATGCCTTCAGCCTGGCACGCCGCGACCGGCCGCGCGACCAGCCCCGGGTGCCGCGTCGTAGCCGTCCGGGCGGGGCAGAGCCGCATCGCCCCGGCCCCGGGACCGCGCCTGGCGGCTAGCGGCCGTCTGGCGCGGTCACGCGCAGCCGGTGCTTGACCTTGGAGACCAGCTCGGCGGGGTCGAACGGCTTGGTCACCCAGTCGTCTGCGCCGGCTGCGAAGGCCAGCGTCCGGTCGGCCTCGAGCGACCTGGCGGTCAGCATGATCACCGGGATCGGACCGCCGCGCCCGTCGTCGCGCAGCCGGGCGCAGACCTCGTAGCCGTCCATGCGTGGCATCATCGTGTCCAGCAGGATGAGGCTGGGCTGCAGGTCGAGGGCCTTGGCGAGCGCTTCCTGGCCGTCGTGGGCGGCGACCACATCGAAGCCCTCCAGGCGCAGGTTGAGCGCGACGAAGCGAACGATGTCGCGGTCGTCGTCGGCGATCAGCACCACGTTGCCCATGGCTTGTTCCGTTTCGTCGTGCGGCGCGACGCCGGCGCGGCGGGGCGCTCTCCACGATCCAGGCGTCCGGCGGCGCCAAAGGATACGGCCCGCCAGACGGCCCGCCACGCCGTCAGCGTGCCAGCCCGCCGATCACGGCCATGGTCTCCTCCGCGATCTCCAGCTCCTCGTCGGTCGGTACGACCAGGACGGCGACCGCGCTCTGCTCGGCGGAGACCACGCGTGGCTGCTTGGACCGCGCCTGGTTGCGGCCGGGATCCAGGCGGACGCCGAGGCGCTCCAGGCCGTCGCACACGCCGGCACGGACGCCAGGAGAGTTCTCGCCGATGCCGGCGGTGAACACCAGGCCGTCGAGGTGGCCGAGGACGGCGGCGTACGCCCCGACGTACTTGCGGATGCGGTAGCAGTACACGTCCAGCGCCTCCCGCGCCGGCTCGTCGCCGTCGGTGGCCCGCCGCTCGATCTCGCGCATGTCGTTCACCCCGGCCAGGCCCTTCAGGCCGCTTTCCTGGTTGAGCAGCGCGTCGATCTCGTCGAAGGCGAGGCCGGCCTCGCGGTGCAGGTAGAACACGATCGCCGGGTCCAGGTCGCCGCTGCGGGTGCCCATGACCAGACCCTCCAGCGGTGTCAGCCCCATGGAGGTGTCCACGCACCGGCCACCGGCGACCGCGGCCACGCTCGCGCCGTTGCCAAGGTGCAGGGTGATCAGGTTGGCCTCGGCCGGCGGCCGGCCCAGGTACTCGGCGGCCTTGCGCGAGACGTAGGCGTGGGAGGTGCCGTGGAAGCCGTAGCGGCGGATGCGCAGCCGGCCGGCCAGGTCGCGTGGCAGGGCGTAGCGGTAGGCGCGCGGCGGCATGGTGTGGTGGAACGCCGTGTCGAACACGGCCACCTGCGGGGTGGTCGGGAACGCCGCCCGGGCGGTCTGGATGCCGAGCAGGTTGCCGGGGTTGTGCAGGGGCGCCAGCGGGATCTGCTCGCGGATGGCATCGATCACCTGCTCGTCGACCAGCGCCGGGGCGGAGAAGCGCTCGCCGCCGTGCACCACGCGGTGGCCGATGCCGAGCAGGTCGCCGCCCAGGCTGGCCGGGCCGAACGCCGCGAAGATCCTGGCGAGGCCCTCCTGGTGGTCGGCAACCCGCTGGTCGGTGACCAGTGCGCCGCCGCCGGCGGTCTGGTGGGTGAGCCGGGAGCGCTCCTCCCCGATCCGCTCGAGCAGGCCCGACGCCAGCACGGCCCGGTCGCCCATGTCGAACAGCCGGTACTTGATCGAGGACGAGCCCGTGTTGAGCACGAGCAGCTTGCTCATCGGTCGGCGCTCATCGGTCCGCGTGCTGCTGGGCCTGGATCGCGGTGATCGCGACGGTGTTGACGATGTCGGCGACCAGCGCACCACGGGACAGGTCGTTGACCGGCTTGCGCAGCCCCTGCAGCACCGGCCCGATGGCGACCGCGTGCGCCGACCGCTGCACGGCCTTGTAGGTGTTGTTGCCGGTGTTGAGGTCGGGGAACACGAACACCGTCGCCCGTCCCGCGACCGGGCTGCCGGGCAGCTTGGCCCGCGCCACGTCCGGGTCGATCGCGGCGTCGTACTGGATCGGCCCCTCGAGCAGCAGATCCGGCCGGCGCTCCCGAGCGATCCTGGTCGCCGCGCGCACCTTGTCGACCTCGGTGCCGGCCCCGGACTCCCCGGTCGAGTACGACAGCAGCGCGATCCGCGGCTCGATCCCGAACATCGCCGCGGTCTCCGCCGACGAGATGGCGATGTCGGCGAGCTGCTCGGCGTCCGGGCTGGGCACCACCGCACAGTCGCCGTACACCAGCACCCGGTCGGCCAGGCACATGAAGAACACGCTGGACACGATCGAGACGCCGGGGGCGGTGCGGATGAGCTCGAACGCCGGCCGGATGGTGTGGGCGGTGGTGTGCGCCGCGCCGGACACCATCCCGTCGGCCAGGCCCGCACGGACCATCATCGTGCCGAAGTACGACACGTCGACCATCAGGTCGTGTGCCAGCGGCAGCCCCACGCCCTTGTGCCTGCGCAGCTCGTGGTAGGTCGTGGCGAAGCCGGCCCGCCACTCCGAGGTGTGTGGGTCGACCACGCGCAGCCCCTCCAGCTCCAGGCCGAGGGAGGCCGCCCGGCTGCGGACCTGCTCGGCGTCGCCGAGCACGGTCAGGTCGGCGACGCCGCGCCGCAGCAGCTGCTCGGCCGCGCGCAGGATGCGGTCGTCGTCCCCTTCGGGCAGCACGATGTGCTTGCGCTGCGCCCTGGCCCGCTCGACCAGCTCGTGCTCGAACATCAGCGGCGTCACCCGCGCCGAGCGGGTGACCTCGATGCGCTGCTCCAGCGCGGCGGTGTCCACGCGCCCCTCGAACAGCCCCAGCGCGGTCGCGATCTTGCGCTCGTCGTCGGCGGTGAGCAGCCCACGCACGGCGCTGACGGTCGTCACCGTGCGGTAGGTGTCGGCGCCGGCGACCAGAACCGGCACGCTGGCCGCGCCGAGCCCCTCCATCAGCTTGAGGATCGACGGCTCGGGCTCCAGCCCGCCGGTGAGCAGCAGCCCCGCGATGTTGGACGCGGTGGCGGAGAAGCGGGACGCCAGGCAGCCGACGATCAGGTCGGCCCGGTCGCCTGGGGTGATGACCAGGTCGCCGTCGCCGAGGTGCTCGAGGAAGTGCGGCAGGCTCATCGCCCCGATGATCATCCTGCGGACCTCGCGCCGCGCGCTGGCCGCGGCGGCGCCCTCTGCCGGCTGCAGGTAGCGCGCCGACACGGCGTGGGCGATCTCGGCCACCGTCGGCGCGGTGAGCGCGGGGACCTCCGGCAGCACGTAGGCCGGCTCGCCGGCGACCGCCTCGGGCAGCCGCCGGCGAACCTCCTCGGCCACCGTCGGATCGACCCGGTTGCAGATCGTGGCCAGGATGGTGCAGCCCCGGCCGGTCAGCGACCCGTGGCCCAGCCGCACCGCGTCGAGCACCTGGTCGGGGGAGCGCTCGCTGCCGCTGACCACCAGCAGCACCGGTGAGCCGAGGTGGTTGGCCAGGTCGGCGTTGAAGTCGAACTCCAGCGCCCGGGACGCGCCGGTGAAGTCGACGCCTTCGACCAGCACGAGATCGGCGCGCTGGTCGAGCCGCCTGAACGCCTCCAGGATGCGCTTGAGGAGCAGGTCGTACTGTCCCTGGTCGCTCATCGCCCGCAGGTCGTCCAAGCTGACCGCGTACGACTCGGCGTAGGTCTGGGCGAGCCGGTAGCGGTGGCGGAGCAGCTCGATGTCGTTGTCGGGCACGTCCTTGGACGCGATCACCGGGCGGAAGTAGCCCACCCGTCCCAGCCGCCGGGACAGCAGCTCCATCAGGCCGAGGGCCACCACGGACTTGCCGCTGCGCGGCTCGATCGCGGTGAGGTAGACACTGCGGGCCGTTCTGCCTTGTGGGCGATCCATCGGTCGCTCGCCTCCACCCTGGAGCTGAACTCGGCTTGGTGACGGGCCGCCGTTGGCTGCAGCGTACTGCGTGCGCGCCGGCCGCGTCGCATTGGGCGCGCCCTACTCGGCCAGCGGGTCGAGCGCCTGTGGGGAGGCCTCGCCGGCCAGCCGGTCGCGCAGCTCCACCAGCCGCTCGGCGGTGGGGCCGAGCCCGGCCAGGCGCAGGCGCTGCCGGGCAAGGGCCTCGGTCTGCGGCCGATAGGTGAGGTCCAGGGCGGTGCGGATCAGCCGCAGGTGATGCTCGACGATGGCGGCGATCGCCGCCGCCGTCGGGCCGGCCACGCCGAGGTCGGTCAGTCGCGCGCCCAGCTCCTGATACGCGCCGCACAGCCGGCGGCCCTCGGCGGCGAGCGCGCCCGACCCGGTGCCCGCCCGGCACTGCCAGAGGAACGCCTCGGCGGCCGGGTCGAGCTGGATCACCCGGTTGACCAGCCCGAGCGCGGCCACCAGGATATCGTCACGGCTGGCCTGGCGCGGTTCGTCCCCCATCCCGCCCCCGTTCGGGTCCGCCCACGTGCACTGGCGCTGATTATCCACCCTGCCCGCGATGCGTCCCGCCGCCCGCCGGCGCTCGTCATGGGTCCTCGGTCACCTTCCGAGCAGGTCCACCGACCCCGGCTGGCGGTTGGCGAGCGCGACTTCGATCTCGGGCTGGTCGAGCAACCGTCGAAGCAGCGATGGTTCGCCAGCGACCACGAACGACCCCATGTACTTGAACACGTTGACGTCCCTGACCTGGGCTCCGGCCTCGCGCTCGGCCCGTCGGACGAGCTGGCCGGCGACCTGCTCAACCTCATCGGGCGGGAGCACTGAGCCGCCGGGGCGACGCAGGATGAACACCGCCTCGACCGGCTCCTCGTGCGCGGCCGCCTCGTCGAGCTGGCGCAGCAGCTCGGGGTCGGCTCTGGTACGGGGCTGGTCTTCCTTGTCGGCCATCACAGGCAACCTCGGGCGTTGGCTACCCTGCGATACTACCGCGTCCGCCTTGGCGGCCTACACCGGCGCTTCCCCTGTCAGGCTCCGCAGTGCCCGCGGCCCGTTGGGCAGCCCGCGGCCGGCCCGCTCGGGTGGCTGCCCGGGCTCCAGCACGCACGACCCGAATAGGGCGCGTTCCAGCTCGTCCACCGTGGCGCTGGGCCTGGCCTCCAACAGCAGCGCGGCAAGGCCGGCCACATGGGGCGTCGCCATCGAGGTGCCATCCATCGTCTGGAAGCCGCCGCCGGGCCTGGCAGAGAGGACGTCGACACCCGGAGCCAGCAGGTCGGGAACCACCGGGTCGTCGGGTCGGGCGAACCGCTGGCTGGACGAGAACGAGGCCACGCCGTGCGATCGGTCCATCGCGCCGACCGACAGCGCCTCGGGATAGTTCCCCGGGGAGCGGCTCGTCCCGGGGCCCTCGTTGCCCACCGCGAACACAGGCAGAACACCCCGCTGCCGCAGGATCCGAGTCAGGACGCGGAAGTCGTCCACCCATCCACGCAGGCCCAGGGACATGCTCAGCACCCGCACACCCTGGCCGATCGCCCAGTCCATCCCGGCGATGATGCGAGCCACCACCTGCCCGCCCTCGATCACGATCGCGCTCGCCAAGGTGGCGCCTGGTGCCACCCCGAAATTGCGTCCGTTCAGGGCACGGCCGGCGACCGTGCCGGCGGTATGGGTGCCGTGCTCGCCGGTGTCGAACGGCTTTGGATCCGGCACCACTTGACGGCCGAGCTGGTCGAACTCGGCGAAGTGTCCGATGGCCCTGCGCAGGCCGGGATGGGTTCCGTCGACGCCGGTGTCGAGGTGGCCGACGACAATCCCGTTGCCGGTGAGTCCCTGCGCCCACAGGCTGGGGGCGTCCAGCGCCACCAGGCCCCACGTCCGGGTCGACCGGAGGGCCGCCGCCCGAACCCGGGTGGGACGGATGAGCCCGATCGGCGGTGTCCCCACGACCTCGGCGACTTGCTCGTCGGCTCGGAGCGCGGCGAGTCCCTCCCTGGTCACGGTGCCGAGCGCCACACCCAGGTTGGGGTAGTAGCGCACGAGCGGCGAGGGTTCGACCTCGGGGATCTCGGCTTGCAGCACCGCGGGTCGGTGCTCAAGCGTGGCCGCCGCGTGGAGGGTGTCTTCAGCCCGCCTGCGCGTCCTGGCCGGCGCCGGCCCGCCGCCGGGAACTCCCGCGGCCACAGCCCGGGCCTGCGCGTCGGCGGCGATCGCGTGTTCCTGGCTGAGCTCCGACTGGGTGAAGTACCTGGACAGGTCCTGGGCACTGGCCGCCGCGGCGGCAGCGTCCGCCGGTGGCGTCAACACGACAATGACCGACGCCACCCCGGTGGCCTCAAGCTGTTGATCGATGATGCTGGACACCCGTCTCCCCCTTCCCTTGGTGCCGTGGCGGGCCGGGTCAGTATAGATCGGGCCTTCCGTAGCATCGCCGGTATGGTCCTGGCTGGAGGGACGGTCGGTCCCCGAATCGGGTGCGACCCTCCCGAAGCGAACGGCATGCCCGCAGGCCCTCGAGGAAAGGAGCGCCCACATGTGCTTCGAACCCACGGCGCGCCCGCCGCTGCCCCCCATCGCCGGCGGCGCCGGCCTAGCCGCAAGCCAGGCGCTGGTGCTTGCGGCCTCGGACGGCAACCGGTTCTCCGCGTTCAGCGCGCGCGCCAGCTCGCCTGCTGCGCCGGGCATCATGATCCTTCCCGACGTGCGGGGCCTGCACCCGTTCTACCAGGATCTCGCGGTCCGGTTCGCCGAAGCAGGCGTGCACGCCACGGCGATGGACTACTTCGGACGCACCGCGGGCGTGGGGGAGCGGGGCGACGACTTCGACTTCATGGCGCACGTCAAGCAGCTGACCCCGGACGGGGTCGGGGCGGACACCGCCGCGACCATCGCGTACTTGCGCTCGCAGGCGGGTGGCGGCGCGAGCCGTGTCTTCTCGGTCGGCTTCTGCATGGGTGGCCGGATCTCGTTCAATCAGGCGTGGCGGGACCACGGGCTGGCGGGCGTGATCGGCTTCTACGGCGGGCCGCAGGGCAGGGGTGCCGACGACGCGACGGCGCCGGTGAGGCTCGCGCCGCAGTACCGGTGTCCGGTCCTCGGGCTGTTCGGCGGCGCCGACGAGCACATCCCGATTGCGGCGGTCGAGCGGTTTCGTCAGGTCCTCGACGACGCCGGCGTGCAGCACGAGCTGGTGGTCTACGAGGGCGCGCCGCACTCGTTCTTCGACTGGGGCTACGAGCAGTATCGCGAGGCCTGCGACGACGCCTGGCGGCGGATGCTCGCGTTCGTCGGCGCGCCGGCCTGACCCGACGGGCAGCGCGAGGTCCGACCACGCCCCGGGCCCGCAGGGTGGCTCGCAGCTGCCCGACCTGGTTGCGCACACGGTAGGCTTGGGCCTTTGGCACCGACCTGGAGGTGGCTCGCTTGAAAGGCGTCGTCCTGGCCGGCGGGAGCGGCACGCGGCTGTATCCCCTGACCCGCATCACCAACAAGCACCTGCTGCCGATCTACGACCGGCCGATGGTGAGCTATGCGATCGAGGCGCTCGTGCTCGCCGGCATCACCGACATCATGCTGGTCACTGGCGGCACCCACGCCGGCGAGTTCCTGCGGCTGCTCGGCAACGGCCACGCCGACGGCATCGACCGTCTCTGCTACGCCTACCAGGAGCGGCCGGGCGGGATCGCCGAGGCGCTCGGGCTCGCCGAGCGCTTCGTCGACGGGGGCCCGGTGCTGGTGATGCTGGCCGACAACGTCGTCGAGCGGTCGATCCGCCCGCTGGTCGAGCATTTCGAGGCGCAGCCGGACGGCGCCCGGATCCTGCTGTCGCGCATCGACGACCCGGCCCACCTTCGCCACCTCGGCGTGCCCGCGCTCGACGGGCACGGGCGGGTCGAGCGCATCGTCGAGAAACCGGACGACCCGCCGAGCAGCTTCGCCGTCACCGGCATCTACTGCTACGGCGCGGACGTGTTCGACATCATCGCCACCCTGACGCCGTCCGGCCGCGGCGAGCTCGAGATCACCGACGTCAACAACGCCTACGTCGAGCGGGGCGCCATGGCCTACGACGTCCTCGAGGGCTTCTGGGGTGACGCCGGGGAGTCGATCGACGCCTACTACGCCGTCAACGACTTCGTGCGCATGCACGGCGCGAACAAGGGCTGAGCCCGCCCGGCCCACGGTCGGCGGGCAGGCACGGCGCCCGGCCCGCCACCCCAGGCGGGCGCTAGTAGCCCAGGCGGGCGAGCTGCTTGGGGTCGCGCTGCCACTGGTTGGCGACCTTGACGTGCAGGTCGAGGTAGACGCGGGTGCCGAGCAGCGCCTCCAGCTCGGTGCGCGCCCGGGTGCCGATCTCGCGCAGCACCGCCCCCTGCCGGCCGAGCACGATCGGCTTCTGGCTGGACCGCTCCACGAACACGGTGGCATGGACGACGAGCACGCCGGAGGCGTCCGGGCTCGGTCCCATCTCCTCGACCAGCACGGCGATCGAGTGGGGCAGCTCGTCGTGCACCATGGCGAGCGCCTTCTCGCGGATCAGCTCGGCGACCAGGTGCGCCTCGGGCTCGTCGGTGAGCTGGTCGGACGGGTACAGCGCCGGCCCGGAGGGCAGACGGTCGAAGACGAGGCCGACCAGCACGTCGAGCTGCTCGCCGGTGCGGGCCGAGATGGGCACGACCTCGGCCCAGTCGCCCAGGGCGGCCGCCCGCTCCAGCGCCGCGGCCAGCCTGGCGCGTGGGACCGCGTCCAGCTTGTTCACCGCGCAGATGACCGGGGTGCGCACCTTGGCCAGCTCGCCGGCCAGGAAGCGGTCGCCGCGGCCGATGCCGGCCGCGGCGTCGACCAGGAACACGATCAGGTCGACCTCGGCCAGCGTGCCGCGGACCAGCGCGTTCAGCCGCTGGCCGAGCAGCGTCCGAGGCTTGTGCAGCCCTGGCGTGTCGAGCAGCACGGCCTGGCCCTCGGGGCGGTGCAGCACCCCCCGGACCACCGTGCGGGTGGTCTGGGGCTTGTCGGACATGATCGCCACCTTCTGCCCGAGCAGGCCGTTCAGCAGGGTCGACTTGCCCACGTTGGGCCGCCCGATGAGCGCGACCAGCCCGGACTTCACGACGTCGCCCTGCTTGCGACGAGCGCGACCGGTCCGGCGGTCACCCGGCCGCCTCCCGGCCGAGCGCCTCGGGCCCGAAGCTCGACGGCAACAGCGCGCCGAGCGTGCTGCGGGTCAGCCGCTCCCCCGTTGCGCCGGCGCACAGCACCACCAGGTCGGCGCCGGCCGGGAACTCGCGCAGCACCTGCCGGCAGGCGCCGCACGGCATGGTCGGGGCCGTGCCGTCGCCGGCGACCGCGATCGCCAGAAAGCGCCGCCGGCCGGCGGCCACGGCGGCCAGCACGGCCGAGCGCTCGGCGCACATCGACAGGCCGTAGGAGGCGTTCTCGACGTTGCCGGCGGTCGTCACCGTGCCGTCCTCGGCGAGCAGGGCGGCACCGACCCGGAAGCCCGAGTAGGGGGCGTACGCCCGGGCGCGGGCCGCCCGGGCGGACTCGACCAGGGCGGCCGCGTCGACGGCGGTCACCGGCTGCCGACCTTGGGCGCGTCGACGGCGGTCACTGGTTGTGGGCCTCGGCGGGCCGCTCGGCCTGCGCCAGCTCGCCCTCGCGCAGGCGGTGGATGCGCACCCGGCTGATGCGGCGGCCCTGGACGCGCTCGGCGCGCAGGCGCAGGCCCTGGAAGGTGACCTCCTGCCCCTCATGGGGCACGTCGCCGATCAGGTTGAGCAGCAGCCCGCCGATCGAGTCCCACTCGGTGGACGGCAGCTCGACGTCGAGCAGCTCGTTGACCTCGTCGATGCCGAGCCGGGCGTTGACGCGGTAGTCGCCGCCCGGCAGCGGCTCGACGTTGGGCTCCTCGCGGTCGTACTCGTCGGTGATCTCGCCGACGATCTCCTCGAGCAGGTCCTCGAGGGTGACCAGCCCGGCCGTGCCGCCGTACTCGTCGATCACGATGGCCATGTGGCTCTTGCGCTTGCGCATCTCGCGCAGCACGTCGGCGGCGCGCATGGACTCGGGCATGAACGGGGCCGGGCGCAGGATGTCGGCCAGCGGCTTGTCGGCCTGGCCGTCGTGCAGGCTGCGCAGCACGTCCTTGGCGTAGGCGAGCCCGACGATGTCGTCCAGGTCGCCCTGGTAGACCGGGATGCGCGAGTAGCCCGAGCGCAGGATGAGCTCGAGCACCTCCTCCAGCGAGCGGGTCACCGGCACGGCCACCATGTCCGGGCGCGGCACCATCACCTCACGCACGACGGTGTCGCCGAACTCGAAGATGGAGTGGATCATCTCGCGTTCCTCCTGCTCGATGACCTCCTCCTTCTCGGCCTCGTCGACCAGGGCGCGCAGCTCGTCCTCGGACACGAACGGCCCGCTGGCCAGGCCCTTGCCCGGGGTGATCGCGTTGCCGACCCGGATGAGCAGGTGGGTCAGCGGGCCGAGGATCGGCAGCCGGGTGAGGAAGTAGATGACCGGCGCGACGGTGAGCCCCGCCCGGTCGGTCTGCTGGACGGCGTAGGTCTTGGGCGCGACCTCGGCGAAGATGAAGGTGAGCAGCGTCATGCCGACGGCCGTAACCGCCACGCCGAGGCCGCCGCCGATGAGCCGGTCGGCCACCGAGCTGAACAGCGCGGTGGCGGTGAACTGCACGATCAGCACCAGGAACAGGACCAGGTTGAGCGACCGGGCGGCGTGCTCCACCAGGGCGCGGAGCTGCCGCGCCCCGCGCCGCCCCTCCTCCTCCAGATGGATGGCGCGGATCCGGCTCGTGCGGGTGATGGCCGTCTCCGACATGGCCAGGAACGCCGCCACGCAGGTGAGGGCCACGACGGCGACCAGCGTCCAGATGTCCCCCACGCCGGGCGCGTGGAACCTGCTCACGAGCCTGCCCCCTGCCGCCAGCGGGCCAGCAGCTCGTCGGTCCGAGCCCGCATCTGGCGCTCCTCGTCCGGCTCGGCGTGGTCGAACCCGCACAGGTGCAGGATGCCGTGCACGGTCAGCAGCTCGAGCTCCTCGGCCAGGGTCTGGCCAGCCCGGGCCGCCTGCTCGGCAGCGTACGACGCGCACAGCACGATGTCACCAAGTAGCCACGGCGCGTCGTCGTCCTCCTCGTCCTCGGGCAGGTCGTCGTCGGCGTCGTCGAGCCCCTCCCGCTCGGCGAACCCGCGCGGGCCGGCCGGACCCTCCGGCGGGCCGGAGGCGGGCGACGGGCCGTCGATCGGGAACGCGAGCACGTCGGTTGGGCGGTCCTGTCCCAGGAAGCGCGCGTTGAGCGAGGCCATCACGGCCCGGTCGACCACCAGGATGGACACCTCGGACTCCTCGACGCCTTCCGCCTGCATGGTCAGGCGGGCGACGCCGGCCAGGGCGGCCTCGTCGACCGGCGCCTCGGTCTGCTCGTTGGCGACGAACACGCTCATCCGCGGCCACCCCTCACCGGGGGCGCCACCGGCATGCCCACCAGGGGCGGGGGACTCGGAGGCTCGGGGCAGGCCCTCATGCGCGGGCCTCGTCGAAGCGCCGGTAGGCCTCCACGATGTCCTGCACGATCTTGTGCCGGACCACGTCCCGGCTGGACAGGTACATGAACGCCAGCCCCTCGATCCCGGTCAGGATCTCGCGCACCACGTTCATGCCCGAGTGCTGCCCGGCCGGCAGGTCGATCTGGGTCACGTCGCCGGTCACGACCGCCTTGGAGTTGAACCCCAGCCGGGTGAGGAACATCTTCATCTGCTCGGGCGTGGTGTTCTGGGCCTCGTCCAGGATGATGAACGAGTCGTTGAGGGTGTTGTGGGTGACCAGGAAGTCGTCGGTCACGTACAGCGAGTCGGCCGCCGCGACCTGGATGCAGAGCGTCTCCTGCACCCCCGCGGGCTCGATGCTGTGGACGAAGCGCATCGGGCGGCCGCCGCCGGCGCCTGCGTAGGCCTCCCGCTTGCGGGCGAGCCGGAAGGGCTCGATGCCCTCGGGCAGACGAATGTCGAGGACGTAGGCGTCCGAGCGGTGGTGCACAGCTCGTCCGCTGACGCGGCCGGGAGCCCAACCGGCGGCGGCGCGCGTGCGCCAGTAGGCAACGCCGCCCAGCGACCGGACCAGGAACAGGATGTCATCGCGCAGCCGCGGCGAGGTAGTCGAATACTGAACCCGGCAGGTCCGCCCCTCCTGTGTCACCGGGCCGCCATCGGTATCCAGGAGCCCCTGAAGCACTGCTAAGCGGACGCTCCTCGAGTTGTAGAGATAGGGCTCAGGTACGAACTTGGTGGTGGACCGTGTTCCGACCAGACCAAGCTCCTGGAGCGTAGCCATAACCGGGTTGGCCACCTTCAGTCCCTGGCCACCAGCCATGTGACGGAGGTAGTAGTCGAACCTGCTCCGGTGGCGTAGCTCGATGCCCTTGATGCTCTGCTGGAGCGCCACTGTCAGCTCGGGGTCGGCGGTGGTGAAGCCCGTTATCCTCGCCGACAGGGAACCGTCGCCCAAGAGGAGCCCGAGGGCGTACGGATCGAGCGGGACCTCGCGAGGAAGGAACTCGACCGGCCGGCTGATGAGCGGCAGCTCGAAGCGATGGTAGTGTGCCGCCCTGAGCTGTCCGATCATCTCGCGGGTCTCGAGCACCCGGCGCGGCTTGCCACGTCGCCGGTCATCGCGGGTCGAGACGGCCCATAGATGTTCCCCGCAGCACAATGTCGAGGCCCCGTCCTGTGCACGAACGCGAAAGACTTCTCTGTGGCCCTGAGGGTAGACGCCGAGCACCGGCGTGGGACACCCGTCGGAGCCGATCACGAGGTCGCCGACGGATAGGCTCCCGATCGGCTGGAACCCGGATGGCGTCAGGACGCGACTCGAGTACGGTTGGCTTCTACCCCGCATGTACGCCAAAGGGGCGACCTCGATGGTGCCCCGCTCCATCAGCCGGCCGATCTGCTCGGCGTCGACCATCTCGTACAGCGCGTCGTACAGCGGCCGCAGGTAGGGGTCGATCTTCTCGTTCAGGGTGCCGGGCAGGAAGCCGAGCTTCTCCCCCGCCTCGACCGCCGGGCGGGTCAGGATGAGCCGGTTCACCTCCTTGCTGAGCAGCGCCTGCACGGCGACCGCCATGGCCAGGTAGGTCTTGCCCGTCCCGGCCGGCCCGATCCCGAACACCACCGTGTTGCGGCGGATGGCGTCGACGTACTTCTTCTGCCCCACCGTCTTGGGCCGGATCGAGCGGCCCCGCACGGTGAGCACGGCGTCGCTGAACACGTCCGACGGCCGCACCGACTCGCCACCGCGGACCATGTCGATGGACTGGCCGACCGTCTCGACCGTGAGCGCGCTGCCCTGCTCGAGCAGGCTGATCAGCTCCTCGAACAGCCGGGCCACGCGCTCGGCGTCGGCCTGCTCGCCGGAGATGGTGATCTCGTTGCCACGCACGAACACGACGCTTTCGAAGGCGGCCTCGATCAGCTTGAGCAGCTCGTCCCTGGTGCCGAGCAGGCTGACCATGGAGTGGCTGCCGGGGACCAGGACCTTGACCTGGGTCTGTTGCTGCACGCTTGCCGTGGGTCCCTTTCGTTCGGGACTGTTCGGACGCCGTCGTCTCGCACGCTGCTGTCGCCGCCAGGATCTCGAGTATAGCGCCCGCCCTCCGGGCCGGGCGGCCCGCTGTCCCCCGGCGACGGCGGACGATCGGTCGTCAGCATGTCGAACGCTGGTCGTCTTGATGTAGCATGGTCGGCATGCGAACGACTGTGACCCTCGATGACGACGTGGCAGCCGCCCTCGAACGGCTCCGCCGGGAACGCTCGATCGGGCTGAGCGAGGCGATCAACCAGCTCATCCGCGCGGGCTTGGCGCTCAAGCAGCCCCGCGAGCCATTTCGGCAGCACTCCCAGCCTATCGGCCTGCGCATCGACGTCACCAACGTGGCCGAGACGCTGGAGCTGCTGGAGGGCCCCAGCGCACGCTGATGCTGGTCGACGCCAACCTGCTGCTGTTCGCGGTCGACCAGTCGAGCCCGTTCCACGAGGCCGCCGTCGCCTGGCTCACCGGCGTGCTCAACGGTGCCAGCCGGGTGGCGGTCCCATGGCCAGTGCTCAGCGCGTTCCTCCGCATCAGCACCCATCCGCGCGCCGCCGAGCACCCGCTGTCCCCTGAGGGCGCCTGGCGCTACGTGGACGGCTGGCTGGCGTGCGACACCGTCTGGATTCCCAGTCCCACCGAGCGGCACGCCGAGATACTCGGCAAGCTGGTCGTCTCCTACCAGCTTCGCGGCAACCTGGTCAGCGATGCGCACCTGGCGGCGCTGGCCGTCGAGCACGGCCTGACCATCTGCTCCGCGGACACCGACTTCGCCCGGTTCCGCGAGATCCACTGGCTCAACCCACTCGCGCCCTCCTGACCCGACCCAGGGAGGAAGCTCGTGGCGCCGCGGGCCTGGTGCAGCGGAGCGCCTGCTTGGCGCCGCGCGGCGGCCCCTAGCGGAGCGCTTGCTCGTGGTGGATCCAGACCGGCTCGACCGGCTCGGCGAGCTCGAAGCCGAACACCCGGCTGTAGAAGTACAGCTCGGCCTCGCACGCCCGCCGGATGTGCTCGGCCCGGCGGAAGCCGTGCTGCTCGCCCTCGAACAGCAGCAGGGCGTACGGGATGCCCTTGGCGTCCAGCGCGCGGGCCATGGCCTCGGCCTGGTCCGGCGGGACGACCTCGTCCTCCAAGCCCTGCAGCAGGATGAGCGGGCACGACAGCCGCTCGGTGAAGTGGATCGGCGAGCGCTGCCGGTACAGCTCGGCCGTCTGCGGGTAGGGGCCGATCAGCCGGTCCAGGTAGCGGGACTCGAACTTGTGGGTCTCGCGGGCCAGCGCCTCGGCGTCGGCCACGCCGAAGTAGCTGGCGCCGGCCGCGAAGACGTCGTGGAAGGCGAGGGCGCACAGAGTGGTGTAGCCGCCGGCGCTGCCGCCCCGGATCGCCAGCCGGCGGCGGTCCACCTCGCCCCGGTCGGCCAGCCAGGTGGCCGCCGCGATGCAGTCCTCGGTGTCGACGATCCCCCACCGGCCGTTCAGGCGCTGCCGGTAGGCGCGCCCGTAGCCGGTGCTGCCACCGTAGTCGACGTCGACGGCGGCGAAGCCCTGGCTGGTGAAGTACTGCAGGACGGGCTTGAAGGTGTCCTCCACGCCGGCCGTCGGGCCGCCGTGGCTGGTGACCAGCAGCGGCGGCAGCTCGCCGGCCGGCCCCTGGAAGTCGGCGTTGGCCGGCGGGTAGTACAGGGCGTGGGCGGTGCGGCCGCCCGTGGTCGGGAACTCGATCGGCCGAGGTCGGGACAGGTAGCCGTGGTCGACGCGCTCGGTCCGGGAGCGGCGCAGCACCTGCAGGTCGGCCCGGTCGAGGTCGTAGGTGACGACGGCCAGCGGCTCGGTGGCGCTGCTGCCGACGAAGCTGAGGCGGCTGCCTGCCGCGCGGAGCTGTGGAGGATAAAAGGACGTGAACTCAAGGTCGAGGGTTTCCAGCTTGCCCGAGCCCGGCTCGAGCAGGCCGAGGTGCGTCACCGGGCCGACCCGGTACAGGCAGGCGATGCGGCCGTCGGGCAGAAAGGCATAGGTGGACTCGCCGAAGGTCCACTGCGGCGCGCCGAACTCGGCCTCCATCGGGCACAGGGCCTCGACCTGACCGTCCCACAGCCGGTAGAGGTTCCACCAGCCGGTCCGGTCGCTGACGAAGTGCAGCGCCCCGCCCGGGCTCCACGCGGGCTGGAAGATCGACTCGTCGGGTCCGCCGGCCACGAGCTCGGGCTCGCCGACCAGGGCGCTCCCGGACAGCTCGGCCAGCCGCAGCTCGGTGGCGTCCCACGGCATGTTGGGGTGGTCCCACGCGGTCCAGGCGAGCCGGCGCCCGTCCGGAGCCAGCCGCGGGAAGCTGTAGAAGTCACGGCCGCCGGCCAGCACCAGCGGCGCGGCGGACCCGTCGGTGGCGACGACCACCAGCTCGTTGGTCACCACCCGGCCCTGGTGGGTCTCGCGCACGCACACCAGGAAGCTGCCGTCGGGGCCGACGACCGGGTCGGCGTAGCGCAGCGCGGCCGGGGACAGCGGCTCCGGGGTGATCGGCCGGGGCGGCGCGCCGGGGTCCTGCCGGTACAGGCGCTGGCTGGCGAAGTCGGAGAAGTACAGGACCCCGCCGTGCATGGTGTAGGCGCCCCCGCCGTACTCGTGCACCCGGGTGCGCACGTTGAAGCCCTCCGGGGTGAGCGTCACCGGCTCGGCGCCCGGCTCGCCCTGGCAGACGACGTAGCGGCCGCCCTCGAGCGGCCGCCCCTCGAGCCAGAGCACGCCACCGTCGGCGGGCAGCACGGCGTCGAGGCTCACGCCGCCGCCGGCCACCAGCTCGGCGCTGATCGGCGACCGCCAGGATCCGAACGGCGCGGTCCGCTTGGACATCGGGGCCCTCCTTGTGCTCGTCGGTCGGTCGGGCCGGCCGCTCCCCCAGTCGGCCGGACCGCTCCCCCCGGCGGCCGGACCGCTACCCCGGTGGCCAGCCGAGGCGGCGGCCGCCGAGCACGTGCAGGTGCAGGTGCTCGACCGCCTGGCCCGCGTCGGGGCCGGTGTTGGCCACGACCCGGAAGCCGCCGGTCAGGCCCGCGCCGCGGGCCACGTCGGCGACGGCGGCGACCAGGCCGGCCAGAAGGTCCGCGTGCTCGGCGGTGACGGCGTCCAGGCTCGGGATGTGCTGCTTGGGGACGACCAGCACGTGGGTCGGCGCCTGGGGGTTGATGTCGCGGAAGGCGACGACGTCGGCGCGGTCCAGCACCACGTCGGCCGGGATGTCCTTGGCCACGATCCTGCAGAACAGGCATTCGCTCACGCGCTCGATCCCTTCGGGTTGGCCAGGTGGGGACCGGCCAGTTCCCCGTCCATGCCTTCACCGTCGGCCCGCAGGCCGCGGACGCCCACGACCTGGTCGACCAGGTCCGGGCCGCCCGGGAAGCCGACCTTGATGTAGTTGTCGCTGGTGCCGTCGGCCAGCCCGTCGCCGGCCGTCTCGACCAGCACCTCGAGCAGCGCGCCGACGTGACGCTCGTGGAAGCGGCGGCGCAGCTCGTTGCCGAGCGCGATCAGCTCACGCGCCCGCGCCTTCTTGTCGGCGTCGCCCACCTGGTCGGCCATGCCGGCGGCCGGGGTGTCCGGCCGCGGCGAGTAGCGGAACACGTGCAGCTTGGAGAAGCCGACCCGCTCGGTCACGGCCAGGGTCGCCTCGAACTGGGCGCGGGTCTCGCCGGGGAACCCGACGATGATGTCGGTGGACAGGCCGAGCCCGGGCACCTCGGCCTTGGCGTGCTCGACCCGCTCCAGGAAGCCGGCCACCCGGTAGGGCCGGTGCATGCGCTCGAGGATGTCGTCGTCGCCGGCCTGCAGCGGCACGTGCAGGTGCCGGCACACCTTGGGGTTGTCGCGCACCCGCTCGACCAGGGCAGGTGTCACCTGCACGGGCAGGATGCTGGACAGGCGCAGGCGGACCAGCCCCTCGATCGCGGTGAGCCGGTCGACCAGCCGGGTCAGGCCCTCCCGTTCGCCCCGGTCCTCGCCGTACTTGCCCAGGTGGACGCCGGTGAGCACGACCTCGCGGGCGCCCCGGTCGACCTGGCGGCGCACGTCGGCGACGACCTCGGCGGCCGGGTAGGACCTGAGCGGCCCCCGGGTGCGCGGGATGATGCAGAACGTGCACCACTCGTCGCAGCCGGTCTGGGCCTTGACCGCCACGCGCGTGCGCAGCCGCTCGACCGGCGCCGGGGCCGGCGTCCCCGGGGGGGTGAGCAGCAGGGGCAGGCGGCGGACCTGGGGCACGTCGACGATCAGCTCGGCGATGCGGTCCTTGGCGTCGTTGCCGACGACCAGGTCGACGCCTGGGATGGCCCGCACCGCCTCCGGGTCGCTGACCGCGTAGCACCCGGTCACGACCACGGTCGCGCCCGGGTGCGCCTCGGCCTGCTTGCGGATCAGCCGGCGGGAGGAGGCCGTGGACTCCCGGGTCACCGTGCAGGTGTTGATGACGACGACGTCGGGCTCCTCGCCGGCGTGGGCCAGGTCGAAGCCCCGTTCGCCGAGCGCTTCCAGCGCCTTCTCCGACTCGGCCTGGTTCAGGCGGCAGCCGAGGGTCTTGAAGGCGACCTTGGGTGCTGCGGCGGCGAGGCGGTCAGCCACGGGCGGCTCCGATGCGGAACGCGTCGGCCCGGAGGGCGTCTGGGCGGGCATGGTCTCCTGCGGGCATGGGCTCCTCCGACGGTTCGAGGCTCAGTGGTCGGCGACGCGGCGCAGGCCAAGCTCGGACAGGCGGGCGAGCAGGCTGGCCGGCGAGTGGTCGAGCAGGGCGGCCAGCGCCCGCACGTCGTCGCGGCGGATGGTCAGCATCTTGCCGTTGAAATCGCCCCGCTGCATCTGCATAAAGTGCAGAAAGCGGGCAAGCGTGCGTGCCTCCGGCTCCTTGCGGGTCGCAAGCGCCTCCAGGTCGACGCACAGACGCTCGTCGCCGGCCTCGGGCGGCGTCGTCCCTTGGGCCGGCTCACCGCTTGCGAGCCTGGGCAGCAGGTGGTCGACGGGGACGCCGTAGAAGATCGCCAGGCGTTGCAGGCGAGGGACCGAGATGCTGCGCTCGCCGCGCTCGTACGCGCCGAGCACGCTGGCCTTGAACTCCTTGCCCGACCGCTGCTCGACGTCGTGCAGCGACAGGCCCTTCTGGAGCCGGATGTTGCGCAGCCGCTCCCCCACCTGCTCGGCGTAGCTGGCCATCCCCCCATCCCCCGCTCCACGTGAGCCCGCTCGCGTGCTGAGTGGGCCGGACTGTAACACCGGCCCTGAGGGGCGGCAATCAGCGCCCGCCACCCTTGAGCCGGGCGAAGAACCCGGGCGTGGCCGGCGGCGCGACCGGGTCCCCGCGCAGCTCGGCCAGCTGGTGGAGCAACTGGCGCTCCGCCTCGCCCAGGTCGGTGGGGGTCTCGACGACCAGCTCGGCGAGCAGGTCGCCCCGCCCGCGCCCCTCCGGGTGCGGCACGCCCTGCTTGCGGAGGCGCTTGACGGTGCCGCTCTGCGTGCCCGGCTCGACCTCGACCAGCTCGTGCCCGTCCAGCGTGTCGAGCGGCAGCGTGCCGCCGAGGGCGGCGACGGTGACGGGGACGGCCAGGCGGCAGCGCAGGTCGAAGCCGTCACGCTGGAACACCTCGTGCGGCGCGACGACGAGCTCGACGTACAGGTCCCCGGGCGGGCCGCCGTACATGCCGGCGTCGCCGCGGCTCGCATAGCGGATCTGGGTGCCGTCCTCCAGCCCGGGTGGGATGTCGATCGTGATGGTGGAGTCCCTGGGCACCCGGCCCTGGCCGTTGCACTCCAGGCAGGGGCTCAGGATCTCCTGGCCGAGGCCCTGGCAGCTCGGGCAGGTCGTGGCGGTGACGAACTGGCCGAGCAGCGACTGGCGCACCGTGCGCTGCTGGCCGCTGCCCTTGCAGCGCCGGCAGGTGGTCGGCGAGGTCCCGGGCGCGGCGCCCGAGCCGGCGCAGGTGGAGCACACCATCGCCGCGCGCAGGCGCACCTCCTTGGAGGTCCCGAAGACCGCCTCGGTGAACGAGATGCCCACCCGCATGGCGAGGTCGCCGCCGCGGCGGGCGCGCGAGCGCGGGCGGGACCGGCCGGTGCCGAACGGGTCGGCGCCGAAGAAGGTGCCGATGACGTCGGCGAAGGTCTCGAAGCCGAAGTCGGTGGTCATCCCGGCGGCCTCCAGCCCCTCCTCGCCGAACCGGTCGTACTGGCGGCGCTTGTCCGGGTCGGACAGGACGCTGTACGCCTTGGAGACCTCCTTGAAGCGCTCCTCGGCCTGCGGGTCGTCCCGGTTGACGTCCGGGTGCAGCTGGCGGGCCAGACGCCGGTAGGCACGCTTGATGTCGTCGGTCGACGCGTCGGCGCCCACGCCGAGCAGCTCGTAGTAGTCGGTCACCCGTTGCTCCATCCCAAGGCCTTCTCAGTGCTCCGTGTCGTCAAGCACGTCGCCAAGGTACCTGGCGACCGCCTGAACCGCCGCCATCGCCCGCAGATAGTCCATGCGGGTCGGGCCGAGGACGCCGATCCGGCCCCGGGCGTCGCCGGCCAGATAGCTCGCCGTGACCAGCGAGCAGACCTGCATCCCCTGGACTGGATTCTCCGAGCCGATGGTGACCGACACCCGGTCGGCCACCCGGTCGGCGTCGAAGGCGGCCTGGAGCAGGCGCAGCACGAGCACCTGCTGCTCGAGCGCCTCGTAGACCGCCCGGACGGTCTGGATGGCGTCGAAGCCGTCCGAGCCCGCGATGTTGGCGAGCCCCTCGACCCATACCTGCTCGGTCGTCTGGTCGCCGATCACCTCGCCGATCGCGTTGGCGACGCTGTCGAACAGTGCCCGCTGCCCGGCCGCGACCCGCTCGGCCAGCGCCCCCAGGACCAGCTCGGCCCGGTCGACCCGCTCACCGGCCAGGGCCTCGTTGACCAGGTGGCGCAGCTCCTCGAGGTCGGCGGTGGTCGCCTCGCCGGCCGTTTCGACCAGGCGCTTTTCGACCCGCCCGGTATCGACGATGAGCACCAGCAGCACCAGGTGCGGGCCGAGCTCGACCAGCTCGACGTGCCGGATCCTCGACCGGTCCAGGGCCGGCGGCGAGACCATGGCGGTGTAGTGGGTCAGGCGGGACAGCAGCGTCGACGTGCGCCGCAGCGTCTCCTCGAGATCGGCCACACCCTCGAACCAGTGCACGATCGCCTCTTCCTGGGCGCGGGCGAGCTGCCCGACCCCCGACAGCGAGTCGACGTAGAAGCGGTAGCCCGCGTCGGTGGGAATGCGGCCGGCGCTGGTGTGCGGGTGGGTCAGGTAGCCCTGCTCCTCGAGGGTGGCCAGCTCGTTGCGGATGGTCGCCGTGGACACGCCGAGCGCGTACCGCTCGGCCAGGGTCTTCGACCCGACCGGCTCGGCGTGCTGGATGAAGTCGTGCACGACCGCGCGCAGCAGCCGTGCCTTGCGTTCGTCGAGGCGTCCCTTGTGCTCCTGCAAGGGCATGGCTCACCTTCCCGCCATGGTCGCGGGGCGTCCCTCGGGTTCCCGAGCTGCTCCGGTGGTCGTCAGGGTAGCACTCGCCCTGTTCGAGTGCTAAACGGCTGTCCACCGGCCGGCTGCGGCCGGTCAGGGCGCGAGCCGGCTCACCACCTCCCCGTGCAGGAACATGCCGCGCTCGGTCAGGGCCAGCCGCGGTCCGGGGCCGAGCAGTCCGGCGCTGCGCAGCTCGGCGACCACCGGCCCGCCGGCCACGCCGAGCCGCTCGGCCTCGTCCGACGCCAGGCCGTCGACCGTGCGCAGGCGCAGCGCCAGCAGCTCGAAGGCGGCCTGTTCGCCGTCCAGGCGCTCCTGGCCGGCGGTGGGGCGGCGGCCGGCCTGGACGGCGGCCAGGTAGGCGGGCACGCCGGCGGCGTTCCAGCGGCGCACCCCGCCGGTGAGCTCGTGCGCGCCGGCGCCGAGGCCGAGGTAGGCGCCGCGCCGCCAGTAGGTGAGGTTGTGCCGGCTGGCGCCGGCCGGCAGGCCGGCAGGCGAGCGCCCACCCCGGGCCCAGTTCGACACCTCGTAGTGGCCGTAGCCGGCGGCCGCCAGCGCCGCGCAGGCCGTCTCGTAGCGGTCGGCGAGCAGGTCCTCGTCCGGTTCGGCCATGCGGCCGGCGGCCACCAGCCGGCCGAACCTGGTGGCCGGCTCGATGGTGAGCGCGTAGGCGGACAGGTGCTCGGGGACCAGCTCGCAGGCGGCGGCCAGGGTGGCCGCCCAGCTGGCCGCGTCCTCCGCCGGGCAGCCGTAGATCAGGTCGAGGTTCAGGTTGCCGATCCCGGCCGCGCGCAGCGCCCGGAAGGCGGCGCCGATCTGGACGGCGCCGTGCAGGCGACCCAGGCCGGCCAGCACCCGGTCGTCGAAGCTCTGGGCGCCCATCGACACGCGGGTGACGCCCGCCGCCCGCAGCCCGTCGGCGACCGCCGGCCCGACCGTCTCCGGGTTGGCCTCCACGGTGATCTCGGCGTCCGGCGCGAACGGCAGCAGCCCGCGCAGCCGGCCGAGCAGGCGGGCCAGGTCGGCCGGGGGCAGCAGGGTCGGGGTGCCGCCGCCGACGAACACGCTGGTCACCGTGGGCAGGTCCGGGCCGAGGGCGGCCACGGCCACAGCGGCCTCGTCGAGCAGCGCCGCCCCGTACGGGCGCCGCAGGCCCTCCATCCCCGTGTAGGTGACGAAGTCGCAGTAGTGGCAGCGGCGCAGGCAGAACGGCACGTGCACGTAGACGCCGAACAGGGCCGGCGCCTCCCCGGACCGCCACCCGGGCGCCGGCGACCCCGCCGGGGCGGTCGCCGCGGCCGACGCCGGGGGTGCGGTCGCCGCGGTCACCGTGCCTGCCCGTCGTCGGTTCGCAGGGCGGCCACGAACGCCTCCTGCGGCACCTCGACCCGCCCGATCTGCTTCATCCGCCGCTTGCCCTCCCGCTGCCGCTCGAGCAGCTTGCGCTTGCGGGTGATGTCGCCGCCGTAGCACTTGGCGAGCACGTCCTTGCGCCGGGCCGAGATGGTCTCGCGGGCGATGACGCGCGCGCCGATCGCGGCCTGGATCGGCACCTCATAGAGCTGCCGCGGGATGAGCCGCTTCAGCTTGGCCACCATCGACCGCCCGTAGGCGTAGGCCTTGTCCTTGTGGACGATGGCCGAGAAGGCGTCGACCGGCTCGCCTTGCAGCAGGACGTCCACCTTGACCAGGTCGGCGGGCCGGTAGCCGCTCGGCTCGTAGTCCAGCGACGCGTAGCCGCGGGTGCGTGACTTCAACTGGTCGAAGAAGTCGAAGATGATCTCCCCGAGCGGCAGCTGGTAGCGCAGCTCCACCCGCTCCTCCGACAGGTACGCCATCGTCTCGATGGTGCCCCGCCGGCTCTGGCACAGCTCCATCACCGGGCCGATGTAGTCGGCCGGGCACAGGAGCATGGCGGCCACGTACGGCTCCTCGATGCGCTCGATCTGGTGCGGGTCGGGCAGCTCGGAGGGGTTGGAGACCATCACCGTCTCTCCGCCGGTCCGCCTCACCCGGTAGGCGACGTTGGGCGCGGTCGTGATCAGGTCGAGGTCGAACTCGCGCTCCAGCCGCTCGCGCACGATGTCCATGTGGAGCAGGCCGAGGAAGCCGCAGCGGAAGCCGAAGCCGAGCGCCGTGGACGACTCGGGCTCGTAGACCAGCGCCGCGTCGTTCAGCCGGAGCTTGTCCAGGGCGTCGCGCAGGGCGGGGAAGTCGTCGCCTTCGACCGGGTACAGGCCGGCGAACACCATCGGGCGGGGCTCGCGGTAGCCGGGCAGCGGCTCGGCCGCCGGGCGGCCGGCCAGGGTGACCGTGTCGCCCACCTTGGCCTGGCGGACGTTCTTGACGCCGGGGATCAGGTAGCCGACCTCGCCGGCGGCCAGGGCGGCGGTGGGCGCCGCCTCGGGCGCGAACACGCCGACCTCCTCGGCGTCCGAGGTCCCGCCGGCGGCCATCATGCGCACCCGATCGCCCTTGGCCAGCCGGCCGTCGACCATGCGGACATAGGTGATGACGCCGCGGTAGGGGTCGTACAGCGAGTCGAAGATCAGCCCGCGGGCCGGGGCGTCGGGGTCGCCGCCCGGCAGCGGCACCCGCCGGACGATGGCCTCGAGCAGCTCGGGCACGCCCTGGCCGGTCTTGGCCGAGACCTTGAGCATCTCCGCGGCCGGGGTGCCGAGGACCTGCTCGATCTCCCGGGCCACCCGCTCGGGCTGGGCAGCCGGCAGGTCGATCTTGTTGATCACCGGGATGATGGTGAGGTTGGCCTCGAGCGCCAGGTAGAGGTTGGCCAGCGTCTGCGCCTCGATGCCCTGGGCCGCGTCGACCAGCAGGATGGCGCCCTCGCAGGCGGCCAGCGCCCGCGACACCTCGTAGGTGAAGTCGACGTGGCCGGGCGTGTCGATCAGGTTCAGCACGTAGTCCTGCCCGTCGGCCGCCCGGTAGGCGAGCCGGACGGCCTGGGCCTTGATGGTGATGCCGCGCTCGCGCTCGAGGTCCATCTTGTCCAGGTACTGCGCCCGCATCTGGCGCTCGCTGACCGCGTGGGTCAGGTCGAGCAGGCGGTCGGCGAGGGTCGACTTGCCATGGTCGATGTGGGCGATGATGCAGAAGTTGCGCAGGCGCGCGAGCTCCATGGGCGTGGCAGGTCTGGTTGGTGCGCGACGGGATCGGGCCTGGAGCGGCCGAGCGCGTCCTGGCGTGCCTGGTCGCACGGCGAGCATACCATCGGCTCCGCTCGAGCCCTGGCTTCGTTGAGGAGGCTCGGCGCGCTGTGCTACCGTCACGCGGTTGTCTCGAAGGAGTAGCTGTCTTGGCGAACATCAAGTCCCAGATCAAGCGCAACCGGCAGAACGAGGCGCGCCGTGTGCGCAACAAGTCGGTCCGCTCGGCCCTCAAGACCTCCGCCCGGCGGGTCCGGGAGCACGTCGCGGCCGGCGACCGGGAGGCGGCCGCGGTGGCGTTCCGGCGGGCCGCCCGCGCCTACGACAAGGCGGCGAGCAAGGGCGTCATCCACCGCAACAACGCCGCCAACCACAAGGCACGCCTGGCCCGGAGGCTGAGCAGCCCGCCCGGGTAGCGACCCCGGCTCAGCGGCCGGCACCGGCCAGGCGGGCGACGACCAGCTCGATCGCCAGACGACCCGGCAGCGAGCCGTTGCGGATCTCCGCATCCGCCTCGGCGATCACGTCGATCCCGCGCCGCAGCGCGGCCGCCGGGAACCTGCGGGCCTGCCGCCGCGCCCGCTCGACCTGCCAGTCCCGGACGCCCCCACCGATCGCCTGGGCGACCTGGGACGCCGAGCCGGGCAGCTCGCTCACCCGCAGCAGCAGGCGGAGCTGGCGGGCCAGCATGCCGAGCAGGCCGATCGGGTCCTCCCCCTGGTCGAGCAGCGAGTCGAGGTGCCCGAGGGCGGTCGCCGCGTTGCCGGCGAACACCGCGTCGGTGAGGTCGAACACGCCGCGCTCGGCCGTCTGGCCGCAGAACCGGGTGACGTGGGCGGCCGTGAACGGCGCCGGTGGCGGCACGGCGACGTGCAGCTTGGCGACGGCGCCGGCGAGCTCGCGGAGGTCCTGGCCGACGGTGTCGAGCAGCGCGTGGATGGCGTCGTTGTCGGCCCGGCGCCCGAGCCGGCGGATCTCGGCGCGCAGCCAGCTCGCCCGCTCGGACGGCTTGAGCCTTGGCACGAGCACCACATTGGCGTGCTGCTGCACCTGCTTGAAGAACGTCGCCTGCCGCCCCACGGCGGCTGCCCGCAGGACGAGCGCCGTGCCGGTCCCTCCCTGCTCGGCCACGGCGAGGACGGCGTCGCGCGCCGGCCCGTCGAGCGCGTCGGCGTCCCGGATGACGACCACGCGGCCCCCACCGAACAGCGACGGCGTGGCCAACCCCATCGCGAACCCGTCCGGCAGCACACCGCCCCGCACCTCTTCGACACTGGTCCCCGGGCCGAGCGCGGCGGACGCGGCGGCGACCGCATCGGTGACCGCCCGGTCGGCGAGCAGCCCCTCGTCGCCGAGCACGACGGTGACCGGCGCCAAGACGGTGGAGGTCGGGGCCGACATGCCCGCATCCTACCGGCGCTGCCCGACAGCCGCGGCCCGTCACCGCAGCGACGCGGCTCCGCCCGGGAGCAGATCGCCACGCCGGTCGAGCAGGCAGATCTGGGCCGGGCTTCGGGTCGGCCGCGCCTGGCCGGTCGCCGTGACCGCACACCCTACGACGTGGCCGCGTCCCGTCTGGCCAGCACGATCGTGGCCGTGGTGAGGACCGCCGCCAGGTACAGCGGGAAGACCGCCCAGGCCAGCGGGCCCGGCGAGCCCAGGTCCTGGGAGACGGGGGTGTAGGCGGTCAGCTGCAACAGCGTCAGGAACGGCAGCACCCGGGCGACGCCGCCGCCAAGCCCGACCACGGTCAGGGGCTCCACCACCCCAGCCCACAGCACGATCACGACGACCGCCAGCCCGCTGCCGCGGGTCAGGGCGGCCAGCCCGACCGCCAGCGCGGCGACCAGGCCGGCCGACACGATCCCGAGGCCGATCGACCGCCACAGCCGCGGGTCCGCGAGGACGCTTTCGTCCCAGGTGGTCAGCACCGGCAGCAGCGCGATGGAGGCCGCCGAGGCCACGAGGGCGACTGCGGCGCTGAGCAGGGAGGTGGCCACGACCTTGCCCGCCAACAGCTGGCCGCGTCGCGGGAACGCCAGCAGCGTGGGCTGGATCGTGCCGTAGCGGAAGTCGTGGCCGAACGCCTGCGCGCCGATGCCTGCCGCCACCAGCCACCGGACGAGGAGGTCACGCTGGACGACGTGGAAGGCCACCTCCTGGGCGTCCATCGGCTGTTGGAGCTTGCCGAGGCCGACCGCGTGGTCGGCCAGCAACGCGAACCCCACCACCAGCCAAAGCAGCACCCAGGTGCCGCGCAGCGAGCGCAGCCGCCGCCACTCGAACACCAGCAGCTGGGTCATCACCGGCCTGCCTCTGCCGTGCGGTCTTTGAGCTCACCATCAACCAGCTCCAGGAAGGCCGTCTCCAGCGAGGCGGTCCGGCTGGCCAGCTCGTGCAGGTGCAGCCGGTGCTGGTACGCCAGCTCGCCTACGACCTGCGCACTGACCCCGAAGACGGTCAGCGTGCCGTCGCCGCTGCGCCGGACCGTCGCACCCTGGCCGGCGAGCAGCCCGGCCAGCCGGCCGGCGTCCGGTGAGCGGACCAGCACGTGACTGCGGACGTCGCGCCTCAGGAACTGGTCGGTGGGCTCGTCGGCGAGCAGCCGGCCACGGCCGATCACCAGCACGTGGTCGGCCAGCAGCTGCATCTCCGCGAGCAGGTGACTGGAGACCAGCACCGCTCGGCCGTTGTCGGCCTGCGCACGCAGCAGCGCCCGCAGCCAGGCCACCCCATGCAGGTCCAGGCCGCCTGCCGGCTCGTCCAGCAGCAACGCCCGCGGCTCGGCCAGCAGCGCCGCGGCCAGCCCAAGACGCCGCGCCATGCCAAGCGAGAGCCTGCCCGCCCGGCGCTGGACCACTGCGCTCAGCCCAGCCTGGTCGAGCACCTGGTCCACCCGCCGGTCCGGGACGCGCGCGGCGGCCGCCAGCATCCGCAGATGCTCGCGGGCGCTGCGGTCAGGATGCAGCGCCTTGGCCTCCAGCAGGGCGCCGACCACGCGCATCGGGCAGGCCAGCTCGCGGTAGGGCCGCCCGTCGAACAGCGTGCGGCCGCCACCGCGGACCAGGCCCAGCATCAGGTGCAGGGTCGTGGACTTGCCAGCGCCGTTCGGCCCCAGTAAGCCGGTCACCTTGCCC
>JBIOYL010000198.1:0-20241 GCA_044870185.1 Actinomycetes bacterium | reverse complement strand
CGCCCCGGCGGCCCGGCCGCCGGGGACTGCTCGTCGCCGGCCTTGGCGCCGGGCTCGCCCTGTTCGCCGGCTACGGCTTCCAGACCGTGGGCCTGCAGTACACCACCGCGTCGAACGCCGGCTTCGTCACCGGCCTGTCGGTCGTGCTCACGCCGCTGGTCGGCGGCCTGGTGCTGCGCGAGCGGCCCGGCCGCTGGCCGGCCGCCGGCGCCGTGCTCGCCCTGGCCGGGCTCGCCCTGCTGTCGCTGCGGCAGCTGGAGATCGGCCGAGGTGACGCGATCGTCTTCGGCTGCGCGGTCGCCTTCGCGCTCCACATCCTGATCCTCGGCCGGGTCGCGCCGCGCTACCCGAGCTACGCCCTGGCCGTCGTCCAGCTCGCCACGGTCGGCCTGCTCGGGCTCGCCTGGGCGGCCGCCGCCGGTGACCTCGCGCCGCCCCGTGGGACGAGCGTGTGGGTGGCGCTGGCCGTCACCACCGTGCTGGCCTCCGCCGGCGGCTTCCTCATCCAGACCCGCGCCCAGCAGGAGGTGTCGCCGACCAAGACCGCCGTCACCTTGACCATGGAGCCGGTGTTCGCCGGCCTGTTCGGCTTCCTGCTGGCCGGCGAGCGGCTGTCCGCCCGGGGATGGGTGGGCGCCGGGTGCATCCTGGTGGGCATGCTCGTCGCCGAGCTCGGCCGGCCCGCGGCCATGCCGGGCCGTGCCGAGGAGCCGTTCGAGTGAGCGGGAGGATCGCGTGATCCAGGTCCACGTGTTCAGACAGGCGATGGAGCTGACCGACGTCCCGGTCGCCGAGCTGTCGGAGGTCCGCAAGCAGCCCGACACGGTCATCTGGGTCGACGTGACGGCCGGGACCGGCGAGGAGCTCGCCCAGATGGGCGAGGAGTTCTCGATCCACCCGCTCGCGCTGGAGGACTGCGCACAACGGCACCAGCGGCCCAAGATCGAGGACTACGACAACCACATCCTGCTGGTCGTCTACGGCACCGAGGCGGCGGTCGAGGGCGAGCCGACCCGCCTGCACGAGCTGGACATCGTCGCCGGGCGCAATTTCGTCGTCACCTTCCACGACGTGCCGCCCATGGACGCCGAGGCGACCACCAAACGGCTGCAGGCCCACCCCGAGCACACCGACAAGGGCGCCGGCTTCCTGCTGTACGTGATCCTCGATGAGGTCGTCGACTCGTTCTTCCCGGCCATGGACCTGATCGGCGAGCGCCTGGAGGACCTGGAGGAGGCCGTGTTCGCCGGGCGGACCGGCGTCCAGGCCGACGTCTTCAACCTGCGCAAGGACCTGGTCGCCATCCGCCGGGTCGCCGGTCCGATGCGGGACGCGATGGCCGTGGTGCTGCGCCGCGACCTGGGCCTGTTCAGCGAGCAGGGCCGGCGCTACCTGCAGGACATCTACGACCATCTCATCCGCATCGTCGAGAGCGTCGAGGACTACCAGGACCTGGCCGCCGGGGCGCTGGAAGCCAACCTGTCGGTCGTGTCCAACAAGGTCAACGAGGTGGCCCGGACGCTGACCGCCTACGCGGCCATCTTCGCGGCCATCACGCTGGTCACCGGCGTGTACGGGATGAACTTCGCCCACATGCCCGAGCTGGGTTGGCAGCTCGGCTACCTGTATGCCCTCGGGCTGATGGTGGCGCTCGCCGGTGGCCTGTGGCTGTACTTCAAGCGCAAAGGGTGGCTGTAGTCGGCATGGAGACTTCCGTGGACGGCTCGGCACCTGACCCGCTCCCCCCGGGGCCGTCGCTCGACTATGCTGACGGCGGGCCGGTGGCGGGCCGGGGGGAGGCAGGGTGGGCCAGGACGAGGACCACGACGCGGCACGGCAGCCTGGGCGCCGTCTGCCACGGCGCGCGTTCCTCCGCCGGGCCGGGTACGTGGGCGCGGCGGCGCTCGGCACGGCCGGGGCGATGGGCGTGGCCAGGGCCGGCCGGCCCTACGGCCCGAGCGACCGCGGCGCCGCGACCGTCCCCGTCTGGCCGGACGCGGGCCTCGTCGAGCTCGCCGTCATCTGGCAGGTGCCGACGAGCCGCCGGGCGGTCGCCCTCACCTTCGACGACGGGCCCGACCCGCGCTGGACGCCGCACGTGCTCGACCTGCTGGCCGCGGCCGGCGCGCGGGCCACGTTCTTCTGCTGCGGCCGGGCCGCCGCCGCCCACCCCGACCTCGTGCGGCGCGCGGCCGCCCAGGGGGAGATCGGCAACCACTCCTGGACGCATCCGGACCTGGCGCGCGAGCCGCCCGCCAGGGTGACCCGCGAGCTGGCCCGCACCCACCACCTGCTCGCCGAGCTGGCCGGGCGGCCGCCGACGCTGTTCCGCCCCCCCTACGGGGCGACCAGCGGCCCGGTCCTGGCCGCCGCCGCCCACCACGGCTACCGGATCGTGCTGTGGTCGGAGGAGGCCCAGCGCCGCGGCGTCACGGCCGCGGCGGACGTGGACCGCCTGCTGGGCGAGCTGCGCCCGGGCCAGATCGTCCTCGCCCACGACGGCCGAGGCGACCGCTCGGGGGTCCTGGAGCGCCTGCCCGCCCTGCTGGCCGGACTGCGCCGTGCCGGCCTGGAGGCCGTCCCCGTCGGCGAGCTGCTCACAGCCTGGCAGCCGCCCGCCAGGTGAGACGGGACGATGCCCGCCAGGCCGACCGCCAGGCCGACCGTCAGGCCGACCGCCCGCCGGCTCGCCGGGGCGGCCGGCAGCACGATGCTGGCGCTCACCCTGGCGCCGGCCATCACCTGGCCGGGTGGCGCCAACGTCGCCGTGCCGCTGGTCAGCGCCGGAGCGCTCAGCAACGGCGCGGTGCTGGTCGCGGTCCGGCCGGCCGAGGCCGCCGGCGCCACCTATCTGGAGGGCAGCGCCGTGCTGCGCCTGCCCGGCGGGCGCCTGCGCTACCTGCCCGCCGGCGCGGGCGTGCCGGTGACGGTCGCCCCCGACGACCGCGGTGCGGCGGCCAGCGTGGCCGCCTGGCGGGCCTGGCTGGCCGCCGGCACGATCCCGGGCGCCACGCCGCAGCGGCGCCGCCTGGCGGTCGACTCGCTGGTGTTCCTGCGCCTGCTCCACGACCCGGGCGGGGGTGAGCTGGCCGCGCCGGTGTCCGCCTGGCGCTACGTGTGGCCGCGGGACGCCAGCTTCGCGGCGGCCGCGTTCGCGGCCACCGGGCACGCCCGCGAGGCCACCCAGATCCTGGCGTTCCTGGCGCGCACGCAGACCGCCGACGGCACCTGGCCGGCGCGCGCACGCCCGGACGGCCGGCCGGTCGGCGACGGCCGCCCGCCGCAGCTCGACGCCACCGGCTGGGTGTGCTGGTCGGCCTGGCTGCTGGTGCGGCTCGGCGGCGGCCGGGAGCAGGCCGAGGCGCTGTGGCCGACGGTGCGCGGGGCGGCCGGCGCGGCGGCCCGCTCGCTCGGCCCGGACGGCGTGCCCAGGCCGTCGCCGGACTACTGGGAGCAGCAGGCGCTGCCGACGCTCGGCACGGCCGCCGCGCTCGCCGCCGGCCTGCGGGCAGCGGCCGACCTGGCCGGGCTGCTCGGCCATGCCGCCGACCAGGCCCGCTTCCGCCAGGCGGCCGCCAGGCTGGCCCGGGGCCTGGAGCGCTTCCGGCGCGGGGACGGCGAGCTGTCCCGCACCCCGGCCGGCGGCGGTCCCGACGCCGCGGTCGCCTGGCTCGCGCCTCCGTTCGGCCCGCCCGACCCGGCCGTCCGCGCGGCGGTGGTGGCCGCCGCCCGGCGGCTGGCCGTGCCCGGCGGCGGCCTGGTCCCCGGCCGGCCGTGGGCCAACGGCGACGCCTGGACGCCGGCGACCGCCGCGTTTGCGCTGGCGGCGGCGGCCGGCGGCGACCGGGCCGAGGCCGACCGCCGGCTCGACTGGCTGGCCGCCCACCGCACCGGGCTGGGGGCGTTGCCCGAGCGGGTCGGGCGCAGCAGCGAGCCGCGCTCGGTGGCGCCGCTCGCCTGGACCCACGCGATGGTCCTGCTCGCGCTCGTCGCCGCGCAGCGCGGGCTGCCTGTCCCGCCGTGACGGCGTCTACCGCGCCTGGCGCGACGCCTGGGGTGACGCCTGACGTGAGGCCGCGGCCGGCCCGGCGAGCGGCGCGGTGCGGCGGCGGCGACGGCGGGCGAAGCGGACGGCCAGCCAGACGGCCAGCGGGGCGGTGTAGCGGGCGAGCGTCCCGTTCAAGGTGCTGAGCAGCTCTTTGAGCTGGCCGGGGGGTGGCGAGACGACCGCCTGCGCGCCGCGCACGATCGGCACGAGGTTCAGCGACAGGCCGATCGAGGCCAGGCTGACCAGACCCCACGGGATCACGGCGACCAGGCCGAGCTGCGGCACCGCATGCCAGAAGAACACCCACGGTGTGGCGATCAGGTAGACCAGGAACCAGGCCGCCATCGGCGGCCACGGCTCGGCGCCGGGCCGCAGGCGGCGGGCGGCCAGGACGAACGCGGCCGCGATGACCAGGACCGACAGGTCGCGGGCGACGGTCTGGCCGAGCCCGACGGCGGCGGCCCGGTCGACCCCGGCCGCCGCCAGCGCCGACGCGAGCAGGTGGCGGAGCAGGTTGGGGGGGCTGCCGGCGGTGAAGTTGCCGCCGACGTAGGTGGCGCTGCCCAGCAGCCTGGTCCCGGCGCCGAGGTAGGGCAGGTAGACCAGGGCGGTGAGCCCGGCGCCGAGCACGCCCAGCCCGGCCACGGTACGCAGGCGCCGCCCCGGCGGGCGCCGTACCCCCAGCCAGATGGCGTAGAGCGCGGCGAGCGGTCCGAGGTAGAGCTTGACCAGGAACGCGCCGACCAGGGCGACGAAGCCGAGCAGCGGGCGGGCGCGGCGGTGGGCGAGCACGGCCAGGGCGACCAGCAGGAGCAGCACGGCGTCGACGTGGGCCGACATGCCGACCGCCTGCAGCACCATCGGGTTCCAGGCCACCAGCAGGACCGGCCAGCGCCGGTCGGCGCCGGCCGGCAGCGCGCGGGCGAGCGCCCACACGCCGGCCAGCTCGGCCGCCGTGAGCAGGAGCTTCATCGTGACCACCCAGGCCAGCATGCTGCCGCCGACGGCCGCGGCGACGCCCCGCAGCACCAGCAGGAACGGCGGCCCGTAGACCGCGCCCGTGAACCGCCACGACCAGAGCGGGTAGTGCGGGTCCAGCGGGTGCTGGTAGGGGAAGGCGAGGTAGGGGTTCTGGTGGTAGTGCGCCTGCGCCCAGCCGTAGAAGTGGTAGGCGTACACGTCGTCGGAGACGACCGCCGGCACGAGCAGGGCGAGCAGGTGCAGGACGGCCGCGCCGGCGGCCAGCAGCGGCCAGGAGGGTCGGCGTCCGCGCCGCCACAGCCAGATCGCGGCCGCGTAGGCGGCCGTGGAGGCCACGAACCACGGCAGCACCAGCCCTTTGGGGCGGCCGAGGAATACCCAGTCCCGGTAGGTGGGCAGCCGGTACAGGGCCAGGAACTTCGGCGCGAGCGGCGCCACCAGGAAGGCGGCCAGCGCGACGGCCAGCCCGGCCAGGCAGGCGCCGAAGCGCCAGTCGTCGGTCGCCCGGCCGGCGAGCCGGCGGGCCCGGCGCGCCGCGGCGCCGGGCGGCGCGGCGACACGCACGCCATGCTCACGCACGGTCATCGGTCACGCCAGGACCTCCAACGCGGCGGCTCCCCTCGATGCCGGACCCGAGCGCCCGCCCGGTCGTGCCGCATCGTACCCGCGGCCGGGCCAGGGTCGCCCGCCAGGCGCGGGCCGTCCACTCGCCGTAGAGCGGCCCTGGTCCGGTGGGCGGGGCTGCCCAGGCCGGCTACTCGGCCGTGCGGGCGGGGCCGGCCGCGGCGGCCAGGGCACGGCCGAGCAGCCGGGTGTCCAGGTTCCCGCCGCTCAGGATCACCCCGACCCGGCGGCCGGCGACCGCCCCGGTGCGCAGCGCGGCCAGTGGCAGGGCGGCGCTCGGCTCGATCAGCTGCTTGGTCGCCGACCAGGCCAGGGTGAGCGCGTCGAGCAGCTCGACGTCGCTGACCGTGACGATGTCGTCGACCAGCCGGCGCATGACCGCGAACGGGCGCTCTCCCGGCACCTGTGCGCGCACGCCGTCGGCGATCGTGTCGGGGACCTCCGGCAGGGCGACGCGCCGGCCGGCCGCCAGCGACGCCTGGCTGTCGGCGGCCGTGGCCGGCTCGACGCCGACCACTCGTGTGCGGGGCGAGCGGCCCTTGACCGCCGCGGCCGTGCCGGCGATCAGGCCGCCGCCGCCGACCGGCACGCACACCAGGTCGAGGTCGGCGACCTCCTCCACCAGCTCCAGCGCGGCTGTGCCCTGCCCGGCCATGACGTCGTGGTCGTCGTAGGGGTGGACCAGGTGCAGGCCGCGCTCGGCCGCCAGCGTTCGCACGACCTGCTCGCGGCGGGCCGCCGTCACCCCCTCGGTGACGAGCTCGGCGCCGTAGGCGCGGGCGGCGGCCAGCTTGGCCGGGTTGGAGCCCTCGGGGACGACCACCACGGCGGTCGTGTGCGCCTCGCGGGCCGCCAGGGCCACCGCCTGGGCGTGGTTGCCGGAGCTGACCGCGATGACGCCGCGCCGGCGCACGGCCGCCGGCAGGGAGCGGATCGCGTTGGTGGCCCCACGCGCCTTGAAGGCCCCGGCGCGCTGCAGATGCTCGGCCTTGAGGAACAGCCGGCAGCCGAGCTCGGCGTCGAGCCGCCGCGAGGTCAGCACCGGGGTGCGGTGCACCCGGCCGGCGATGCGCTCGGCGGCCGCCTCCACCTGGCCGAGCGAGAACTCCTCGCCGGCGTGGCCGCCCGGGGTGCCACCCTGCCTGCCCATGGGATCTCAGGTTGCCGCGCCGACGACCGCGCGGGCCGCCCGGTCGGCGGCGGCCGCCGAGACCTCGTAGTGGAAGACGAGGCGGACCTGGTCGGGGCCGGTGGCGGCGGCGAGCACACCGGCGTCGCCGAGCCGCTTGACCAGCCCCGGCCCGTCGGTGCCGAAGGCGACCGCGTCGAGCAGCACGATGTTGGTCTCGACCAGCGCCGGGTCGACGCTGCCGGGCACCCCGGCGGCGACGGTCTGGGCCGTGCGGCGCGCGTTGGCGTGGTCGTCGGCCAGCCGGTCGACCATCTCGTCCAGCGCCACCAGGGCGGCCGCGGCCAGCACGCCCGACTGCCGCATGCCGCCGCCGAGGAGCTGGCGGACCCGCCGGGCTTCGGCCACGAAGTCCCGTTCCCCCACCACGGCCGAGCCGACCGGGGCGGCCAGGCCCTTGGAGAAGCACACCGACAGCGAGTCGAACAGGGCGCCGTAGCCCTCCAGCGGCGTGCCCGAGGCCACCGAGGCGTTCCAGATGCGGGCGCCGTCGCAGTGCAGGTGCAGGCCGGCCTGGCGGGTGAGCGCACGCAGCTCGGCCAGGGCGGGCTCCGGGTGGACGGCGCCGCCGCCGCGGTTGTGGGTCTGCTCGACGGCCACCGCGGCGGTCGGCACGCCATAGTCGGCCGCGCGGATCCGCGACCGGACCAGCGCCGGGTCGACCAGGCCACGCGGCCCGGTCAGCGCGTGCAGCTGGACGCCGGACAGCACCGAGGCGGCGGCCGACTCGTACCAGAAGATGTGGTTGTCCTCGTGGGCCAGGCACTCGCTCCCGGGCGGGACGGCCAGGCGCAGGCAGATCTGGTTGCCCATCGTACCCGACGGCACGAACAGGGCCGCCTGGCGGCCGAAGCGCTCGGCGACGGCCGCCTCGAGCCGCCGGGTGGTCGGGTCCTCGTACCACAGGTCGTCGCCGACCTCGGCGGCGGCCATGGCCCGGCGCATGGCCGGGGTCGGGTGGGTGAGGGTGTCGGAGCGCAGGTCGATCGCCATCACCCGGATTCTATCGGCCGGAGCCGCGGCGGGACGCGCGTCGATGGATCTGGCAGGATGACACTGTCCGAGGAGGTGCGCGCGACGATGGCCGACCCCGTCTTGCCCGGCGCCGAGCCGTTCAGCTTCGACGGCGGCGATGTGGGCGTGCTGCTGCTGCACGGGTTCACCGGGTCGCCGCAGGGCCTGCGCCTGTGGGGGGAGGCGCTGCGTGACGCCGGCTTCACCGTCTGCTGCCCGCTGCTGCCCGGCCACGGCACCCACTGGCAGGACCTGGCCCGCACCCGCCATCCGGACTGGGTCCAGACGAGCATGCAGGCGCTGGAGTCCCTCCGCGCCCGCTGCTCGCAGGTGGTGGTCGGCGCGCTGTCGTTCGGCGCGACGCTCGCCCTGCACCTGGCCGCGGCCCGGCCGGAGGCGGTGCGCGGGCTCGTGGTCGTCAACCCCTGGCTGTTCCCGGTCGACCACCCGCTGGTGCCGCTCCTGCCCGTCCTGAAGCTCGTGCGGGCCACCGCCCCGGGCGTCGGTGGCGACATCGCCGACTCGGAGCTCGAGGAGCTCGCCTACGAGCGCGTCCCGCTCAAGGCCCTCGCCTCGGCCCACCAGTTGCAGGCCATGGTGCGGGCCGAGCTGGCGGGCATCACCCAGCCGGTGCGCATCTATGTGTCGCGCCAGGACCACGTGGCCGACGCCCGCAACATCGCCTACCTGGCCGAGCACCTGGGCGCACGCGAGGTGGAGGTGATCTGGCTGGAGCGCTGCTACCACGTGGCCACCCTGGACTGCGAGCGGCAGACGATCTTCGACGGCAGCATCGAGTTCGTCCGCCGGGTGACCGCCGCCGCCCCGGCCTGAGCTGGCGCGCCGCGGCACGGCGCGGCCGACGGTGACGTCCTGCCGGTCGCCCCGGCCGCGCGGCGCCGGCCCGTGCCGCGGCGCGTGCCGCGGGGGCCGGCGCGTTCGTGCGACAATCGGGCGTTGACCAGTCCGGACTCCACCAACGAGGTCGCATGCCCACCTTCGACGAGACGCTCGAGATCCGCGCCCACGTCATCGACTCGATGCTGTTCACCCGCATCCTGGATCAGGTGCTCGAAGCCAACGCCTACTACGAGATCCAGCGGTTCGACGTGGGACGCACCCCCGCCGACCCGTCGTATGCGCGCCTGCTGGTGCGCACCGAGGACCCCGCCCGCCTGGAGGAGCTCGTCCAGTCCCTCATGGGCCTCGGCATGCGCCGGCTCGAGACCGGCGAGGCCCGGCTCGCCCCGGCCGAGATGGACGGCGTCCTGCCTGACGGCTTCTACTCGTCGACCAACCTGGAGACCGACGTGCGGGTCGACGGCACCTGGTACCGGGTCGAGAACCCGGAGATGGACTGCGCGATCGTGGTCGCCGGCGGCCATGCCCGCACGGTGCCCATGAGCGAGGTGCGCCAGGGTGACCCGGTGGTGGTCGGCAGCCTCGGCGTCCGCGTCGAGCCACGCGACCGCGGGCGCGCCGGCGAGGTGTTCGAGTTCATGAGCTCCCAGGTGTCCAGCGAGAGGCCCCAGGGGCTGATCGTGCGCCGGGTCGCGGCCGCCATGCGGGCGACCAAGCAGCGAGGCGAGAAGATCCTGTGGGTGGCCGGCCCGGCCGTGGTCCACACCGGCGCCGCGCCCGCCGTCGTCCGCATGATCGAGGCGGGCTACATGGACGTCCTGTTCGCCGGCAACGCGCTCGCCACCCACGACATCGAGGGCGCCCTGTACGGCACCTCGCTCGGGGTCAACCTGCTGGAGGGGATCGGGGTCGAGCACGGCCACGAGCATCACATCCGGGCCCTGAACACGATCCGGCGCTGCGGCTCGATCGCCAAGGCGGTCGACCAGGGCGTGCTCCGCAGCGGGATCATGCACGCCTGCGTCACCCACGGCGTGGACTTCGTGCTCGGCGGCTCGGTACGCGACGACGGGCCGCTGCCCGACACGATCACCGACGTCATCGAGGCGCAGCGGCAGATGCGCTCGCTGCTCGGCGGGGTTGGCTACGCGATCATGGTGGCGACCATGCTGCACGCGATCGCGGCCGGCAACCTCATGCCGGCGTCCATCCCGCTGGTGTGCGTCGACATCAACCCGGCCACCGTGACCAAGCTCGCCGACCGCGGCTCGACCCAGGCGACCGGTGTGGTCACCGACGTCGGCCTGTTCCTCGGCGCGCTGGCCGACGAGCTGACCGGCGCGTAGCCCCTACCCGGCGGCGCGGCGGCCGCGCGGGGCGACGGCGGCCAGCGCCGGCTCGGCGGGCAGGGCGAACAAGAACACCGAGCCGTGGCCGACGCGGCTGGACACCCAGATGCGCCCACCCATCGCCTCGACGAGCCGCTTGGCCAGATACAGTCCGAGCCCGGCGCCACCGGTCTGCCTGGTCAGGTAGCTGCCGACCCGGTGGAAGCGCTCGAAGATGCGGGCCTGCTCGTCGAGCGGGATGCCGGCGCCCCAGTCGCGCACCTCCACGATCACCTCGCGGCCCTGGGGGACGACCCGGACCTCGACCGGCTCGTGCGCGGGCGAGTAGCGCAGGGCGTTGGTCAGTAGGTTGCCGACCACCTGCTCGGTCCGCACCCGGTCGCCGCGGGCATAGACCGGATGGTCGGGCGCGGCCACGCGGATCTCACGCCCGACCTCCTGCGCGGCCGTGCGGGCGACGACCTGGGCGACCAGGTCGCGGGCGTCGATCGGGGTGGTCTCGACCAGCGAGGCGCCGCTCTCCAGGCGGGTGACCTCCAGCAGGTCCTCGATCAGCCGCTCGAGCCGGCCGGCCTGGGCGAGCATGAGCTGGTAGTACTCGCGCCGCCGCTCCTCCGCGAACTTGCGGTCGTCACGCAGCAACGTGATCAGGAAGCCCTTGATCGGCGTGAGCGGGGTGCGCAGCTCGTGCGAGACGCTGGCGACGAAGTCGGACTTGAGCTGGTCGGCTTCCCGCTCGCGAGTCAGGTCATGCACGAGGACGACGTCGGTGTCCATGTCGCCGTCGCCGCCGACGATCGGCGCGTGGGCGTAGCGGATCCAGCGGGCGGCGCCGTCGATGTTGAGCACCGAGGCCTCGCGGACCTGCTTCTGCCGCGAGCTCGCCGCCACCAGGATCGGGCAGTCGTTGGCGCACAGGTCGACGCCCTTGCCGTCGCGGGCCCGGAGCAGGTTGAAGCACTTCTGCCCGATCGCCTCCTCCTCGCCGTAGCCGGTCAGGGCGACCATGGCCGGGTTCCAGGAGTGCACCGTCCGGTCCGGTCCGACGGTATAGATGCCGTCGGTCGAGTGGCCGACGATGTCGCGCAGGGCGGCCCGCTCGCTCTCGGTGTGCCGGTAGAGCTGCTCGTTCAGCAGGGCCGCGGCGGCCTGGTTGGCCAAGGTGCGCAGCGTCTCGCGGTCCTCGGCGGTGAAGTCGGCGTCCACCCGGGGACCGAAGGCGGCCGCATAGCCCTCGACACGCCCCTCGACCTCCATCGGCTCCAGCGCCACGCGGGGCCGACCCAGCCGGCTGGCGTAGCTGCGAGCCGCCTGCTCCCACGCGGCCGGCGAGGCGGGCACACCCAGCCGCTCCGGCGCGTCCGTGGTCGAGATGACCTCGAGCATCCCGTCGTCGGGCCGGCTCAGGAACACGGCCGCGCCCTCGCAGTTCAGCACCTCGGCGACCTGGTCCACGAACGCCTGCCAGGACTCGACGTCGCCGAGACGCTTGGACAGGGCCCGGCCGGCCGAGTACAGCGCGCGCATCCGCTGGCCCTGGGCCCGGCTGCGCGCCCAGGCGCGGTTGCCCAGGAAGGTGAGCGCAAGCGGCACGGCGAGCAGCACGAGCAAAGGCTTGGACTGGTACACCAGCTCGGCGGTCACCAGACCGTAGGCGGTGTTGGCGGCCCAGTGGGCGGCCGCTACCGGCGCGGCCCGCGTCCAGCTCTCGCCGAACCCCCGCCCGGTCGCCAGGCTGACCGCGACGCTGACCGCCGTGTGGTTGACGAAGAAGAACGCGACCATGCCGACGACCACGACCGGCGCGGCCCGCACGATCTGGTCGGGGTCGACGTGGTCGGCGCCCGGGAGCATGTGGTAGCCGGGCCAGTGCGGCAGGAGCGCCAGGATGACGCCGGATGCGGCGGCCACGCCGAGCGTGTACTGCGCCGTGTTGAACAGGCGCTTGAGCAGCACCGGCTCGAAGAGCCACTGGTTGGCCAGGATGCCGAGCGCGGTGGCCACGATGACGGTCGGGCGGCGCAGGAAGACGAGCCCGACGACGACCACCGCCTCGGACAGGCCGACCGAGAAGCGCTGGTTGCGCAGCGGCACCCGCACGACCAGGCGCTCGGCGATGGCCAGGCCCGCGGCGTACAGCAGTGGCACGCCCAGCGTCGCCCACCACGACGCGCGCGCATCCCACGCGTGTGGCAGCGCGGCCGCCGCGACCGCCGCGGCCGCGGCCACAACTGCCCACACGTAGACCTGCGCGCCGCGGGGAAGCGAGGCCCGGGCGTCTCGGCGCAGCGTCGGGTCGGTATTCACCGACCCGACGCTATCGCATGATCAGTTGGCGGAGAAGCCCTGACGGAGGCGCGACCAGGTCGTCGACGCCTGCGGGCGCGACCAGGTCGTCGACGCCTGCGGGCACGACCAGGTCGTCGACGCCACAGGGGTGCGGAGGGGCTGGGTGGCTGGCATCTGTACTCCCCCTTTGCGGCGCCGGCGACGTGGTACGCGGGGGGCCGCATCGGCGTGGACAGGTGGGTCTGATTCAAGCATTTTGGCTGTACTGCTACGAGAGCGCAATATCCCCTAGCATAGCCAGGATCCACCCTGGGCCGGCCCCCGTATCCGGCACCGTCTCGGGTTGGTGGTTGTGCGTCACCGGCCGCAGCACGGCGTTTCCGGCGTGATGCCGCTCGCAGAGGTGATATGCTTCCTCGTAGTTGATATCAGGAGGAGGCATCGTACGTGAGTCGCACGCTCATCGACGTCGATGACGACGCGCTCGCTCGAGCCGCCTCGGTTCTTGGCACGACCACCAAGGTCGAGACCGTCAACCGAGCCCTGCAGCTCGTGGCGGAAAGCGCCGGTGGGCAGGCCGACCATGACCGCTTCGACGACCTGCTCGACCTTGTAGGGGACCGGCTCGGCGAAACCGACGTCAGGGCGGCGGCGTGGCGCTCGGACCGCTGCACCTGACCGACAAGTCGGCTTGGGAGCAAGCGCGCTACGACCGGCGTGCCCGCCAGCGTCTGCACGAGTTGCGCGAGACGAGACAGCTGGCCGTCTGCATCGTGTCGATGGCGGAGCTGCTGTACTCGGCCCGCAACGCCGACGAGCTGGCCAGGATGCGTCTCGACCTGTCGTCACTGCCCCACCTGCACATGACTCCGGCAGCCGAGCAGCATCTGGTCGACATCATGGCTGCTCTGGCGCTGCGCGGACAGCACCAGACCCCAATCCCGGATCTGATGCTCGCCGCCATCGCCCATGCCCACGCTGCCGTCGTGCTGCACTACGACGCCGATTACGAGCGGATCGCCGAGGTCACCGGGCAGCCTCATGCATGGATCATCCCGCGAGGAAGCGGGCATGGAAGCAGCCGCTCCTAGCCATCTGACCAGCCCACGCCATGCGCGGGGCTGCCGGTTCACGACGCGCCGCAGGACTGCCACGGCCGGGGCAGGAGCCCGGCGCGCTCGGCGAGCAGGGCGCGCATGCGGTCGGCCGGGCCGCCCACGAACGACAGCACACACCAGGCCGCCCCGGCTTCGCCCAGCGCCCGGAGAGCGGTGCAGACGGCGTCCGGGTCGCCGGCCAGGGTCCGGGCCACCTCGGCCGGGGGACGGCGTTCGCTCCAGCGGCCGAGCAGCGTTCGCGCCTGCCCCGGGTCCTCACCGACGAGCACCTGGCCGCCCCAGGTCACGGCGACTGCCGCCGGGTCGCGGCCGGCCGCGGCGGCCGCGCGGCGGGCGTGGGCGCCGCCGGCGGCGAGCTCCTCGGGCGTCGCCGCCCAGGCGTTCCACCCGTCGGCCGTCCGGCCGGCCAGCTCCCGCACCCGCGCGCTCCTCCCGCCCAGCCAGACGGCAGGCGGCGGCGACCCGGCCTGCGGCCCGCGCAGCGCGGCCACCGTCGCCGTCAGCAGCGCCGGCCGCACGGCCGGGTCCGGGAAGGGGATCCCGAAGGCGGCGTGCTCGGCGCGGCTGGCGGCGTCGCCGGTCCCCACCCCGACGATCAGCGGCCGGCCGAGGGCCTGGCCCACCGTGTCGGCCATGCGGGCCAGAAGCGCCGGAGCCCGCAGTCCGGCCCGGGTCACCAGGGTGCCGAGCGCGAACCCGGTGGGCGGGCCGGCCTGGCGGCCGGTCTGGGTGGGCGGGCCGGCCTGGCGGCCGATCCGGGCGGCCAGGGCCGCCAGCAGCGTCCAGCACTCGAGCAGCGGGCGGTCCCGGCCGCTGAGCGGCCACAGATGGTCGAAGAGGAACGCGCCGGCGTAGCCGAGCCGGTGCGCATGGTCTGCCGCCGCCAGCGCAGGACCCGGCTCCGGCCGGAACTGGGCCACGGTGACGCCGAGCGCGGACAGCGGGGCCGAGGCCAGGCCGGCTCAGCTCCTCGCCGGAAGGTCGAGTGAGCCCGGGCCGCGCGCAGCCGGGGCGACCAGGTCGGCCCGCATGGCGTCAGTAGCGCAGCAACGCGCCGACCCCATCGGCGACGTCGAGGCCGGCGCCCTGCGGCACCTGCATGACCGTCGCGCCGTAGCGGAGCGCCTCCTCCAGCGCCGGCTCGACGACGTCCTCCAACGGGGCCGTCGGCGAGCCGCAGGCCGGGCAGTCCAGTGCCAGGGCGAGCGTGCCGCAACTCGGGCAGCGCGCGCCGGGGGCGCTGGCCCCGTCGGCAACCAGCACCGTCACCACCCGGCGCTCCCGCAACGCCTCCAGGAAGGGCTCCAGCCCGGCGGCCACCGTCGCCGACCCGGCCTCTGCGTGCAGGCGGTCCACCAGCCTGACCCGCTGCTCGGCCGCCCTGGCCGCCTCCACCTCGGCCAGCGCCGCGGTGAGCTCGGCCGTCGGGACGGCAACCGGGAGGTGCAGGCGGCCGACGACCCGCCGGGCCAGGTCGGCGCGCAGGCAGCCGGCGAGGTCGTTCACGGCCGCCTCAGGGCCGGCCAGCACCACCTCGAGGTCCTCGACATCACGGAACGCCTGGTAGGCGGCTTCGGCCACCCGCTTGACATGGTGGTGGGCGGCCTCGTCGGAGTGGCGGGCCAGGCGTGCCTGGGCCCAGCCGCCCCCCGAGGTCTGCGCCGGCACGTCGGCCCGCAGGCCAGGAAGCTCCTCCAGCTCCCCGAGCCGGTAGATCGCGAGGCGGGCGCGCTCCCGCTCGGTCAGGATGAGCCCGATCGGCGCGCGCCCGGCCGTGGCCAGCGCGAGCGGCAGCAGGCAGGGACGCCGCCCGACCGCCCCCCGGTCCGGGACCCGGACGGGCAGGCGCAGCTCCTCCTCGAGCCCGAGCGAACGGCACGAGAACACCGCCAGCCCGCGGGTGGCGCCGCGCTCGACGAGCTCGTCGACGCTGCGCAGGAACACGGCCAGCCCGCTGTCCACCTCGGCGCGGCTGTCGCGGTCGAGCCCCAGGCGTTCGGCCGAGCCCCGGACCGATCGGCTCACCTGCTCGGCGGCCGCGACCAGGTCACGGTAGCGGGGCCGGGCGCGGCCGTCGGTGTCCAGATAGCAGCTCACCACGAGCGGCCGGTCGGCTTCGATGCTGGTCAAGCTGCGGAGCTGTCCGGTGCGGCGCTGCCCGGTGCGCGATCGGAGCACGTGACCCTCCTCGTTCGACGACCGTCATCCGACGTTGATGCGTTGCAGCCCGCCGACACGGCGCTGCTGGGCGTCGGCCGCCTCGATCAGCGCGCGGGCGGCGAGCAGCAGCTCGGCGCCCGCCTTGACCAGGTGCTCGACCGCCTCGGGCCGAGCGGAGCGGAGGGCGGCGATGCCGATGCAGACCGGGCAGGCCGCGCACTCGGGCGCGTTGCCCACCCCGAGCATGCCGGGCGCCTGTGCCATGGGATGCCTTTCTTCTCGGGTGCGGCTAGACGCTGCCGGCGCCCGCCGCCGGCTTGGGATCGGGCGCCGCGAAGCGCACGACCAGCGTCCCGTTGCGCAGGTTGGCCGCGACCACCTCCAGTGGCTGGAGCGCCTGCGGCAGCAGGACGTTGCGCTTGAACGCACCGACCTTGACGTACAGCTCGTCGGCCTTGCGCAGGACGTCGAGGTCGCCACGGTCGGCGAACGGCAGGTCGAGCCGGAGGGCGTAGCCGCCGCGCTCCTTGGTGACCCGCATGGGCTCCGAGGTGGCGAGCACGCCGGCCGGGTCCTGGCCGCCGTACACCTCCGCCGCCACGGCGGCCAGCCGGTCGAGCCCCACCATCTCGTCGTCGAACAGCCGGCAGGTGAGGATCGGCAGTGGCGCGAAGGACTCGGTGATGGTGTGGAAGTGCTCGGCCTGGATCTCCTTCCATTTGCCGAAGTAGGGGTCGGTGATCTCGGCGGGCAGCAGGCGGTTGACCACCACCGCGTCCACCCGGTAGCCGAACAGCGACAGGTAGGTGTAGGTCCGGCGGGCCTCGGCGACCACCATCTTCTCCGGGTTCACGACCAGGCGGACGGTCGAGGACTTCGGCTCGGCGAGCAGCGTGCGCACCCGTTCCAGGTTGCGGTAGAGCCGCTCGACAGCCGCGAACACGGCGTCCGACGCGATCGGCGGCAGGTTCCCGAACCGGTTGATGAGCGGCCGGGCCACCGTGGCCAGCCGCCGTGAGGACGGGAACAGCCGGTCGATGTACCAGCCGAGCGCCTCGGGCAGGGACAGCAGGCGCAGCGTCTCGGCGGTCGGCGCGCAGTCCACCACCAGCATGTCGTACTCGCCGCGCCGCTGGTAGCGGCTGATGTCGATGAGGCTGAACAGCTCGTCGAGGCCAGGGATGACCGACAGCTCCTCGGCCTCCACCGTGTCGACGCCGCCCCAGTTGAGCAGGTTGACGACATAGTCCTGGATCTCCCGCCAGTTGGCCTCCAGCCGGGCCTGGCTGTCGATCTGCTCGGCCCACAGTCCCGGCGCCACCTCGCGTGGTTCGGGGGTGAGCTCGGTGTCGAACGAGTCGGCCAGCGAGTGCGCCGGGTCGGTCGACATGACCAGCGTGCGATGCCCGAGCGCGGCCGCCCGGGCGGCCGTCGCCGCGGCCACGGTCGTCTTGCCGACCCCGCCCGTGCCGGTGAACAACAGGATGCGCACGTCCGCCCCCGGGAGCTTCCAACAGGCCCGAGGCAGCGTACCGTCGGAGGGGACCGCCCGACAAAACCACCCACACTCTCGGCGTCGGAACCAGGCGGCGCGGCGACGCGCCTTGGGTGCCCGACGGGTCGGCCGGCCGGTCAGCCGGACTCGACCCGGCGTTTCAGGTCGTCCAAGGCGGACTTGACGATCTGCCTGGCCGCCTGCCGCTTGACGAGCCCGGGCAGGGGCATGCCCGGCTCCACGTCGAGCGTGTAGGTGACCCGGGTGGTGTCGTTGCCGGTCGGCTCCAGCACGTACGACCCGGACAGGTCCCGTAGCGAGCCCTCGACATAGGTCCAGCTCACGCCCGCGTCACGTGGGGCGTAGCGGTAGGCCAGGGTGTAGGTTGCGCTGAACAGCGGGGTTGTGGCCTTGAAGGCGACCTTGGTCCCCCGGCGCCTGGCGTCCCTGGCCAGCACCTGGACGTCCTGGAGGTTGGAGGCCCACTGCGGGTAGGCCTCGAAGTCGGCGATGACGGCCATCACCTCCTTCGGGCTGGCGCGGATCTCGGTCGTCCCTTGCGCGTGCTCGGCCATGGGCGCCTCCCTCCAACCTCCGCACGCCCAAGGCTAACGCGGCGGTCAATCGACCACCGGGTGGACGAGCATGCGCCGGGTGGCGCGGAAGTAGCCGACGTTGACCAGGCGCGTGCGGCCGATGCGCATGCGTGCGGCCCGTGGGGTGTGCACGTGCCCGAAGTACAGGTAGTCAGGCTGATACCGCTCGACGTAGGAGACCAGCGCCTGGCTGCCCGGCTCGAACCGGCCGACCGCCACGTCGAAGCGCAGGTCGTCGATGGCCGGCGGCATGTGCGAGCACAGCACGTCCACCCGGGGCAGCCGGGCCACCTTGGCGGCGAACACCTCCTGGGTCAGCTCGGCCAGGTGGAGGCGCGAGCCGCGCGGCAGCCCCCCGCCGACGAACCCGATCCGGATGCCGTCGACCTCGGCCACCTCGCCGTCGAGATGGCGCACACCGGAGCGGAGCAGATCGGCGAACAACTCCGGCTGGTCGACGTTGCCGTGGGTGAGATAGGTGCCGTCGGGGAAGGCGGTGAACACCGCTTCGTACTAGGCGCGCACCGACGCCCGGATCTGGGCCCGGATGCCCGCTTCCCGCCCGGCCCCTGCCGCCCGCAGCGCGCCGCCGGCCTCGTCGAAGCGGCCCGCGTTGCGGAACTGGAGGAACCGTTCGACCGCCGGGCGGCCATACACTTCGGCCACGACACCGTCGAGCGTGCGGTAGTCGAGCAGGTTGACCAGGTCGCCGCACACGAGCAGCGCGTCGGCGTCGGCCGCCTCGCGGCGGAGCTCGTCGGCGGCACCGTGGATGTCGGAGACGACCTTGATGCGAATGCTCGTCCTCCTCGGCGGGCGCGGACCAGGAGCGGCACCCTGGACGCGCGCGACGTCGACCCACCAGCGTCCGCCATGGTAGTCGACCGGTGGCCCGAAGTCCGGGGCCACGACCGCATGCGCTCCAAGTAGACTCCGAGCCGAGCATGCACGCGCGCCGGTCCGAGCGAGGAGGGACGCGTTGAGCCGACGGGACCCTGCCGCCGATCCGGCCGCCCTGCTGCTGACCCTGCGGGCCAACCCGGTGTTCCAGGCCGGCCGCAAGGAAGCCCTGGTCGAGCTGGCCCATCAGGCCCAGCCGTTCACCTACCCGCCGGGCTCGTTCCTGTTCCGCCAGGGGGAGCCGGCCGCCCACGTGTACGTGCTCACCGCGGGCGAGGTCGCCATCGTGTCCCCGGCCCGCGCGGGCGCCGAGCAGGTGCACACGATCATCGGACCGGGGCAGCTCTTCGGCGAGCTCGCCCTGCTCAACGACGGCCGGCGCACGGCCGGCGCCCGGGCCACCTCACCGACGGTCGCCTGGGCGATCGGCCGGGACCCGTTCTGGCACTTCCTGGAGGCCACCCCGCCGGCGTCGGCGGCGCTGCTGCGCCATGTCGCCGCCCTGCTCGCCACCCGCGAGGCGCTCATCGACGACCTGCTGTCCCTGGACGTGCGCGGCCGGCTGGCCAAGGCGCTGCTCGGCCTGGCCGAGCGGCACGGCCGGCCCGACCCGCGCGGCGGCGTGCTCATCGGTGTGCGGCTCACCCACCGGGACCTCGCCGGCATGGTCGGCGCGAGCCGCGAGAACGTGAGCCGCGCGCTGGCCGCCTTCCGCAAGCGCGGCTTCATCGACTACGACACCGAGGCCATCCGCCTGCTCGACCGTGCGGCGCTCGGCCGGCTCACCTGAAGCACCCCCGTGCAACGGCGCGTGGAACGGCGGCGGTGTGCTCCACGACACCAGGGGTGTGTGACGGCGGGCACAGACTGCCGCAGGATGCGGCCGGTAGGGTGCAGCCATCCTCCGCGATCCCGACGGTGGAGGGGCCCGGCGGGATCGGGGAGGCCACCAGGCGGCGATGGCCGGCATGTCGGGGGGCTGGTCGGGCCATCGCTGGAGGTGCCGGCCGCTGGACCGCGACCCACCGCGCGACCGCGCCGGCACCTCAGCCAGGCCCGTCCCGTCACGGCCGAGGCGGGCCTGGCTTCCCACGCCCGGACCGATGCGCCGTGGTGGCGAGCACCGCGCCGGCGGCGTCGGCCAGGCTGGCAAACGACGGCACATCAGGCGGCGGGGGCACGCTCGCGCCGTGACCCGTTCGCACGAACAGGGGCGTGACGCCGGCCGCCCGCGCCGCGCCGATGTCGCTCGGCGTGTTGCCGATGAGCCAGGAGCTGGCCAGGTCGAGGCCGAGGTCGATGGCGGCCGCCTCCAGCATGCCCGACCCGGGCTTGCGGCATGTGCAGGTGTGCGCCCAGCCGGCCACCACCCCGTCCGGATGGTGCGGGCACCAGTACACGCCGTCCAGGTGCACGCCCGCCTCGGCCAGCAGGTCGGCCATGCGCTCGTGCACGGCCGCGACCGCATCCTCGCCGTAGTAGCCGCGGGCCAGACCGGACTGGTTGGTCACCACCACCAGGGCGAAGCCGGCCCGGTCGGCTGGGGCCACCCGGCCGCGCCCGGCCGGGGCCGCCGCGCCGGCCGTCACCCACCCGCGGCCAGGCGGGCCTCGACCC
>JBIOYL010000197.1:0-2093 GCA_044870185.1 Actinomycetes bacterium | reverse complement strand
GCAGATCCGAGCGGAGATCTGCCAGGAGGTCGACCCAGCGGGAATCCGGATCAACAGCCATCGTTGTCCGCCCTACGCCGGACTGATGGCTTCTCTTGCAATGTCTATGCCGGCGGTCCGTGATGCTGCGATCCGCACGATCATCGACGCGATGAGCGTCGAGCACGGCACGCGCATCGTCATGCGGGGCGTCCGTATGTGGCCGCCGACCGCCAGCTCCGCGAACCTACCCCCACGCGACGTCCGCCTGGCCGACGAGGAGACGCGCTGGAACCTGCGCCCCGTCCTCCCGTACGTCGAGCACGTCATCCGCGAGCGGGACCCGGTCCGGTTACGGCTGCTTTTCTGGGATCCCGATCCGACGCCGCGGCCGTAAGGCATGGTTCAAACGTGCTTGACAGTCTGGCATCTACGCCGCTCGCTCGAGCTCGGGGGTCGGTGCTGGCGTCAAGGAGCAAGGCGAGGGAGGGGCGGTGGCTGAGGCGGCTGGGGGATAGCCCAGCGCGACCAGCCAGTCGGTCGGCGCATCGGTCAGGCCACTCAGGTGGAGCGGGCTGAAGCCGCGGTGAGCGCCGCGGGTGAAGACGCGCTGGTGGTGCCAAACCGCCAGCAGCGCCAACCGCCCCGGCGCGAGGGTGCGGTGGACGGCCAGGTGCGGTCGCAGAATGCTGTGCCAGTTCTCGACGGGACTGCTGGCGCGGACCGCGGACGCCCCGGCGGTGATGAGCACCCGCGCCGCGGGGTGCCAGGGCCTGGGGAACTGGGCGACCAACTCGTCGGTGGTCGGCCCGAGGAGCGCGCGGCGCTGCCAGGCCCAGGCGACCAGCGCCACCCCCCCCTCACCCAAGACGGCGGCCGCGTCCCGCTGCACCCGGTCCAACGACGCCACGCAGGCCAGCAGGCCGGGCCGCGCTGCGCTCACGTGTCGGTGCAGCCGGTGGACCGCCGGCCGCGGCCCGGCGGGAGCGCCCGCCGCCAGCTCGGCCAGCAGGGCCAGCCGCGCCGCCAGCTCGCCCGGCCGCGCGGCCCCGTCCAGCAGCCGGCCGGGCGACGTCACCACCACGACCTCGAGCAGGGCATGCAACACGCCGGTCAGATAACGGACGCCCGCGGCGAGCCGCCGGGCGGCGACGGTCTCGGCGGCGTGGGCCGCCAGATCGGTGCGCGGATGGTGGCCGCGCGGGCGCTGGCCTGCGGCCACCCGGGCGGCTGGTCGCTCCACCGTTGGCGTCTGGTCCTCCAGAGGCGCCACGGCCCGGTCGAGCCGCTCCTGCACTTGGGCGCACCGATGCAGCACGTGCCAGACATCGCGCCCGTGCCGACCGTCCGGGTCGACGCCCCGGAGGGCCGCGTCCATGGGGCCACCGCCATCGGTGACGGTGGTGTGCCAGCGCAGCCCGCGCTCCTGGCCCTCCCAGAGCACCAGTGTCCAGGTCTCGGCGTCGACGGGCCGCGGACCTTCGGCCGCCCAGACCGCGTAGCTGGCGGTGTCCACGATGTGCAGGTACGCCCCGCGCCGATCGTTCCCGAACAGCTCGTCCAGCGCGATCGGCCGGGCCGCCGGCGGGGGGTGCGTCGCCAACCAGGCCCGCGCGCGCCGCTCGGCGGCCCGGATGATCGCGCTGATCCCTCCCAGGCTGACTCCGTGGCCGGTCAGGGCCCCCAGGACGGCCCGAATACCGCGCTCGCTTGGGTGCGCCTCGACCAGCAGCGTCAGCACCTGGCGCACCAGCTCAGGACGCGGGCCCGGCTCGGGCGCTGGCGGCGTGAACGCCTGCTCCAGAGCCCGCCGTCCTGGCTCCGCCCACGTGTACAACGTCTGACGCGAGACCTCCGCCTCCCGACTCAGGTGGCTCACCAGTCCGTAGGCACCGCTGCCAGCGATCATCTGGCTGACCCACTGCGCCCGCTGGCCGGGCGTGCTAGCATGCCGACGAGCCATCGGCTCCTCCCTGGTGCGTTTGGTCGATGTGGCACATCAACCCTACGCATCAGGGCTGTTTGCTGCAAACGCCCGCTCACCACTGTCAAGTCATACTCGCCCGCTCTGAACCATGCCTTAGGCGCCAAAAGGCCCCGGCACTGGCCTGCCG
>JBIOYL010000196.1:0-3486 GCA_044870185.1 Actinomycetes bacterium | reverse complement strand
GTGGGAGGGTGGCGGCAACGTCCCGCCGCAGCTCGGGCTGGCCCGCAAGCTGGTGGCCCGTGGCCACCAGGTGCGCGTGCTCACCGAGCCCAGCGTGCGCGAGGACGTGCTGGCCACCGGTGCGTCCTACCGCTCGTTCACCAACGCCCCGCACCGGTACGACCGCTCACGCCACAGCGACCTGGTCCGCGACTTCGATGCCAAGACCCCGATCGGCGCCTTCGCCGCCGTCCGTGACCGCGTCATGTTCGGGCCCGCGCGGGCCTACGCCCAGGACACCCTGGCCGCGATCGACCGATGGCGGCCGCACGTCCTGGTCTCGGACTGGGTCCTGACCGGCGCCGCCGTGGCCGGGGAGGCCGCCGGGGTGCCCACGGCCCTGCTGGTGCACGGCAACAGCCTGCTACCCGAACCGGGCAAGCCGGCGCCCGGGTTCGGGTTGCTGCCGGCCAGCTCCGCCCTTGGCCGGGCCAGGGACCGCGTGCTCACCTGGGTCTTCCTGCGCCTGCTCGACCAGGGGCTGCCCGCGCTGAACGACGCCCGGCGGGCGTTGGGGCTGCAGCCGCTCGGCCACGTCCTGGAGCAGCTGGAGCGGCCGGCCCGGTTGCTGTGCCTGTACTGCGAGGCGTTCGACCTGCCCGCCGACCACCACCCCGCCCAGCTGCGCTACGTCGGGCTGGTGCTGGAGCAGCCGGCCTGGGCGAACGCCTGGAGCTCGCCGTGGCCCCCAGACGACCAGCGGCCGCTGGTGGTGGTCAGCATGAGCACCACCTACATGCGCCAGGAGCGGGTGCTGCGGCGCTGCGTCGAGGCCGTCGCCTCGATGCCGGTGCGGGCCCTGGTCACCGTCGGGCCGGCGCTGGACCCGGCGGCCTTCCACGGCGGGCAGAACGTGGTCGTGGTGGGCTCGGCACCGCACGACCAGGTGTTCCGGCATGCCGGTGCCGTCGTCACCCACGCGGGCATGGGCACCGTCATGCGCGCGCTGGCCCACGGCCTGCCGCTGGTGTGCCTGCCGCAGGGCCGCGACCAGAACGACGTCGCCGCGCGGGTTCGCTGGCATGGCGCCGGGCTGCGCCTGGGACCGCGCGCGTCCGCGGCGAAGGTCCGGGTGGCGCTGGATCGCGTGCTGCGCGAGCCGTCGTTTCGGGAGGCGGCCGGGCGACTCCGGCGGGCGATCCAGGCCGACCTGGTGGCCGATCGGGCCGTCGCCGAACTGGAGGCCTTGGCCGACGCGACCCATCCGCTCGAACGGGCCCAGCAGCAGATCCCAGCCGAGTGATGCGCCCCTCTGCGGCTGGGACCCCCTGGCGCTCTGATCGGAACAGGTGAGCAGGCCCCAACCCAGGAGGATCACCGACGGCCTTGGCCGCCAGGCCAGACCCGCGCCCCTGCGGCACGTACTCGCGGCTGTGCCTGGACCTCGCCAACACCGTCGAGCCCCGTCAGGGCCATCCCCAGCGTGACCACCTGCGCGGCTACGCCGACCTGGTGCGCTGGGCCCGCCACGCCGGCGCGCTGGACGACGCCCAGGCCCAGCGGCTGCTCGCCGCCGCGGCGACCCACCCCGCCGCGGCCCAGACCAGCTTCGCCACCGCGATCGCCCTGCACGAGGCGATCTACCGGGCGTTGGCGACCATCGCCCAGGGCGCCACGCCGGCAGCCGCCGACCTGGACCGCATGCAGCGGGCCTGGGCGCGGCGATGCGCCACGCCCGCCAGCGCCCGGCCGCTGGCCGCCTCGCCTGGAGCGGCAGACCGCCCGCCGGCGTGCCGCCCGCGCCCCCGCCCGGTGACAGCCCGACCGAACCCCATCGTCAGAGGACGAACGCACCATGCGATAGCTGCGTGCCGGCGTTGTCGCTTGGCGCCGAAGCCGATCACGGCGAGGTCGGGAGCGATGAGGCTCACTGCCTCGCTCGCCCCGTCGGCGAGAGTTTCCCGCCGCGGGGAAGCCAAGCTCGCTGGGCCGATCCAGACCACGCCGCAGGGGGCGGCGACTCAGATCTCCAGCCGCGACTCCTCGAGGTCGAGCTCGCGCAGGATCCGGTTCATCACCTCGTTCGAGAGCTTGCCCTCGCGTCGCATCCGCAACAGCGCCGTGCGCTGCGCCCCCAAGACGAGCTGCACCATCTGCTGGTAGGCGAGCGAGCGGTCCTCGTACCCGTCGTCGTCGATCTTGCCGGCGCGGGCCGCGAAGCGGCGCTTGCGGTACTCGTAGAGGGCGCGCATCCGCTCGACCGTCTCGTCGCGGGTCCACTCCTCGCCCGCCAGGGCGTCGATCTGCGCGATCGCGGCCTTGGTCGCGACCAGCCGCGCGCGGACCTCCTCGTCCGCGTCGGCACCGCCGTCGCTCACGCCGAGGTGGCGGATCAGGGCCGGCAGGGAGAGCCCCTGCACGACGAGGGTGAAGAAGATGACCGCGAAGGTGAGGAAGACAATCAAATCGCGCTTCGGAAAGCCGCCGCCGGCATCGGTCGTGAATGGCAGCGCGAGCGCCACCGCGAGCGAAACGGCGCCCCGCATCCCGCTCCAGGCCATCACCAGGCGCCACCGCGCTCCCACGCGCCGCGCCCGCTGGGCGGGTCGCCGGTCGATCGCCCGGATCAGGTACGGGACGGTGAAGAACCAGACGAGCCGGGTGGCCACGACCACACCCGTTACCGCCAGGGCGTAGCCGCCGAGCGTGCTCGCCGAGTACCCCGACAGCCCGTCGACGACCGCGCGAAGCTGCAGCCCGATCAGCACGAACAGGATCGCGTTGATGATGAAGTCCAGGATGTCCCAGACGAAGTAGCCCTGCAGGCGGGTGCGGGCCGGGAGGATCTTCGGTCCGCGGATGCCCATGTAGATGCCCGCCGTGACCGTTGCCAGGACCCCGGAGGCGCCGATGGCGTCCGCGGGCACAAAGGCCGCGTAGCCGGTGAGCAGCGAGATCGTGACGTTCACCTGGGTGTCGGCGGTGCGCTTGCGGATCTCGGCGACGATCCACCCGACCGCGATGCCGATCGCCACGCCGCCGGCGGCCCCAAGGACGAACTTCAGGCCGGCGTCGGCGAGCGAGAAGCTCCCGGCCACGACGGCGGCGACCGCGACGCGGTAGGCCACCAGCGCGGTCGCGTCGTTGAAGAGCCCCTCGCCCTCGACAGCGCTGACCATGCGCCGCGGGGCCTCGAGGCGCCGCATGATGGTCGCCGCCGCGAGCGGGTCGGTCGGCGAGACGATCGCCCCGAGGACGAAGGCGGCCTCCCAGGGCAGGCCCGGGATGAGCGCGTGCGCGGCCCAGGCGACCGCGCACATCGTCGCGAGCACCAGCCCAACCGTGCTGAGGGTGAGCGCGCGCAGGTTGGCCCGGAGGTCGTTGAAGTTCGCGAAGACCGACGCGCCGTAGAGCAGCGGCGGCAGGAAGACGACCAGCACGATCTCGGGATCGAGCTTGACCTCGGGCAGCCCGGGAACGAACCCGAACAGGGCACCGCCGACGACG
>JBIOYL010000195.1:0-3489 GCA_044870185.1 Actinomycetes bacterium | reverse complement strand
CTGGTCATGGCCGCGGTGGTGCTCGCCATGCTGGTCAAGGGCTTCCTGGTGCAGGCCTTCTACATCCCGTCGCGCTCGATGGAGACGACCCTGGACGTGGGCGACCGCGTGGTCGTCAACCGCTTCGCCTACCGCACCGGCGAGCCCAAGCACGGCGAGGTCGTCGTCTTCCTGCGCGCGACCAGCGAACCGCCACCGCCGCCGACCGGGGTCGTGTCCTGGGTCCAGCGGGCGGTGGCCCAGGGGCTCGGCAGCACCCCGCCGGGCAGCGAGGATCTCATCAAGCGGGTCATCGGCCTGCCAGGCGACGTGCTGTGGGCCCGCAACGGCCGCGTCTGGCGCAACGGCAGACCGCTCGCCGAGCCGTATCTGCCACCCGCCACGCTCACGACCGACTTCGGGCCGGTCAAGGTCCTGCCCGGTCACTACTTCATGATGGGCGACAACCGCGAGGACTCGAGCGACTCGCGGGTGTGGGGCCAGGTGCCGCGCTCCAGTCTGGTCGGCCGGGCGATGCTGAAGCTCTGGCCGCCCCAGCACCTCGGCGGCCTGTAGGCACCTCGGCGGGGCGGCGCCGGGCGCCTTGGTCAGCCGGCGGCGACCTCGGAAGCGGCTGACCGGGCGGCCTGCAGGACGTGGTCGACCTCGGCCTGGCCGTGGGCGAGGGAGACGAACCAGGCCTCGAACGCGCTCGGCGGCAGGTAGACGCCACGGTCCAGCATGGCGTGGAAGAAGCGGGCGTAGGCGGCGGTGTCCTGCTGTCTCGCCGTGGCGTAATCGAGCACCTCGGCCTTGGTCATGAAGACGCTGAACAGGTTGCCGGCCCGCTGCACCCGGGCCGGCACGCCCGCGGTGTCGAACGCGGCCTGCACGCCGGCGGTGAGCGCGTCGGCGACCGCGTCGAGGTGGCCGTAGGCGGCGTCGTCCAGCAGCGACAGGGTGGCCAGGCCGGCCGCAGTGGCCAGCGGGTTCCCGGACAGGGTGCCGGCCTGGTAGACCGGGCCGGCGGGGGCGACCAGGCCCATCAGCCTGGCCGGGCCGCCGTAGGCGGCAGCCGGCAGGCCCCCACCCATGACCTTGCCGAAGGTGACCAGGTCGGGCCGGATGCCGTAGCGGCCGACCGCGCCGGCCGGGCCGACCCGGAAGCCGGTCAGCACCTCGTCGACGACCAGCAGCGCGCCGGCCCGGCGTGTGACGGCCTGCAGCGCGGCCAGGAACCCGGCCGTGGGCGGCACCACCCCCATGTTGGCGGCCACGGGCTCCACCATGACGGCGGCGATCTCGTCGCCGGCCCGGTCGAAGGCGGCGGCCAGGGCGGCCTCGTCGTTGTAGGGCAGCACGATCGTGTCGGCCGTCTGCGCGGCCGTGACGCCGGGCGAGTCGGGCAGGGCGAAGGTCGCCACGCCGGACCCGGCCGCGGCCAGCAACCCGTCGGCGTGGCCGTGATAGCAGCCGGCGAACTTGACCAGCTTGGGCCGGCCGGTCGCCGCCCGGGCCAGCCGGGCCGCGCTCATGGTCGCCTCGGTGCCCGAGCTCACCATGCGCACCTGCTCGACCACGGGCACGCGCCGCACGATCTCCTCGGCCAGCTCGACCTCGGCCTCGGTCGGCGCCCCGAACGAGGTGCCACGGGCCGCGGCCGCCTGCACCGCCTCGACCACCCGCGGGTGGGCGTGCCCGGCGATGAGCGGCCCCCACGACAGCACCAGGTCGACGTAGCGGGCGCCGTCCGCGTCCCACACCCAGGCGCCCTGCCCCCGGGTGAAGAACCGGGGGGTGCCCCCGACCGCGCCGAACGCCCGCACCGGCGAGTTGACCCCGCCCGGGATCACCGCCCGGGCGCGCCCGTACAGCGCCGCGTTGCGCGAGGTGGCCGGGGGACGGCTCACGGAGGCAGCTCCCTTGCAGCGACAGGTCGATCCCCGACCCAGTCTACGTCGGCGCCCGGCGCAGCCCGCGACCCGGGCCGGGTCGGCCGTGCGCCTGCCAAGACGCCTGCTGCCGCCCGGCTTGGGCCGGGCAGGCCGCACGGGTGAAGATTGCACGACGGCGACACGAGGAGGACGCTCCTGGGCCGGATCGACGACTGGTTCCTGCGTGCCGACGAGCGCGGCAACCCCGCCACCGACATCGACCGCCGCCACCGCGACGGGCTGGCCTGGACGGAAGGCAACCGGGTCGAGGTGCTCTGCCATGGGGCGGCCTACTATGCGCGGCTGTACGCCGAGCTGTGCACGCTCGAGCCCGGCGACCAGCTGTACCTGACCGACTGGCGCGGCGACGCGGACCAGCTCCTCGCCGGCCCGGGCAGCCAGCTCGGCCAGGTGCTGGCCGAGCTGGCCGGGCGCGGCGTCCAGGTACGGGGGCTGCTGTGGCGCTCCCACCCGGCGCGGACGCACTTCAACGAGGAGCAGAACCTCCGCCTCGGCCAGCTCGTCAACCGGGCCGGCGGGCAGCTGCTGCTCGACGAACGCGTGCGCGGGCCGGGCAGCCAGCACCAGAAGCTGGTGGTCGTGCGGCGCCCCGGGCGCGAGGACGCCGACGTCGCCTTCATCGGGGGCATCGACCTGGCGCACGGCCGCGGCGACGACGCCCGCCACCTCGGCGACCCGCAGGCGGTCGAGATCGACCGGCGCTACGGCGAGCGGCCGCCCTGGCATGACGTCCAGCTCGAGCTCCACGGCCCGGCCGTGGGTGACGTGGACCTCACCTTCCGGGAGCGCTGGGAGGACCCGACCCCGCTCGACCACCGCAACCCGTGGCGGCTGCGCCGCACCCGGCAGCTCGACCAGCCCCGCCGGCCAGGGCCGCTGCCGCCCATGCCGCGCGACCCGGCCCCGGCCGGCCCCCATGCGGTCCAGGTGCTGCGCACCTACCCGGCCAAGCACCCGCGGCTGCCGTTCGCCCCCGCGGGCGAGCGCAGCATCGCCCGGGCCTACGCCAAGGCGCTCTGGCGGGCCCGGCGGCTGGTCTACGTCGAGGACCAGTACCTGTGGTCGGCGGAGGTCGCGGGCCTGCTCGCCGACGCGCTGCGCCGCTCGCCCGAGCTGCGCCTGGTCGTGGTGGTCCCCCGCTACCCCGACCAGGACGGGCGCCTGTCCGGCCCGCCCAACCGCATCGGCCAGCAGACCGCCATCGAGACGGTCCGGCGGGCCGGCGGCGACCGGGTGGCCGTCTACGACCTGGAGAACCAGGCCGGCACGCCGATCTACGTCCACGCCAAGGTGTGCGTGGTCGACGACGTCTGGGCCGCGGTCGGCTCCGACAACCTGAACCGGCGCTCCTGGACCCACGACGCGGAGCTGACCGCCGCCGTGCTGGACCCGACCCCGGACGGGCGCGCACCGGCCGACCCGGCCGGCCTCGGCGACGGGGCGCGCCGCTTCGCCCGCGAGCTGCGCCTGGCGCTGTGGCGCGAGCACCTGGGCCGGCGGCCCGGCCAGGACGCCGACCTGCTCGACCCGGCGGCCGGGTTCGCGGCCTGGCGGG
>JBIOYL010000194.1:0-5151 GCA_044870185.1 Actinomycetes bacterium | reverse complement strand
GGGACCTTGGGGATGTGGCTGAACGGGGAGACGTCCAGGATCGCCTGGTCCAGCTGCAGCAGCGGGCCGAGCAGCACCAGGAACGCGGCCACCGCCAGCGCCGCCCAGCTCACCGCCGCGAGCCGGGGCGCCAGGCCGAACAGCGCCATCGCCAGGCCGGACAGCACCAGCACGGCGGGCAGCTGCACCAGCGCGCCGGCCAGCACGCGCGGCAGCTGGCGGCCCACGTCGCCGCCGACCAGCCCGTAGGCCAGCCCCTCGGCCAGCCCCGCCGCCGCCAGCGCCACCGCCGGGCCACCCAGCCCGAACAGCAGGTGGCTGGCCGCCCACTGCCGCCGGCCGACCGCGGTGGCCAGCACCAGCTCGGCGCGCAAGCCCTCCTCCTCGGCGCGCAGCCGCAGCGTCGCCTGGATCGCGTAGCCGGCGGCCGCCAGGGCGAAGATCGCCATCGCCCCGGCGATGTAGGCGTCGCTCAGCGCCTTCTCGCCACCCAGCCGCTCCAGCAGCTCGGTGAGCTGCGCGTTGCCGCTGGCCATGTCGTTGACGCTGTCGGCGACGCTGCCGATCACCGCGCCCATGGCGGCCAGCCCGACGGTCCAGCCCAGCAGCATGCCGCGCTGCAGCCGCCAGGCCAGGGCCAGCGGGCTGCGCAGCGACGGTGCGGCGGCGGCCGGGCCGAGCCGGGCCGCCAGCACGCCGGCGCCGGCGTCGCGCCGGGCCAGCAGGGCGAAGGCCGCCGCGGCCAGGACCGCCACCAGCGCCAGCGGCAGCGCGAACACCCACCAGCGCTCACCGGCGTAGGGGCGGGTCTGCTGCGCCCAGCCGATCGGCGACAGCCACGACAGCCAGCCCAGCGCGCTGTCGCTGCCGCCGGTGTCGCCGGCGGCGCGCAGCAGGTAGGCCACGCCGAGGGCGCCGAGCCCGATGCCTCTGGCAGCGCCGGCGCCCTGGGTCAGCTGGGCGGCGACCGCCCCGACCGCGGCGAACATCCACCCGGCGGCCGCCACCGACAGGCCGTAGGCGACCGAGCCGGCGGCTGGCAGCCCCAGGCCGCGCATGCCGGCCGCCAGCACCGCGCCGAGCAGCAGGTCGGCGGCGAAGGTGACCAGCAGCGCCGCGGCCAGCGGCGCGTTGCGGCCGACCACGGTCGCGCCGAGCAGCTCGCGCCGTCCCGCCTCCTCGTCGGTGCGGGTGTGCCGGATGACGGTGAGCAGGTTGGCCAGGCCCACCACCACAACGACCAGCCCGGCCCGCCACACGGTCAGCGCGCCGAGGGTGGCGCCGAACACCGGGCCCAGCATGGCCAGCAGCCCCGGGGTGCCGGCCACCGTGCCGTACAGCTCCCGCAGCTGCGCCGGGGTGGGGTAGAGCTGGTCGATGGCGGCCGCCTGGTAGACCGGCAGCAGGGCCAGCAGCAGCACCCACAGCGGCAGCAGGAAGCGGTCCCGGCGCAGGGTCAGCCGGACCAGCCCGCGGGTGCCCGCCAGGGTGCTCATCGCGGCAGCTCTTCGCGGGCGCCGCCCCGGCCGTCGCCGGCCGGCCGGGTGGCCTGGTAGTGGCGCAGGAACAGCTCCTCCAGGGTGGGCGGCTGGCTGACCAGGCTGCGCACGCCCACCGAGGTGAGCTGGCGCAGCAGCGCGTCGAGCTGGTCGGCGTCGACCTGGCAGCGCAGCCGGGTGCCGTCGACCTCGAGGTCGTGCACGCCCGCCAGCCCGACCAGCCCGTCGGGCGGGGCGGCCAGCTCGGCCTGGATCGAGGTGCGGGTGAGGTGGCGCAGCTCGGCCAGGGTGCCCGACTCCACCACCCGGCCGGCCCGGATGATGGTCACCCGCTCGCACAGCGCCTCGACCTCGGCCAGGATGTGGCTGGACAGCAGCACGGTGCGGCCGGCCCGGCGCTCCTGCTGGAGGATCCAGTCGCGGAAGGCCGCCTCCATCAGTGGGTCCAGCCCGGCGGTGGGCTCGTCCAGCAGCAGCAGCTCGACGTCGGAGGCCAGCGCGGCGATCAGCGCCACCTTCTGCCGGTTGCCCTTGGAGTAGGTGCGGGCCTTCTTGCGGGGGTCGAGGTCGAAGCGCGCCAGCAGCTCGGCGCGGCGCTTGGGGTCCAGGCCGCCGCGCAGCCGGCCGAGCAGGTCGATGATCTCGCCGCCGGACAGGCCGGGCCACAGGGTGACGTCGCCGGGCACATACGCCAGGCGGCGGTGCAGCGCGACGGCGTCCTGCCAGGGGTCGCCGCCGAGCAGTTGGGCGGTGCCGGCGTCGGCGCGCAGCAGGCCGAGCAGGATGCGCAGGGTGGTGGTCTTGCCGGCGCCGTTGGGGCCGAGGAAGCCGTGCACCTCGCCGGTGCGCACGGTCAGGTCGAGCCCGTCGAGCGCGCGTGTCGGGCCGAACGTCTTCACCAGGCCGGACACTGCGATGGCAGTAGCAGTCATAGTGTTCACATGTTACACTGGCTTCACAGAGTTGTGAAGATAGGATCGTCGATGAATCTGCCCGGCCGTGACGTCCGGGCGAGAGGATGCGGGTGTGGCTGAGGGGACTGGCGCCGGGCGCGACGAGGAGGCGGTGCGACGGTTCATCGAACGGTTCGCCCTGGACCTGACCGAGGCGGGCATGGCCCGCATGCCCGCCCGCGTCTTCGCCGCGTTGCTCACCACCGACGACGGCAGGCGCACCGCGGCCGAGCTCGCCGGGCTGCTGCAGGTCAGCCCGGCGGCGATCTCCGGCGCCGTGCGCTACCTGACCCAGCTGCGCATGGTGGCGCGCGGCCGCGAGCCGGGCGAGCGGCGCGACCACTACCAGATCTCCGGCGACATGTGGTACGAGGTGGTCGCCAGGCGGGACGAGCTCCTCGCCCACTGGGAACAGGACCTGCAGGACGGGATCAAGGCGGTGGGGCCGGACACGCCGGCCGGCGCCCGGTTGGAGGAGAACCGCCGGTACTTCCAGTTCCTCCGCGAGGAGGCCCCGCGGGTGATGGCCAGGTGGCGCGAGCTGCGCTCGGCGGATCGGGCCGAGTGACGGCGCAGGGCGCCAACTGGCACCGGCCGGCGGGGCACCGGCGCCGCAGCGCGAGGTTCGGACCGGCGCGGCCGCGCTGGCCGCGCCGCCTGGTATTGCCAATGATCTATACTTAGCAATACACTCGGCAATATGAAGACGATGATCGACCTGAACGACGAGGACCTGGCGCTGGCCGCCAAGGAGCTGGGCACGACCACCAAGAAGGACACCGTCAACGCCGCGCTCCACTTCGTCGCCAGCCGGCGCCGCCGCATCGACCAGCTCCTCAACGACCCCTACGCGCTCGGCGTCGGCCCAGACATCACCGACCCGGAGGTCATGCGGCAGGCACGCCGGTGACGGTTCCGGTCGGCCCCGGCCAGCTCTACCTGATCGACACCTCCGCACACGCGCGCAGCGACCGGCCCTCGGTCCGCAACGTCATCGCCGGGCTCATCGTCGACCGCGTCGCGGCCACCTGCGTGACCGTCGACCTGGAAGCCGGCTACTCCGGACGAGACCTCGGCGACGTCCGCGCCATCGCCGAACGTCGCCGCAGCCTGTACGTCACACTGCCGATCAGCGAGGCGATCGCCCAGCGGGCGCGCGAGGTCCAGATCCGCATGGCCGCCCGAGGCCACCACCGTGCCGCCGGGGTCATCGACCTGCTGACCGCCGCGGTGGCCGAGCACCACGGCGCGGTGGTCTTGCACTACGACGCCGACTTCGAGCACATCGCCGCCAGCACCGGACAGCCACACGCGTGGATCGTTCCCCGAGGGTCCATCGATTGACAACGGCCGGCCCTGCCGTCGCCGCCCCGCCTGGCCGACCCGCGCACGGCTCAGCTGCTCGGCCAGGACGCGGCGAGGCTGCCTTCCCCGCACGCCGAGCGCCGCCCTCGGGCAGGCGAGTGACGCGACAACGTCGGTCTGGGGCCGGGTCAGCCGACGTCGGCGAGTCTGGGCAGCACCCGCTCGGCGAGCTGCTCGGCGAACTCGACCGGGTGCCGGTCGGGCATCGTCTGGATCTCGGTCACGCCGAGCGCGGCGTACTCGCCGGCCGCGGCCAGGAACCCGTCGACGTCGGCCAGGACCGGCCGCACCGCCAGCACGGTCTTTTGAATGCGGTCGTAGTCGCGACCTTCGCCGTCACAGTGCGAGCGCAGCACCGCCAGCTTGTGCGCCACGTCGGCCGGGCCGGTCCCGAACAGGTTGCAGGCGTCGGCGTAGCGCGCCGCCAGCCGCAGCGTCTTGCGCTCACCACCACCGCCGACCAGGATCGGCGGATGGGGCCGGCTGAGCGGCGCGGGCACGCACAGCGTCTCGGCCAGCTGGTAGTGCCGGCCGTCGAAGGGGCCGTTGTCGTCGCTCCACATCTGCAGGCAGATCTGCAGCGTCTCCTCCAGGCGCTCGAACCGTTCGGCCAGCGGCACCACCGGCACGCCCAGGCCGCGCTGCTCGCGTTCGTACCAGGAGGCGCCGATGCCGAGCCTGGCCCGCCCGCCCGACAGCACGTCCAAGGTGGTGACGATCTTGGCCAGCAGCCCCGGGTAGCGGTAGGGCACGCCGGTCACCAGCAGCCCAAGGGTCATGCCTCGGGTCTGGGCCGCGACGTAGCCCAGCGTGGTGTAGCCTTCCAGCATCGGCTCGTCGACCGAGGTCGCCTGCTCCATCTGGAAGAAGTGGTCCATGACGGTGAACGCCGACATCCCCGCCTGCTCGGCGACCCGGGCGGTCTCGGCCAGGGTCGCGGCGATCCTGGCCGGATCCGACGGCGTCGAATAGTTCCAGTAGTGCAGGCCCAGCCTCATCGCGATGCCTCCCATTGCGGCTCTTGTATCAAGATCCGGACCATCGTGGTTCTCGAAGGCCGACGTGCGGTCAACGACCAGGGCATCGGTCCGGGGGTTCCGAGCTGCTCGCTGTGATATGAGCATTCGTGATCGAACGTATGTGTTACTATCGTGCGCATGAAGCTCGCCGCGTGGGCACGCGCCCACGGCGTCCACCCACAGACCGCCTCCCGCTGGTTCCGCCAGGGCAGGATGCCGGTCCCCGCGCGCCGCCTGCCATCGGGCACGATCCTGGTCGAGGTGCCTGACACCGGCAGCCTACCGGATCGACGCGCGGTGCTGTACGCGCGGGTG
>JBIOYL010000193.1:0-9076 GCA_044870185.1 Actinomycetes bacterium | reverse complement strand
ACGGAGCAGCCTGGCGGGGTCCAGGCCGTACCAGCCGGCAAAGATGCGCCAGTGTCGTTCCACCGCGGCGGTGCTGTCGACCAGCACGCCGTCAAGGTCCAGCAGCAGCCCCTGCGCGGTGATGGTGGGCTGGGTGCCCCGAGGGTTCGGCATCGCCGGGCCATGGTAGCCACGCTGCCGCAGGCCGCTACCGGGCCTCGCCAACGAACAGGTGGACACGGGGGACAGACCCTGCCGTCCATGCGGGCTGGCGAGGTCGCCATCAGGTCCGAAGCGTCGTCCGCACCGGCCGTGCCGTTGACGTGCCTGGCGGCGGCGCTTGACGGTTGCTGGCGGTCGACGGCGGTCATCCGGCAGGCGACAGACCTGTGCTGCTGGCCGAGCATCCTGGCCGGCCGGGATGGCCGAGACTGCAAGCTGGCGCGCTTGGAGGATGCCTGGAGGATGGCCAGCGCAGCCGAGGTGACCAGCACCGCTCGAACGCTCGTTCCCTGTATGGCATGCAAGCGGTCAAGCCCGGCGGTGAGACGCGGTGCTGGACGTCACTTGCCGGCTGTGACCTCTGGCACAGCGCTGGCCGAGCCACGCCATCATCCTATCGTCGTGTGCGCAGCAGCTGCTGCACAGCACGCTCCTGACGAGCAGATCCCGCCGATGACGCTCTGGGACCAACCGGGTGGGCGGGCCTGGAGGGTGCACACCGGCCCGTCGCGCCACCGTCGGCGCCATGAAAGGGTGGTCCGATGAACCTCATCATCATCGCTGCCATCGTCGTTGGGATCGTCGTGGTCCTGCTGGTGGTCAACGCGCGGCTCAGGCGTGACGGCGAGCCGGAGGACTTCGCCCGCCGGCCTGATGGGGCCGACGACGTGTGGTTCACGGGCGGACCGGGCGCAGGCGGCGGCGGGTAGCGGACCACCGCCACCCCCGGCTCGCCATGCTGGCCGGCTACCGACTGGGGCACAGCTGGGGCATGGTCCAGCGGACAATCGTGGGCACGAGCGGGTCCATCCCGGATACCAAGGCCTGCCATTTACCTCGACAAATGCTTGGTACCAGCAGCTCCCTGCGGCCTGGTTTTCCTGACACAGAAGACGTCACAGCAGCTGCCACGCCTGCCGGAGCCAGGAGGAGCGGGAGTCAAGCTGCGTTCCCGACCGGGTCAATCGTCACCAGTTCTTCCGTTGCCCGGATTTGTGACCCCTCGGACTCTGCTGGCGAAGTCAGGGGGTGTTTTGTGGGAGGGTTGGGGCTGTCCGGTATGGATGGTGATGGTTGAGATGTGAGGGGTGACGGGTGGTGCTGCGTCCTGGGGGTGCGCCGGAGGTTCCGGCGGCCATGGCGGAGTTGGCGTGGAAGGTGCATCCGCGGGGGACTGATGAGATGCGGGGTGCGGGACGCGCTGGGAGTGCTGTTCCGGGACGAGGACTTCCTGTCCGGCGAGCTCGAGGGGATGTACTCGCCGCTGGGCCAGCCCGGGCTCTCGCCAGCGCTGCTGCTGATGGTGACGATCCTGCAGTTCATGCACAACCTGTCGGACCGGGAGGCGGCGCAAGCGGCCGCGGACCGGATCTCGTGGAAGTACCTGCTGGGGCTGGCGCTGGACGACGTGGGGTTCGACGCCTCGGTGCTCAAGCGAGTTCCGGGATCGGCTGGCCGTAGGCGGTCGGGCGGATCGGCTGTTGAGCGTGCTGCTGGCACGGCTGCAGGCGGCTGGGCTGGTCCGCGCGGGTGGGCGGCAGCGCACCGATGCCACCCACGTGCTCGCCTGTGTGCGCCGGCCCGGACCGGATCGAGCAGGTCGGGGAGAGCCTGCGAGCCGCGTTGGAGGAGATCGCCCGGACCGCTCCGACCTGGCTGGTGCCGCTGCTCGCACCGGGCTGGGATGAGCGCTACGGGCGCAAGGTGGAGGCCTCCCGGCTGCTCAAACGCACCAACGCCTCCGTGGTGGCACTGGCCGAGCAGATCGGCGCGGACGGCCGTGCGCTGCTGGACAAGATCGACACCGACCCGGTGGCCGGCTGGATGCACGACCTGCCGCAGGTGAAGGTCCTGCGCACGATGTGGGCCCACCACTACGACCAGACCAGCAGCGGACGCCTGCGCTGGAAGGACACGACCGAGTTGCCCCCCGCCCACGAGCGCATCGAGTCCCCCTACGACCCCGACGCCCGCTACAGCACCAAGCGGGACACCCAGTGGGTGGGCTCCAAGGCCCACCTGAGCGAGTCCTGCGACGCCGACCTGCCCTGGCTGATCACCGACGTGCATACCACCGCCGCCACCGATCCCGATGTGACCGCCACCACCCCGATCCAGCACAAGCTGGTCGAGCGTGGCCTGGCCCCGGCGAGCACCTGCTGGACGCCGGCTACCCCAGCGCCGACAACCTCACCCGCGCGCTGGAGCTGGGCATCATCATGATCAGCCCCCTGACCATCACCACCGGCCGCAACACCCGCAAGGGCACCTTCCCCCCAAGCGCGTTCACCCTCGACTGGGATGCCGGGGTGGCCACCTGCCCCGCCGGCGCGACCAGCCGCCCCGCCCGCCCCGAGGGCCGCGGCCTGGTCGTGTTCGGCTTCTCCGCCCGCGACTGCCGCCCCTGCCCGCCGCGCCCGCAGTGCACCCTGGCCGACCCCAGCCGTCCCCGCAGGCTCGCCGTCCACCCCCGGCCCGTGTGGGAGGCGCAGCTCCGCGCCCGCCAAGCCCAAACCACCACCGCATGGCGCACCACCTACAACCAGCGTGCCGGTGTCGAGGGCACCATCTCCCAAGCCGTCCGCGGCCCCGACCTGCGCCACGCCCGCTACCGCGGCATGCCCAAGACCCACCTGCAAAACGTTCTCACCGGCATCGCCCTCAACGTCCTACGCCTCGGCGCCTGGTTCGACCCCCACCCCACCACCCAACGACGCCCCACCCGCATCCACGCCCTGTGCACCGCCCACAGCCTGGCGGCAGCCTGACACAACCACACCCACCGACTTCGCCAGCAGAGTCCCCCTCGGGGGATTACCAGCTCCGCGCCTGCTGCCACAGGATTCGACTGCGCCACGATGTAAAAGTAGGGGGCTTCGACACGACCGCGGGGCCTGGCCGCGCCCGCGCCGAGTACAAGCGGGCGCGACGTAGCCAGTGACGAGGGCGGCCGGTACACGACGGGTACACGCCAGAACGGCGGCCGGGGAGCGCAGCGGGCACCAGCGGTCACGACGGTTCCGAGGAATCGCAGGTCACCGCCGTAATCGACCCGCAAGCAGGCGATTCTCCAGGAGGCGGGTCGGAGTTCGAGTCTCCCCACCTCCACCACCAGGAGCAGGTCACCGACCTGCTCCTGTGCGTTCTTGAGGCCGGTCGTCGCGGCCCTGGTCCGTGCTGGGTCCGCCTGGAGACGGATGCTGGTCCTTGGACCCACCAAGGATCGGCTCTCGAGGCGCTGGCGGTTGCCCATTTGACGCCGGGCGGGCACGTATCTAGAGTCCCCGGGAGCCGTCAGCGCGGGAGGGCCATGTCGGTGGCGGGAGGGGGTCCATGCTCATCCACGAGCCAAAGAACGTGGTTGCAGGCATGGGCGCGCGGTCTTCTGTCGCCGATGTCGCATCTGGCAGGCCAGGCTAGACGGACAGACCCCGTCACCCGGACGAAGGAGACAACATGCGGGGAGCAATCCATGCATCGGCGACCTCACGCGTCGCTCGGATCGCAACGGTCGTCGCGATCGCCCTCGCCGGCGTGTTCGCGTTCACCGCGACCAGCGCCGCGCAGGACAAGACGATCCGCACGCTAGGCACCGAGGACGTCCACATCAACTCGAAGATCTTCTCGAACCTGCGGTTCAGCCCGGGGCACACGACGCTCAACAGCGGCGACCAGCTCACGCTGAGCCATGACGATGCCACCGACGAGCCACACACCCTGACGATCGTCAACGCCAGTGAGCTCCCCTCCAGCTTCGAGGACGTGCTCAACTGCGGCGCGCCTGGAACGTTGTGTGACGAGGTGTTCACCACGGTCGGCCCCCAGATCACGGATCAGGCCCAGTCCCAGTTCATCAACGTGGCCGGCGGGTCCGGCCTCGATGGCCGGCTCGACACATTGTGGCTGCCGCCGGGCACGTCGATCAGTGTCGCCGTCACCGCCCCGCCGGGTACGACGCTGTCGTACTTCTGCGCGATCCATGCCTGGATGCAGGGCAGCATCACGGTGAGCTAGCCGAGGTCCAGCCTGGGCTGGCCCCTCCTGCCAAGTACGAGGCCCACCCGCGCGGTCTCGCTCTCTGGCAAGACGATGGTCACGGGGTGGTCTGTCGCCCACCCACATGAGCCCCCCGACCACGACCAGGCCAGGCGCCCGGAGCGCCAGTTCGTCGTCCTGCACTCCCGGCGGGCGAGGCTCCGGCCGGGCTCATTTGGGGGTGGTGGCGATGGGCAGGAGCGCCGGATGGTGATCGACTGTGCGGTGGTGGGTGCCGGGCCGGCCGGGCTCGCCGCCAGCGCCGCCCTTGCCGCCCGCGGTGTCGAGCACGTGATCCTGGAGCGGGGCCGGGCCGGGGAGACCTGGCGCAGCCAGCGCTGGGACTCCTTCCGGCTGAACACGCCCGGCTGGATGAACCGGCTGCTCGGCGAGCAGGCGCCCGACGCGTACCTGACCGGCGCGGAGGTCGTCCGGCGGCTGGAGCGGCTGGCCGCCGACGCGCCGGTTCGCCCCGGGATCCCGGTCATGCGGCTGGCGCCCGCCGGCGACGGCTACGCCCTGCGGACCGGCGACGGCGATCTCCGCGCCCGCACCGTCGTGGTGGCCACCGGCGACCAGAACCGGCCACAGATCCCCAACCTGGCCCGGAGGTTCCCCGACCGGCTGGCGCAGCACCACACCGCCGACTACCGCGGTCCCGGCCGGCTGCCGGAAGGGGCGGTGCTGGTGGTGGGCAGCGCCCAGTCCGGCTGCCAGATCGCCGAGGACCTGCTGGCCGCTGGCCGGCGGGTGGTCCTGGCGACCAGCCCCGTCGGTCGCCTGCCCTGGCGGTACCGGGGCCGCGACAGCATCGACTGGCTGGTCGAGGCCGGCTTCTTCGACCAGCGGCCGCGGGACCTGCCCGACCCGTCGGCGATGGAGGCCGCGCAGCCGATCGTGGCGTCGGGTGGGCGCAGCCTGAGCCTGCAGGCGCTGGCCCGGGCCGGCGCCACCCTGGTCGGACGGCCGGTCGGCGTGGTCGGCGAGCGGGTCAGCTTCGACGGCGGCGCCAAGGCCAACGTGGCCGCCGGGGACGCCTTCGCCGCCCGCATGCGGGCGCTGGTCGACGAGCTCATCGGCCGCTGCGGCCTGAACGCCCCGCCGGCCGAGCCCGACCCCACCGACGCGCCCATCGACCTGGACCCGCCGGCCGAACTGGACCTGCGCGCCGAGGACGTCGGCAGTGTGGTGTGGTGCACCGGCTTCACCGGTGACTTCTCCTTCATGGACCCCGCCCTGGTCGACGCCGACGGGCAGCCCCGGCGCGAAGGCGCCGCCGCGGCCGCACCCGGCGTCTTCTACCTCGGGCTGCGCTGGCTCATCCGCCGCGGCTCCAGCATCCTGTGGGGCTTCCCGGGGGACGCCGCCACGGTCGCCGACGCGGTCAAGGCGCAGCTCGACAACTGACCCGCCGGGTCAACCGGCGGCCCGGAAGATCGGGCGACGGCCACGTCGAGCAACGCCTCGCCGGGTCGGCGGTGGGCGCCAGACCCTGCCCCGGCAACTGTCTCATCCACCCGCGGCCAGGCGCCGACCGTGCAGGAACGGGCAAGGACCGTGCACGGTGGGACGAGACCTGCCGGCGTGCCGTCACGACACTAGGCAGAACAGTGGTCCGAACCTGGGAGGTCGTGATGGACGACTACGTCATCGTCGGTGCCGGTAGTGCCGGCTGTGTGCTGGCCGCCCGGCTGAGCGAGGACCCCGCCACCCGGGTGCTGCTGCTGGAGGCCGGCCCCCCCGACGACGCCGCCGAGATCGCCATGCCGGCCGCCACCACCACCCTGTGGCGCGGGCCGTTCGCCTGGAACGACCTGACCATCCCGCAACCCCACGCCGCCAACCGGCGCATCCACTGGCCGCGCGGCCGCACCCTGGGCGGCAGCTCCGCGATCAACGGCATGGTCTACATCCGCGGCAACCGGCTGGACTACGACACCTGGCGCGCCGCCGACGGCTGCCACGGCTGGGGCTACACCGAGCTGCTGCCGTACTTCCGCCGGGCCGAGGACCAGCAGCGCGGCGCGTCGGCCTTCCACGGGGTCGGGGGGCCGCTGCGGGTGGAGGACCCCCGCTTCACCCACCCGCTGAGCCGGGCGTGGGTGGCGGCGGCCAGCGCCGCCGGGCTGGCCGTCACCGGCGACTTCAACGCCGCCGTCCAGGACGGGGTGGGCTGCTACCAGCTCACCCAGCGGCAGGGGCGGCGCTGGTCGGCGGCGGATGGCTACCTGCGGCCGGCCATGGGGCGGGCCAACCTCACCGTGCAGACCGGCGCGCGGGCCACCAGGGTGCTGCTGGCGGGGGGGCGGGCGGTCGGGGTGCGCTATCTCCGAGGCGGTGCCGAACGCGAGGCCCGCGCCCAGCGGGAGGTCATCTTGTGTGGGGGGGCGGTGGCCAGTCCGCAGCTGCTGCTGCTGTCGGGGGTCGGTCCGGCCGAGCAGCTGCGCGAACACGGCATCCGGGTGCTGGTGGACGCGCCCCGGGTGGGCGTCGGCCTGCAGGACCATCCCACCTGCTTCCTGGTCTGGCGCACGCCGACGACCCGCAACCTGTGGGAGGAGGCGACGCCCGACAATCTGGCGCTGTGGCAGCGCGAGAGGCGCGGACCCATGGCGTCCGGCGGGCTCGAGGCGGGCGGCTTCGCCCGCAGCCGCGAGGGGCTGCCCGCCCCGGATCTGCAGTTGGCGGTTGCCGGGGCGCCGCCCCCACTGCCCGAGCTGGGTCCGCCGACCCAGCGGATGGCCTCGATGATCGTCTGGGCCCTTGGGGTCACCAGCCGCGGCCGGGTCGCCCTGCGCTCGGCCGATCCGCTGGCCAAGCCGCTGATCGACCCTGCCTACCTGGCCGACGAGGCCGACCTGGACGTGCTGGTCGCGGGCGTCCGCCTGGCCCGGGAGATCGCCGCCCGCCAGCCGCTTGCCGGCCTGCTGGCCGGGGAGCACGCGCCCGGCGAGCAGGTTCGCGACGACCAGCAGCTGCGGGCGTGGATCCGCGGCAATGTCACGACCATCTTCCACCCCACCAGCAGCTGCGCCATGGGCGGCAGCGACCAGGCGGTCTGCGACGCCGAGCTGCGCGTGCGCGGCGTGGACGGGCTGCGGGTGGTGGACGCCTCGGTGATGCCGGCCACCCCGCGCGGCAACACCAACGCCCCCACCATCGCCGTCGCGGAACGGGCCGCCGACCTCATCCGCGGCACCACCCCCCTGGCACCCGCCGACCTCGAGGTCGAACCCGCCACCGCCAGCCGGTCCTGACCGGCGGCCGCCTACGGCCGGCCCGACCCGTCGCCGAGCTGCCGGTACTCCACCGGCGCGACGCCGTAGGCGGCCCGGAAGGCGCGGCTGAAATGCGCCGCGTTGACCAGCCCCCAGCGCGCCGCGATGGCGCTCACCGGCCGGGCCGCCAGCGCCGGGTCCAGCAGGTCCCGGCGGCAGCGCTCCAGCCGACGCTGCCGGATCCAGCCGGCCACGGTCTGCCCCTGCAGCTCGAACAGCTTGTACAGGTAGCGGGGGGAGATGTAGTGCGCGGCGGCGATCACGCCCGGCGACAGCGCAGGATCGCCGAGCCGGGCCTCGATGAAGGCCTGCACGCGCAGCAGCAGGGCGCGCTGCCGAGTGTCGGGCGGCACCTGCTCCCTGCGGTCGAGCCGGGCGGCCAGCGCCACGGTGAACAGGTCCACCACGGCGGTGCCGAGGCGGGGCCCATCGGCCGCGTCCCAGTCGTCCAGGCGCCGCGGAAGCTGGCGCGCCAGCGAGGAGACCAACGCGCCGATGCCCTGGTCGCCGGGGAACCGGACCGCGGTCAGGCCCGCGACCTCGCCAGGGCGTAGCGGCAGCAGCACCCGCGGGAACACCACCGCCACGGTCTGCATCGCCGACGTGGTCCAGTGGACCGGGCTCGACAGGTCGACGAGGGCGAAGCCGCCTGGCCCCAGCACGGCCTGGCGGCCGTCCTGCTCGACCACCCCACGCCCGCGCACCAGCACGTCGATCGTGCACACCTCCAGGTCCGATCGGCGGATGTGCTTGGGTGTGCGGCTGGCCCCACCTGCGGTTGGGGTCGACAGCTGGGCGACCCGGACCGCGCCGGCGTCGCCGATGAGCAGCTCGTCTCGGAGGTCGGGCCCGCTGGGCAGCCGCAGGTCGAGCGGACCGAGCGTCTCGTCGACGACGTGCCGCCAGTAGTCCACGCGCGAGGTCACCGGCACATCGTCGGCCCGCAGCAACACGCTCATGACCACAACCCCTGGACGGTACCGCAACCCACATCGTACAGAGGCGGCGCCTACCTGCCTGCCCAGCCCATGATCGACGCCGCGACCCGCGCACTGCAGCACCCTTCGGCCCACCGGTGGTTGCCGGTCACCTGGTCGTGCTGGCCGGCTGGGCGCTTGCCGGTGTGGTCGCGTCGCTGGTGTTGTTCCGGGGGGAGTCGCGGCGTGAAGGTCGTCGGCGACGTTGAGCACGGCGCCGACCCGGGAGCGGACCAACGTGCTGTCGGCGGTGCGGGCTGCCGCTGCTATTCGAGCAGCCCGAACTCCCGGGCGCGGGCGACGGCCTGGGTGCGGTTGGCCGCGCCGAGCTTGTCGAGCACATGACTGACTGCCGTTTGACGGTATCCAGCGCCACCACCAGCTCGGCGGCGATCTCCCGGTTCGACCTGCCCACAGCCAACAGCCCAAGCACTTCGAGCTCCCGCTCGCTGAGCGGCTCGACCAGCCCCGCCACCGCCACCGCGGCGGGCTTCCGCCGCCCCAACGCTGGGGCGAGCGGCCCGGCCGGCTGGAACGCCTCCCGGCTCGCACCCGCAAGCAGCGTCCAGGCGATCGTCACGTCGC
>JBIOYL010000192.1:0-17045 GCA_044870185.1 Actinomycetes bacterium | reverse complement strand
CACGTACGGTTCGGCTCGATCGGGGTGTCGACCGCCTGTCGTTCAGTCGGTGTCGGGTCGGCCGGTGGCTTGGGCTCGCTTGGCTTCGATGGTGTCGAGAAGCTTCTGGTAGCTGGCGGCGAACTTGTCGACGCCTTCTTCTTCGAGCTGCTCGCCGACCTCGTCCTCGTCGATGCCGACCTTGATCAGGTCCGACCACAGCCGGCGGGCCCGGTCCAGGTCCTCCAGCAGGGTGTCGCCGCGGACCAGGCCGTGGTCGGCGAACGCCTCCACGGTCGACAGCGGCATGGTGTTGACCGTGTCCGGGCCGATCAGCTCCTCGCTGTACAGCACGTCGCGGTAGTTGGGGTTCTTGGTCGAGGTCGACGCCCACAGGCAACGCTGCGGGCGCGCGCCCTTGGCCGCCAGCGCCTGCCAGCGCGGCCCGGCGAACAGCTCCTGCCAGGCCAGGTAGGCCAGCTTGGCGTTGTCGATGGCGGCGGTGCCCAGGCGCGCGGCGGCCAGGTCGGCGTCGGGACCGCCCTCCTCGACCCGCTCCTCCAGGATCGGGTCGACCAGGGTGTCGACCCGGCTGACGAAGAACGAGGCCACGCTGGCGACCTGGCCAAGCTCGGCGCCCTTGGCGGCGCGTTCCTCCAGCCCGGCAAGGTAGGCCTCGACCACCTGGCGGTAGCGGGCGACCGAGAACACCAAGGTGACGTTGACGTTGATCCCGGCCGCGATCGACGCTTGGATCGCGGGCAGGCCCTCGGTGGTGGCCGGGATCTTGATCAGGATGTTGGGCAGGCTGAGCAGGTCGAACAGCCGGGCCGCGTGGAAGCTGCTGGCCTGGGTGTCGTGGGCGAGGTCGGGTGGCAGCTCGTAGGACACGTAGCCGTCGTGGCCGCCGGTCGCCTGGTAGACCGGGCGCAGCTCGTAGGCGGCCCAGCGGATGTCGTACAGCGCCAGCCGCTCGAAGATCGCCGGGGCGGGCAGACCCTGCTCGGCCAGGCCGGCCAACTGGTCGTCGTAGAAGGAGCCGGTGCCGATGGCGGCCTGGAAGATGGTCGGGTTGGAGGTCACGCCGACGACCGCGAAGTCGTCGCGGAGCCGGCGCAGCTCGCCTTTCTCCAGCCAGTCGCGGGCGATCGAGTCGACCCAGACGGCCACGCCGTGCTCGGTAAGCTGGGCGAGCGGGTTGGTCATGGCTGGCCTCCTTGCCCGAGGTGTGGTCAGGCGGACAGGTTTCGCAACATCCGGACCTTGGCGATGTGATGGCGGTGCAGCACCTCCAGCGCCCGGTCCACGACGTTGTCGGGGGTGAAGCCGAACTTGGCCAGCAGCAGCCCTCCCGGCGCCGACGCCCCGTAGTGGTCGAGCCCGACCACCCCGCCCAGCGACCCGACCCACTGCCACCACGGACCCGTGCTGGCCGCCTCCACCGCCAGCCGCGCGGTCACCTGTGGCGGCAGGACCTGGTCGCGGTAGTCGGCGGGCTGGGCTGCGAACAGCTCCCAGCAGGGCATCGACACCACCCGGGTCGGGATCTCCTCGCGCTGCTCCAGCTCCTCGCGGGCGGCCAGCGCCACCCACACCTCCGAGCCGGTCGCCAGCAGCAGCAGCTCCGGGGCGCCGTTGGTCGCCTCGGCGAGCACGTAGGCGCCGCGGTGCAGCCCGGCGGCGCTCGCGTACTGGTTGCGGTCCAGCGGCGGCAGCTCCTGGCGCGACAGCACCAGCGCGGTCGGCCCGTCGGTGCGCTGCAGGGCCGCCCGCCAGGCCTCGGCCGTCTCCGGGGCGTCGGCCGGGCGGATCACGTGCAGGTTGGGGATGAGCCGCAAGCTGCCCAGCTGCTCGATGGGCTGGTGGGTGGGGCCGTCGCCGCCCAGCCCGACCGAGTCGTGGGTCCAGACGTAGATCACCGGCAGCCCCATCAGGGCGGCCAGCCGCACGCTCGGGCGCATGTAGTCGGCAAACACCAAGAAGGTGGCGCAGAACGGGCGCAGCCCGCCGTGCAGGGCAAGGCCGTTGCTGACCGCCCCCATGGCGTGCTCGCGGATCCCGAAGCGAAGGTTGCGGCCGGCCTCGGTCGCGGTGAGGTCGCCGCCGCCGGCGATGTCGGTCAGGTTGGACTCGGCCAGGTCCGCCGACCCGCCCACCAGGGTGGGCAGGTTGGGGGCCAGCGCGTTGATGGCCTGCTGGGAGGACTTGCGGGTGGCCTGCCTTTTGGGCTCGGCGAACAGCTTGTCCAGGTCGGCGTCCCAGCCGGCCGGCAGCTCGCCCGCCAGCGCGGCCTTGAACTCGGCGGCCAGCGCCGGCTCGACCTCGGCATAGGCGCTCATGCGCTGCTGCCAGGCCGCCCGCGCCTGCTGGTTGGCCGGCACCTTGGCCTGCCAGCGCTCCGGCACCCCCTCGGGCACCTTGAAATGCTTGTCGGGATTCCAGCCGTAGACCTGCTTGCACGCCCGCACCTCGTCCTCGCCCAGCGCCGCCCCGTGCGCCTTGCTGGTGTCCTGGGCGTGCGGGGCCCCCCAGGCGATGTGGCTGCGCAGCCGGATGAAGCTCGGCCGGTCGGCCTCGTCGACCGCGGCCTGGTAGGCGGCGGCGATCGCCTCCAGGTCGTTGGCGTCGGCCACGTGCTGCACGTGCCAGCCGTAGGCCTGGTAGCGGCGGGCGACGTCCTCGGTGAAGGTGATCTCGGTGGGCCCGTCGATGGTGATGTGGTTGTCGTCGTACAGCACCGTCAGCTTGCCCAGCCGCAAGTGCCCGGCCAGCGACGACGCCTCCCCGGACACCCCCTCCATCAGGTCGCCGTCGCCGGCGAACACCCAGGTGCGGTGGTCGACCAGCCGGTGGCCGGGCCGGTTGTAGCGGGCGGCCAGCAGCCGCTCGGCGATGGCGAACCCGACCCCGTTGGCCACCCCTTGGCCGAGCGGCCCGGTGGTCACCTCCACGCCCGCGGTGTGGCCGTACTCCGGGTGGCCGGGGGTGAGCGAGCCCCACTGGCGCTGCTGCTTGAGGTCCCGGATGCCCAAGGGATAGCCGGTCAGGTGCAGCACCGCGTACTGCAGCACCGACGCATGCCCCATCGACAGCACGAAGCGGTCCCGGTCGAACCAGCCGGGATCGGCCGGGTCGAAGGTGAGAAACCGGGTCCACAGCACGTAGGCGGCCGGCGCCAACGCCATGGCCGTGCCCGGGTGGCCACTGCCTGCCTTTTGGATCGCGTCCATCGCCAGCACCCGGACGGTATCGACCGCCAGCCGATCCAGGTCCACCTCGGCAGCTGCCAGGGTCTCGGTGGTCACAACGACCCCTCCTCGCTCGGCTCTGTCTTCTAGGAGTCGGTCGGCTCAGCCGGACCCGGTCCGTTCGGTGCGGTAGCGGGCGTCGACCGCCTTCATCTTGTCGACCTTGGGGGCCGAGCGGCCGCCCTCGAACTCCGACGCCAGCCAGTGGTCCAACACCATCTCGGCCGCCTCGGGCGCGATCACCCGCGCCCCCATGGTCAGCACCTGCGCGTCGTTTGACTTGCGGGCCCGCTCGGCCGAGTAGGCGTCGTGGGCGGTGACCGCCCGCACCCCGGGGACCTTGTTGGCGGTGATCGCCATGCCCAGCCCGGTGCCGCACACCAGCAGGGCGCGGTCGTGCTCGCCGCGGGCCACCGCCTCGGCCACCTCGGCGGCGACGTCGGGGTAGTCCTGCTCGCTGCCGTTGCCGTAGTCCTTGACCTCCCAGCCCTTCTGGTGCAGGTAGTAGGCGAGGCGCTCCTTGAGTGGGGCGCCGGCGTCGTCGGCGCCGATCGCGATCGCGGCCATGACGCACTCCTTCCTCTGGTACTGGGGGCCGGTCCGGACCGACCCCCAGTACTGTGTTCCCTCACTCCGTCGCCGCTACCCCGCCGGTCTCGTCCACCTCGACCTCCACCGAGATCGGCTCCTCCGCGCTGACCTTGCGGGTGACGGTGTGGACCAGCTCCCGCAGACGCGGATAGGTGTCGGCGTAGGCGTCGACGAAGAACCTGTACTCCTCGTACTTGCCCTGGTCGGGCTCGAGCTTGTTGGTGTCGTGCACCATGGCCGCGGCCGCCTCCTGGACGCCTGCGAACAGGTCGGCGCCGTCCGCGGCCAGGATGGCCGAGCCCAGCACGGCGGCGTCGCCCACCTCGGTCAGGGTGATCGGCACCCCGGTCACGTCGGCGACGGTCTGCATCAGGTCGCGGCTGTTGGTCCAGCCCCCGCAGCCCACGAACTCCTGGACGTCGTAGCCGGCGGCGTGCATGAACCGCAGGATGTGGGCGGTGCCGTAGCAGCACCCCTCCTGGATCGCCCGGTACACGTGCGCCGGGCCGTGGTGCAGGCTGAACCCCCAGATGATGCCGCGCGCGTCCGGGTCGGTGTACGGGGTGCGGTTGCCCTGCCAGTAGTCGCACACGATCAGCCCGTCCGAGCCGGGCGGGATGCTCTTGGCCTGCTCGTTGAGCAGGTCGTAGGCGTTCCTGCCGGTCCGCTGGGCCTCGGCGATGACGTCCTTGGCGAAGTTGTCCTTGAACCACTTGATCACCGAGCCGGTCGAGACCTGGCCGCCCTCGACCGTGTACTGCCCGGGCACCACCGCGTCGGTGTAGGCGCCGAAGAACCCCTCCCCGCTGACGGCATGGTCGCTTTGCCCGCTCAGCACGTGCGAGGAGCCAGTGATCAGCGCCATCTTGCCCGGCGAGACGACGTTCAGGCCGATCTGGGCCACGAACGCGTCGGCCCCGCCCTGGGCGACCGGGGTGCCGGGTCTGAGCCCGAGCTCCTCGGCGGCCTGGCTGCTCAGGCCCTCCACCGCGACGCCGAGGTCGAGCACGTCGGCGGGGAGCTTGTCGAACACGTCGCCGAGCCCGATCTCCTCGTAGAAGCCGGTCGGCCAGCCTCCGGCCGCACGGTCGTGGTAGGCGCGCATGGCGGCGGTGTTGATGTTGGCGGTCCAGCGGCCGGTGAGCCGGTAGGTGAGCCAGTCGGTGCACTCGACGAGCTTGGCGGCCCGCCGGTAGGTGTCGGGCTCGTTCTCCTTGAGCCACAGCGCCTTGGACGGGTACCACTCGGCCGACACGGGCCCGGTGCCACCGGCGTTGTACTTGCGCGCCGGGTGGGTCGACTGGGCGATCCGGCGGGCCTGGTCGGAGGCGCGCACGTCCATCCACATGATCGCCGGCCGCAGGTGCCGGCCCTGCTCGTCGAGCGCGACCACCGTGCAGGTGGTGCAGTCGTGGGAGATCCCGGCGATTGCGTCCGCCCCCACGCCCGCGTTCGCCATCGCCTGGTGGACGGAGCTGGTCAGCGACGACCACCACTCGTCCGGGTCCTGCTCGGCCCACCCGGGCCGTGGGTGCGAGAGCCGGTAGGCGTTGGCCGCGAAGGCTAGCGGCCGCCCGGCGACGTCGAACACCCCCACCCGGCAGCTCTCCGTGCCATAGTCGATGCCGAGCAGGTAGGGGCCGCCATCGCGGCCGGACGTCTGGCTCATACGGGCTCCTCCTTCCAGTCCAGTTCCCTCCAGATGTCCGGGGGCAGCAGCCGGTCGACGCGGTCGAGCACGAAGTGGGGGGTGTCGGACGGGGACAGCCGCTTGAGATCCTCGGGCCTGGTCTCGCCGGTCAGCACGAGCGCGGCGGCCAGGCCGGTGTCCAGCGCCATGCGAATGTCGGTGGACAGACGGTCACCGACCATCAGGCAGTCGCCCGGGGCGGCGTCGAGCCCTGCCAGCGCCGCGTGCAGCATGGCCGGGTTCGGCTTGCCCGCGTTCGCCTCGCACGAGACGCCGGTGCACGTCTCGACGGCGGCGATGATCGCCGCGCAGTCGGGCTCGCCACGCCCGCCCGGGAACGGGCAGAAGCGGTCCGGGTTGGTCGCGACCAGCCGGGCTCGCTTGTGGTACCAGATCGCGTCGAAGGCGATCTGCAGCTTCTCGTAGGTGAAGCTCCGGTCGTAGCTGGCGATCACGATGTCGATCTCGGCGGGGTCGCTGGACATGCGGATCCCCGCCTTCTCCAGCGCCCGGACCAGGGGCGGTTCGCTGATCGGGTAGACGACCGCGTCCGGCGCGTGGTCGAGCAGCCACCGGGTCATGGTCACCACGGTGTTGACGATCTCCTCGACCGGGGTCGGCAAGCCCAGCTTCTCGAGCTTGGCGGCGTACTGCTCGGGATCCTTGGTCGGGTTGTTGGACAGGAAGCGCACCGCCAGGCCCCTGGCCCGCAGCTCCTCGACCAGCCGCTTGGCCCCTGGCAGCAGGTGGTCGCCAAGATAGATCGTGCCGTCGAGGTCGAACGCGTACGCCTTGTACAGGCGGTCGGGCACCCGCAGACCATGCGCCTCGATCATGACCTGCTCCAGACACGTGAGCCATCAGGGTGGTTCGCGGGGTTTGCCAAGCCCTGCCGAGGTACAAGGTAGCAGCAGGTCAGAGGGCGTCCAATACGGAACGGCACACGCCCATAGGTGCGCCGTATCGCCTGGGAGCGCTCGTTCGCCGTGCCAGATCAGGAACGATCGTGAATCAAAGATCATCAAGTTGCACTTTGGTCTGGACAGGGGCGGCGTTCTGCGGTATTGTATGCTCACGATAGTGAGTCAAAGATCAAGTAGGTGAGTTTTGAGACTGCATCGGGATCCCGAGCAGCTCGCCAAGGCGGCGCAGCTGTACTTTCTCGAGGAGCGGTCGCAGGACGAGATCGCCGCCGTGTTCGGGACCACGCGATCCAACGTCTCCCGCATGCTCAAGCAGGCCCGCGAGCTCGGCATCGTGCGGATCCAGATCGAGCATCCGACCAAGCGTCACGAGCAGCTGGAGCAGGAACTGCGGCACCGGTTCGAGCTCGCCGACGTGCGCATCCTCGCCCTCGAGCCCCATGCGGACCCGCTGCCAGGGGTTGGTCGTCTCGCCGCGCGCTGGCTGCTGGACACGTTGCAGGACAGGCAGGTCCTGGCGCTCGGATGGGGAACCACGCTGCAGGCGGTCGCCTTGGCGCTGGACGGCGCGCCGCAGCGCGACATCGAGGTAGTGCCGCTCATGGGGGGGCTGTCGGCGATCGCCTCGGCCTCGACCGGCGAAGAGCTTGCGCGCACGTTCGCTGCGCGCTTCGGCGCTCACCATCGCTACCTGCACGCCCCGTTGGTGTTCGCTTCGGCCGAACGGCTCAGCACCATGCTGACGGAGCCTGCGATCAAGAGCGCCCTCGACGCGGCGAGAGCGGCCGACGTCGCCCTGGTCGGCATCGGAACCGCCACCCACGGCTCCTTCTCCGACCTTGTCCAGGCCCTCGAGCTCAGCCCGAGCGAACGCGGCCAGCTCGAGGCATCCGGCGCCGCGGGCGACCTCTGCGGCCGCTTCTACGACTTGTCCGGCACCGAGGTCCCCAGCCCTCTCGCGAACCGGGTGCTCGCGGTCGGCCTCGACGACCTCCGCCGCATCCCGACGGTGGCGGCCGTCGCGGCCGGCCGCCAGAAAGCGCCCGGAATCCTCGGCGCCCTCCGCGGCCACCTGATCGATGTCCTCGTCTGCGACGAGCACGCGGCACAGGGCGTCCTCAAGCTTGACCAGTCGGAGCAGTCCGACGGGTGACCCTGCATCCGCCTCATCACCGCCACACCACGACCAGCGCCGGCCTCGTGCCCGCATCGGGGAGCACATGGAGCTTCGACACCTTCGCTACTTCGTCGCCGTCGCCGAGGAACTCCACTTCGGCCGCGCCGCCCAGCGGCTGCACATCACCCAGCCGCCGCTCAGCCAGCAGATCCAGCTGCTCGAGCGAGAGCTCGGCGTGAAGCTCTTCGTCCGCGGGCGCAAGATCCAGCTGACCGAGGCCGGTCGTGTCTTCCTCGACGAAGCCCGGCGCACCATCGAGGTCGCCGAACGTGCCGCCCGGGCCGCCAGGGCGGCCGGGGCGGGGGCAGCGACCCGGCTGCGGATCGGCTACCCGACCGCGACGCTGTTCGAGCTGGTGCCGGCCGCGCTGCGGACGTTCACCAAGCGGTGCCCCGACGTCGGGGTCGAGGCCGTCGCCGGCCACGCCGGCGGGCTGCTGTCAGCACTGTGCGACGACCAGCTGGACGTCGCCTTCCTCACCATGAACCGACATGACAGCGAGGTCGTGTGCTGCAAGCTCGTGCACCGCGAGCCGCTGCTGCTGGCCATCCCCGAAGACCACCCGCTGGCCCGCCAAGGTGCCGTCGCCCTACGCGACCTCGCCGAGGAACCGATGATCCTGCTGCCCCACGCCCCCGACGCCCTGGACGAGCAGCTCCCGACCGCCGTGCCCGCCGATGCGCGTGTGACTCCGCTGATGGTCCGCGAGGCGATCACGGTGGAGAGCGCCTACAGCGCGGTCGCGGCCAAGCTCAGCGTCGCCGTCGTCGCCGAGTCGACCGCGCGGACCATGGTGGTCGGCGGGGTCGTGCACCGTCCGTTCGCCCCACCCCAGCCCGTGCTCGAGCTCAGCGTGGCCTGGCCGCGCAGGAGGACGTCGACCGCGGTACGGTCGTTCCTGATGATCGTCACCGAGCTGGCAACAGCACTCGACACGGCCCGCCGCCCCCCCGCCCTGCTGGGCCCTGCCGTCTAGGTTGGGAAGCCCTACGGCATGTTCGACGTCTGAAGAAGATTCTGGCTATGCCTGTGAGACCGGATCCCGCGCCCAGAAGCCTCCCGGCGCGAACAGCTCGTCCACGCACTCGTGGAGGATTCCGGTCTCGTAGGCGAGATCCAAGACGGTGTAGCGGCTGCGGATCATCCGCGCCCTGATATAGGTCGCCTTGAGGTCGGCCACGCGCAGGCCGAGCTCGGCCGGGCTGGTCGGGCAGCCCGCCGCCCGCAGCTGCTCCCGCAGCTGACTGGCTGTCAGCAGCTGCTGCTGGATTCGCTCGCGCAGGGTGGGCCAGCGCTCGCGCAGCAACGTCAGCCGTCCGGCCAGCTGATCCGCGTCGAGGTACTTCTCGCGGCTCTGGGCGAGCGCGGCCTGGTCGAGTCCTGGTGTCGTGTGCGTCGCTCGCACCTCCCGCTCGACCTCGGCCCAGCTCGGCCAGGCCCTGCGGCGGGCGTCGATGTCGACACTGCCCAGGTCGCGTTGCAGGAGCCGCTCGTAGAACGCGGCCATCGCGATCGAGGCGAAGCCCACCTTCAAGCCGTGCTCCGGCGGCGGTCCGCCGGCGACGCCGTGCGCCAGCCCTTCCAGCTCCCACAGGTGGCTGAAGTAGTGCTCGGCACCCGAAGCCGGCCGCGAGGATCCGGCGACCTGCATCGCCAGCCCGGACATCATCAGCCCCTCGAGCAGGTCCTCCATCGCGTTGCGGTCGCCGGCGGCCAGCTCGGCCGGCCGGCCGGTCGCCTCCCGCAGCGGGCCCTGCACCAGCGACCACACGTGCGGGTCGATCCTGTCGACCTCGAGCGCGTCGGCGACGATCCAGTCGGCCCCGGCCGGGATCTTGCCGAGCAGGTCCCCGTACCCGCTGGCGGTCATGATCGGCGGGGCGGCGATCAGCACATCCAGGTCGGCCAGCACCGCGCGCGGTGCCGGACAGGCCAGGGTCTGCTTGAAGCCGTCCTTGGTGATCGACGCGCCGAACGAGGTGTAGCCGTCCACCGAGGCCGCCGTCGCCACCGCCAGATAGGGCCGGCCGCACTCGGAGGCCGCGCGCTTGACGATGTCGTTGAGCGTGCCCGAGGCGACCGCGACCGGGATGGCGTCGTGGGTGCGCAACGACGCGACGAGCGTGGCGACGTTGCCGTACTCGGCGCGCAGGGTCGGCTGCCCTGGGAAGATGGACGGGTCGACCAGTGTGCGCCCACCCGCCTGGAGCTGCTGGTGCACCTGCTCGCCTGCGACCTTGAAGGTGTTGTCGTCGGCGACCACGACCGCGGGTTGGCCGCCGAAGCTCCGCTCGAAGACCTCGTTGACCACGCCGAGCACGCCGGCGCCGATCATGACGTCCTTGGTATCGGTGGCGTCAGGTAACGCCGCCTTGATTCGCTCGGTGCTCACCGTCGCCTCCCATCGGCTCATTCGCCGGCTGCCACGGGTGTGCCCTTGGCCGCGACGTGGCGTGTCGTGCGGTGCATCGGCTCCTTCATGCGCGGATAGGTCTCGATGTACCGGTCGACGTAGAACCTGTACTCCTCGTGGCGGTCGGGGTCCGGCTCGAGGGTTCGCGCGGTGTGGACCATGTGCTCGACAGCCGTGGGGATGTCGGGGTAGATCCCGGCCCCCACCGCCCCCAGCATCGCCGACCCCAGCACGGGCCCCTCGCCCACCCTGGTGAACGAGATCGGGACACCTGAGACGTCGGCGTGGATCTGCATCCACAGGTCGCTCTTGGTCGGCCCGCCGGAGACCACCGTCAGCCGAGGCTCGAACCTGTGCTCTCGGAAGGTCCGGAAGCAGTCCTCGGTGCCGTAGCAGATCCCCTCGATGATCGCCCGGAACAGGTGGCCCTCGCCATGAGACAGCGACAGACCCCAGATCATGCCCCGCACCAGGGAATCGGTGTGCGGCGTCCGGTTGCCCTGGAAGTAGTCCACCACGATCAGCCCGTCGGAGCCGACCGGGACATCGTGGGCCAGCTCGTTGAGGACCACGTAGGGATCGACCCCGCGCCTGCGGGCCTCCTCGGTGGCGCCCTTGGCGAAGCGGTTCTTGAACCAGGCCACGATCGTGCCGGTGGAGGCCTGACCGGCCTCGACGGTGTACTGCCCAGGCATCACGGCGTCGGTGTAGGCGCCCCAGAAGCCCTGGCCGTAGATGGGCTGTGCCACCTGCCCGAGCAGGGCATGGGAGGAGCCGGTGATGAGGGCCAGCTTGCCGGGCTCCACCACGCCCAGCCCGATCTGCCCGACGAAGCCGTCGATGCCGCCTTCGGCCACCGGCGTGTCGGGGCCGAGCCCCAGCTCCTCGGCGACCTTGCTGCGCAGGCCGCCCACGGGCGCGCCCATGTCCTTGACGTCCTGGGGGTACTTGTCCAGGACATCCTCGAGGCCGACGCTCTCGAGGAGCCGCACCGGGAAGCCGCCCTCGTTGCGGTCGTGGTGGTACTTCGCGGCGGCGATGTTGATCGATGCCGCCCACTCGCCGGTCAGCCGATTGATCAGCCAGTCGCCGGCGTCACAGATGTGCCGGGCCTCCTGCCAGGTCTTCGGCTCCTGCTCCTTGAGCCACAGGCACTTGGGTAGCCCCCACTCGGCAGAGACCGCGCCAAAGCCGTTGTACTTCAGCGCCGGATCGCCCGTCTCCTGGATGCGCACCGCCTGATCGGCGGCGCGCACGTCCATCCACATGATGGCCGGCCGCAGATGCCGATCCTGCTCGTCCAGGGCCAGCACCGTCGCCGCCGTGGTGTCGACCCCGATGCCGGCGATCTCCTCGGCGGCCACGCCGCTCTGCTGCATGGCACCCCGCACGGCCTGCACCAGGCACGACCACCACGTGTCGGGATCCTGCTCGGCCCAGCCCGGCCGCGGGTGGGAGGTCTCGAACTCGACGGCATGGAAGACCGTCGGCGTCCCCTCACGGTCGAACAGGCCGACCCTCACCCCGCCGGTGCCGTAGTCGATACCCATCAGGTAGGGACCCTCAGCCATTGCTTTCCCCCTTCTCCGCGCCGGTCGGAAACGGCCGGCGGTTACCGGACCGGGCTTGTCCACTTCCTTGTTGGCATCGCTGTCTTGCATTGCGCGCGGCCATGGTGGAGGCCAGCGTCATCCACCGGCCGAGCTCCCGCTCGAGCAGCTGGATCTGCTGGCTGAGCGGCGGCTGGGTGATGTGCAGCCGCTGGGCGGCGCGGCCGAAGTGGAGTTCCTCGGCGACGGCGACAACGTAGCGAAGGTGTCGAAGCTCCATCTGCTCCCCGGTGGGCCGAGTCCGTTGCGTCGGGGCGGGGACCGGTGCTTGCGGTGGCTACGATGATGGAGTGAGGGGCAGGCAGCCGCTACCGCTGGCCGGGCGCAGTAGAAGCACCACCGTGTTTCTGCACGGCGCGACCCCTGTCCGTAATAGGCCGGCCGCAGCACGCCACGACCTAGACCAGCTTCTACACCCGTCGTTTACGGCATGCAACCACCGCCCGAGGGTGACCCTGCTCCCTAGCTGAGACCACGCTGCCCGAATCGCTGCAGGCTACCCTCCCACGCGCAGAGAAGCGCAAGAATGGCCGCTGACACCAGGCCTGCAGTTGAGGAGCTGCCAGTGGCAAAGCTTGGCTTTCTCGGGCTGGGCGCGATGGGGGCGCCGATGGTGGCCCGCCTCATCGAGGCGGGCCACCAGGTCACGGTGTGGAACCGGACGCGTTCCAGGGCCGAGGCATTCCAGGGCAGGGCCGCGATCGCGGCCGCGCCGGCCGATGCGGCGCGCGGCGTCGACGCGGTGATCACGATGCTGGCCACCCCTGCGGCGCTGGCGGCGGTTGTGTTCGGCGACCATGGCGTCACCGTTGGCATCGAGCCGGGGACCATGCTGATCGACATGTCCACGGTCGGCCCCGACCACGTGCTCGAGGTCGCCGAACACCTCCCCGAGGGCGTGGGGTTCATCGACGCCCCGGTGCTGGGCAGCGTGGCCAACGCCGTGGACGGGACCCTGCAGATCTTCGTCGGTGGCAGTGAGGATGCATTCGCCCGCTGCCGGGACCTGCTGGCCCCGATGGGCACGCCGACCCACCTGGGACCGATCGGTACAGGGGCGGCGATGAAGCTGGTGGCCAACGCCGCCCTGGCCGGTCTCATGGGCCTGGTCGGGGAGGCACTCGCACTGGCCGACGGATTCGGCCTCGACCAGGAGCTGGTCGTTGCGGCCCTGCTCAACTCGCCCATCGGCCCGGCGCTGGCGCGCAAGCTGGACAAGATCAAAAGTGACCACTACACGCCGAGCTTCAAGCTGTCGCTGATGCGCAAGGACCTAGGCCTGGTGCTGGACGCGGCCGAGCGTCGTGGGGTGAAGCTCAAGCTCGCCCAGGGTGCCGCGCAGTGGATCGAGCAGGCCGAGCAGCAGGGGTTTGGCGGTTACGACTACTCCGCCGTCGTCGCCCGGATCAGGGGCCGAACGGCCACCGGCTGAGCGCGCGGGGCCGCGAGGCCGGGCGGTGCAGCTCGTCCAGGGCGGCGAACACCTCGTCCACCTCGATGGCGAGCAGGCCGGGATCGGCGACCGGCGCGAGCGGGTCCCCGGCGCGGCCCTTCCACAGCACCCGGTGCTGGAGCCGGTCGGGCGGCGGGCCCCACTCGTGCGGCGACGACGGCCCGAACAGCAGCACCGACGGGGTGCCGAGCGCGGTCGCCAGGTGGGCCACGCCGGTGTCGCCGCACACGACCCGCCCGGCGGCCGCCACCATGCGGCCGAGGGCAGCGATGTCGGCGCGCCCGGCGTGCACGGCGCCGGTCGGCAGGCCGGCCAGCCGGGCCACCGCACCGGCCAGGCGGAGCTCGCCCGGGCCGCCGGTGACCACGACCGCCCGCCCGGCCCGCAGCTCGGCCTTGGCCACCTCGGCGAACCGGGCCGCCGGCCAGCGCCGCGCCGCCGACTTGGCGCCCGGGTGGATGAGCGTCGCACCGGCCACGCCGTCCGGCAGCGGGCCGGGGGGCAGCGCCAGGTCGAGCCGGCGCGGGTCGGCGGGGATGCCGCTGTCGGCGAGCAGCCGGCACCAGCGGCGCACCTCGTGCTCGCCGGCCTGCCAGCGCGGCCCCTTGGCGCTGGACGGCAGCAGCGGGTGCGCGAAGGCGACCAGCCGGCGGGGGTTGGCGGCCAGCAGCAGGTGATGGCTCTCGGGGCCGCGCCCGTGCAGGTTCACGGCGACGGCGGCGCCGTGCAGCCGGCGCTGCAGGGGCTCGTCCAGGCCGGCGGTGGGCACGACCTCGTCGACGGCGCCGGTCGCGCGGGCCAGCAGGGCCAGCGGAGCCGGCGCGGCCAGCACCGGCCGGTGGCCGGGGAAGGCGTCAGCCAGCGCGCGCAACGCGGGCACGGCGGTGAGCAGGTCGCCGAGGCCGAGCGCGCGCAGGACGACGAGCTTGGGGTGCTCGTCGGCGGCCCGGCCGCCGGCGCCGGCGGCCGCGCTCACGGCCAGGAGCTCTCCGTCGCCGGGGCGACCACCAGCTCGCGCAGCTCGCAGCCGGGCGGCTGCCGCAGGGCGAACAGGACCGCCTGGGCGACGTCCTCGGGGCGGTTGAGCTTGGCGTCGGCCGGTGGCTTGTAGCGGTCGTCGCGGTCGTCGAAGAAGGCGGTGTGCATCCCGCCGGGGACGAGCAGGGTCACGCCGACGCGGCCGGCGGTCTCGGCGGCCAGGGCGCGGGTGAAGCCGACCACGCCGAACTTGCTCGCGCAGTAGGCGGTGGCGTCGCCGACCGCCCGCAGGCCGAGCGTCGAGGCGACCGTGACCACCTTGCCCCTGGAGCGTTCCAGGTGCGGCAGGGCGGCCCGCACGACGGCGGCGGTGCCGAGCAGGTTGACGGCCACGACCCGCTCCCATGCCTCGGCCGGCACGTCGCCGAGCGCGCCGGGGCGGTCGATGCCGGCGGCGGTCACGACCGCGGCCAAGCCGCCATGGCGTCCGGCGGCTCGGCCCACGGCCGCCTCGGCGGCGCGGGTGTCGGCCAGGTCGACCCGCTCCGCGTCCGCCTCGAACGGCGGCGGGACCCGGTCGAGCACCACCGGGGTGCCGCCCGCCTGGCCGACCGCCAGCACGACGGCGGCCCCGAGCCCGGAGGCCCCTCCGGTCACCAGCACGGTTCCGAGCGAGCCGGGCATGTGCGGGTGTCGCGCCTCTGCCACCTGTGCAGACGGCTCGCGGTGACGGCGCACACCGCGGGTAGGGGACCGGCTTGCTCGCTCAGCGTCTGTCACGGCGCACCGCCTCCTTCAGCAGTCGGGTGGTGGAGCGTCCCTCCAGGTAGGGCAGGACGACCGCCTGGCCGCCCCACGAGGCCAGCAGCGCCGCCTCGGGCAGGTCCCCCAGCGCGTAGTCGCCGCCCTTGGCGAACACGTCGGGCCGGAGCCGGCCGAGCACCGCCTCGGGGGTGCGCTCGTCGAAGACGACGACGGCGTCCACGCAGCCGAGGGCCTCCAGCACCGCGGCGCGGTCGGCTTCGGGGATCAAGGGGCGGTCGGGGCCCTTGAGCTGCCGGATCGAAGCGTCCGAGTTGAGGCACACGATCAGGCAGTCACCGAGCGCCCGGGCGGCGCGCAGCGTCGCCACGTGCCCGGCATGCAACAGGTCGAAGCAGCCGCCGGCCGCGACCACCGTGCCGCCCTGGGCGCGCACCCGGCGCACGACCTCCTCGGCCGCGGCGACGCCGGTCCCCCCGGCCGCCGGCGGGACCGCATCCGGCGGGACCGCATCCGGCGGGACCGCAGCCGGCTCCGGCGGGGCCGCAGCCGGCTCCGGCGGGGCCGCCCCGCCGGTCCCGGGGCCGGGCCCGGCCAGCTTGCGGCCCGCGGCCGGCAGGTGCGCCCGGCCCAGCGTGGCCGCCCCGCCGGCGGCCACGAACGCCGAGGCGACCGCGACCGCGCCGGCCACCGCCTCCGACGGCAGGGCGCCGTCGGCGAGCAGGCCGGCCACGGCCGACGCGAACCGGTCGCCGGCGCCGCACGGGTCGCCCCAGGTGACCGCCGGGGCGGGGACCACCAGCGGCGGCCCGTCGCCGCCGACCAGCAGGGCGCCGCCCGCACCGAGCGTGACCGCGACCCCGGCCGCCCGCCAGCGCGCCGCCAGCGCCCGGGCCCGGACGGTCACGGCGGCCAGCCCGTCGCCGGCCACCTCGGGTGCGAAGTGGGCCGCCTCGGCCCGGTTGGGGGTGGCCAGGCGGACGCCGCCGACCGGCTCGGCGCCCTTGGGGTGCGGGTCCCACACGAGCGGGGTGCGGGCCGGCAGCGCGGCCAGCGCGTGGCGCAGCGACGGCTCGGCGGCCAGGCCGCGGCCGTAGTCGGCCACCAGCACCGCACCGGCTCCGCCGAGCGCCCGGCGCGCGGCCTCGGTCAGCGCACCGACCCGGCCGGGCCGGACCCCACGGTCGAAGCGGATGAGCGAGCGCCCGCCGCTGCGCACGCGGACCTTCTCGGGCGTCGGCCCGTCCAGGCCGAGGTCGACCACGTCGACCCCGGCCGCGTCGAGCAGCCCGGCCAGCTCGGCGCCCCCTCGGTCGCCGGCCAGGGCGGTGACCAGGACGACCTCGCGGGCATCCCGTGCCGCCAGGGCGGCGGCCAGTCCCGCCCCGCCCGGGCGGGCGTGCTCGACCGGCTCGTCCACGACCGGGACCGGCGCGTCCGGGCACAGCCGCTCGACCCGCCCGTCGAGGTCGCGGTCGAGCAGCGCGTCGCCGACCACGACCAGCGGACCTCGGCGCACCGGGGCACGCCACCCCGCCTGCCCACTCACCGGGGCACCAGGCCCGTCCGGGCCGCGGCCTCGTCGGTCAGGGTGGCGTAGGCGTCCAGCGTCGAGGCGGCGATCCGGTTCCAGCCGTAGCGGCGCCGGGCCCGGCGTGCGCCGGCCCGGCCGAACGCGGCCCGTCTGGCCGGGTTGCGGAGCAGCCACGCAAGCGCCGCGGCGAGCAGGTCCGGCCGCCGCGGCGGCACGTGCAGCCCGGTCAGGCCGTCCACCACCGTGTCGACCAGACCGCCGACCGCCGTGGCGACCACCGGCACGCCGCAGGCCATGGCCTCCAGCGGCACGATGCCGAACGGCTCGTACCAGGGCACGCACACGACCGCGTCGGCCGAGCGCAGCAGCGCCGGGATGCCGGTCCGCTCGATCCGGCCGCGGAAGGCCACCCGGTCGGCCACGCCGAGGCGCCGGGCCAGGGCGCGCAGCCGGCGCGCCTCCGGGTCGGCGTCCAGGCGGCCGCCCTCGGGTCCGCCGGCGACCACCAGCTCGACGCCGGGCAGCTCGGCGAGCGCACTGATGGCGTTGCCGATGCCCTTGCGCTCGACCAGGCGGCTGACGATCACCAGCCGCTGCCGGCCCGGCGGGCGCGGCTCGGCCGGCCCGTCAGGCCTGAACAGGTCCAGGTCGACCCCGCAGGGCACCACCGAGACGCGGCGCGGGTCC
>JBIOYL010000191.1:0-10362 GCA_044870185.1 Actinomycetes bacterium | reverse complement strand
TCCCAGCCGGCAAAGGAGGGCACGCACATGAGCGAGACGGCTGTCGAAACCCATGGCCCGGCCGAGCAGGTGGTGGTCGAGGAGGTGCCGGGCGAGCCCACGGTGCTGTCCAGCATCGTGGGGGAGGTGCTGGGCTGCGCCGTGCTGGGGTTTTTGGGCCTGAGCATCGGCGGGGCCGCGGCGTGGAACCGCCCGGGCGTGGTGTGGACCGGCAACATCCTGCCGGTCATCTTCGGGTGGGCACTGGCGATCGCGTTGGCGGTCTACATCAGCGCGCCGCTGTCGGGCGCGCACCTGAACCCGGGGTTCACGTTGGCGTTCGCCGTCAGCGGGCGGTTCCCGTGGCGCAACGTGCCCCGCTACCTCATCTCCGAGCTGGTCGGCTGGTTTGTGGGCGCGGCCTTGGCGTGGGCGCTGATCGGCCGCAGCCTGCACCAGGCCGCCGAGCGGGCCGGGGTGACCTTCGGCGCCAAGGGCAGCGAGACGTTCGCGTCGTCACTGACCACCTACGTCCCCAACCCGGGGTTCGGAACCGGCGCGGCGGCCTACCACGAGTTCCCGATCTGGCTCGGGTTCCTGGGCGAGATCCTGGGCACCGCAATGCTCATCCTGGTGGTGCTGGCCCTGTCGGAGAGCAAGGCGATCAGCGCGCCCGCGGCCTGGTTCTTCCCGCTGATCGTGGGCAGCACGGTGGGGCTGATCATCCTGATCGAGGCGCCGATCTCGCAGGCCTCGCTGAACGCGTGGCGCGACTTCGGCCCCCGGATCATGCTGTGGCTGGTCGGCTTCGGCAAGGTCGCCATCCCCGGTCCGCGCGGCGGGCTGGCGTTGTTGGCCACGACGATCGGGCCGACCATCGGCGCCCTGCTCGGCCTGCTGATCCACGACCAGATCGTCCGGCGGGCGCTGGCCGGGGTGTTCCCACCCGAGCCGAAGGTCCACCACCCAGGGTCGGCGGCCCGCGCCCCGGTGGTGATCTCCAGCCTGCCCGCGGACATGGCCCACCTGCCGCTGCCGACCGGGGATGGTCGTGGCGCCCCGATCGAGCTGGTGACCTTCGACATGGGCGGCAGCCTGTACGACGACGACGGCTGGGCGCAGGCGCTTTTGCGGGCCGTCCGCGAGCTGGCCGGCGACCGCTTCGACGAGCAGGCGTTCTGGGAGGAGTACAACGCGCAGCGGGAGCGCCAGGGTGACCTGCGCACCGCCATGGCCACCCGCTTCGGGGTGGACCGGGAGCGGATCCACGACCTCGCGGGCCGCTACCTGAACTACGGCCCAGACCACCTGTACCCGGAGGTGCCGGCGACGCTGCGGGCGCTGGCCGGTCGCTACAAGCTCGCCCTGGTCGCCAACCAGGACGAGCAGGTGCTGGAGGCGCTGCGCCGCGACGGGTTGTTCGAGCTGTTCGACGTCCTGGCATTGGCCAAGGCGGCCAACGCGATGAAGCCGGACGCGCGGATCTGGCGCTACGCCCTGACCCACGCGGGCGTGCCGCCCAGCCGCGCCGTGCACATCGGCAACCGGCTGGACGCCGACGTCCGCCCGGCCAAGCAGCTCGGCATGCGCACCATCTGGCTGCTGCGCGGCGAGGCGCCGTCGTCGCCGACGGTCCAGCAGCTCTCCGAGCCGGACGCCGTGATCACCAGCCTCGCCCAGGCCCCTGGCGTGATCGCCGGCCTCGCCAGCCAGGCGGCCCCGACCGGCGCGGCAGCCGGCCGCTCGTAGGGCGTGAAGGGAGAGCGTGACCGTTCGCAGGTGGGGAGGTGACTGCTCCGGTCACCTCCCCGCCACGGTGGTCGAGGCGGCCCGACGGTGCCGTCACCGGAGGTGAACCATGACGCAGCAGGGGGATCTTCGGCGGGGACCGGACCGCAATCTCGCCCTGGAGCTGGTGCGGGCCACTGAGGCGGCCGCCATGGCGGCGGCGCGCCACCTGGGCCGTGGCGACAAGGAGCTGGTCGACCAGGCCGCCGTCGACGCGATGCGACCGGTCTTCAACTCGATGGCCATGAGCGGCGTGGTCGTGATCGGTGAGGGTGAGAAGGACCAGGCGCCCATGCTCTACAACGGCGAGCGGCTCGGCCTCGGCGTCGACCCGCAGGTGGACGTCGCGGTCGACCCGGTCGACGGCACGACGTTGACGGCCAGGAGCCTGCCGAACGCGATCGCCGTGGTGGCCGTGGCCGAGCGGGGCACGATGTTCGACCCCGGCCCCTGCTTCTACATGGAGAAGCTCGCGGTCGGCCCTGATGCCGCCGGCGTGGTGGACTTCGAAGCGCCGATCGAGGAGAACCTGCGTCGGATCGCCAAGGCCAAGGGGACGGCCGTGGAGGAGTTGACCGTCTGCATCCTCGACCGGCCTCGCCACGAGGAGGAGCTGGTGCGTCGGGTGCGTGCCACCGGCGCGCGCATCAAGTTCCTGCTCGACGGCGACGTGGCCGGGGCCATCATGGCCGCGCGGCCGGGCACCGGCGTCGACGTGGCCGTGGGGATCGGGGGCACCCCGGAGGGCGTGATCACCGCCTGCGCACTGAAGTGCATGGACGGGGCGCTGTTCGGACGCCTGTGGCCGCGCAACGACGAGGAGCGTCGCGCGGCCCTGGACGCCGGGTACGAGGTCGACCGGGTGCTCACGATAGACGACCTGGCGCGCGGCGACAACGTGTTCTTCGCCGCCACCGGGGTGACCGACGGCGAGCTGCTGCGGGGCGTGCGGTTCGAGCACCACGAGGTGCTCACCCAGTCGTTGTCGATGCGCTCCACCTCCGGCGCGGTGCGTCTGATCGACACCCGGCACCAGCTCGACAAGTCGAATCTGGTGACCTGGAAGCGGTAGGAGCTGCCACCGACAGGCCGGGTCCACCGATCGCCGTGGGAAGGGAGCACAGATCCAGTGAGCGGAGCAGAGATCGTCGCGTCGGTGCTGGGGGCGGACTACGCCGTCCTCGGGGAGGTGGTTGCCGACCTGGAGCGCGCCGGCGTGGACCGCATCCAGTGGGACATCATGGACGGACACTTCGTGCCCAACCTGACGTTCGGCGCCGACGTCGTCGCCGCCTGCCGCGCCCGCGCGACGGTGCCGTTCGAGGCACACCTCATGGTGGAGGACCCGGATCAGTGGCTCGACGCCTTCGCCAAGAGCGGCTGCGAGGCGGTCCTCGTCCACCAGGAGGCCTGCCGCCACCTGCACCGCACCCTGTCGCGCATCCGCTCGCTCGGGACGCGGTCCGGCGTCGCCCTGAACCCCGCGACGCCCCTGGAATGCGTCCGCCACGTGCTGGACCAGGTGGACGTGCTGCTGGTGATGACCGTGAACCCCGGCTTCGGCGGGCAGGCCTACCTGGAGACCATGGAGGGCAAGATCGTCGAGGCACGCCGCCTGATCGCGTCCTCCGGCGCCCGGGTGACCATCGAGGTGGACGGGGGCATCTCGGCGGCGACCGCACCACGCGCCTGGAAGGCAGGAGCGGAGTGGCTGGTGGCGGGTTCGGCGATCCTCGCCCATCCCGAAGGGAAGAAGGCGGCCGTGGCCGAGCTGCGCCGCGCCCTCGCGGCGGCGCCGGCATGACCGGCACGCTGCTGGACGACCCGGCTCGCGCCGCCGTGGTGGAGGCGGCGGCGTCGCGTCTGGAGCCGGGGATGACGCTCGGCCTCGGGTCCGGCCGCGCCGTGTGGGCGCTGATCGAGGTGCTCAGGGCCCGCTGGGCCGGCGAGCCCACGCGGGTCGTGGTGGCCTCGTCCGCCACGGCGGCGCGGGCCACCGAAGCGGGCTTCGAGGTCGTCTGGCTGGACGGCACCGTCACCTTGGACGTGGCGGTCGACGGCGCGGATCAGGTCGACCCGGAGCTCAACCTGATCAAGGGCCACGGGGCCGCACTGCTGCGCGAGAAGCTGGTGGTGGCCGCCGCCAAGCGGTTCCTGGTCGTCGCCGAGCGGGCCAAGCTCGCCGACCGGCTCGGGGACGGCATGCTCCTGCCGGTCGAGGTGGTGCGTTTCGCCTGGCCCGAGACACGGCGCCGCCTGCTGGCGCTCGTGCCGGAGGCGACGCCGCGGCTCGACCCCGACGGTGCGCTCCTGGTCACCGACGAAGGCCACCACATCCTCGACTGCGCCATGCCGGCTGGCCACGATCTCATGGAGCTCTCGGCGGCTATCAAGGGGATACTGGGCGTGGTCGAGCACGGGCTCTTCCTGGGCGTGGCCGACGAGGTCCTCCTGGGCTCGCCGGACGGCCGTGTCGAAGCGCTCTCGAGCCAGCCAGGCTCACGACGGTGAGGAGGAAGCGTGGCGACGAACCTTGAGACGCAGGTCGTGGTCGTGGGCGGTGGAGCGACCGGGACGGCGGTGCTCCGCGACCTCGCGCTGCGGGGCATCGACGCGATGCTGGTCGAGCGGGCCGACCTTGGCACGGGCACGTCGGGACGCTGGCACGGGCTGCTGCACTCCGGCGGCCGCTACGCGGTGAAGGACCCGGTCTCGGCGACCGAGTGCATCGAGGAGAACATGGTGCTGCGGCGGATCGCGCCGCACTGCATCGAGGACACCGGCGGGCTGTTCGTGCTGCTGCCCGAAGGCGACCAGAGCTACGGCGACGCCTTCGTCGAGGGCTGCCGGAAGACCGGCGTGCCCTGCGAGGAGCTGACCCTCGACCAGGCACGCAGGCGGGAGCCGCTGCTGGCGCCGAAGCTGTCGCGCGTGTTCGCCGTCCCAGATGGGACCTTGGACGGCTGGAAGCTCATGGGCAGCTTCGTCGCCGACGCCACGTCGCGGGGGGCGCGCGTGCTGCTGCGCCATCCGGTCGTCGGGTTCGAACGGGACGGCGACCAGATCCGCGCCGTCCGGGTGCGCGACGAGGCCTCCGGCACCGAGCGGCTGATCGGCTGCCAGTGGGTCCTGAACGCGGCCGGGGCCTGGGCCGGGCAGATCGCCACGCTCGCCGGGGGCCGGCTCAAGATGGCCCCCGGCAAGGGCGCCATGGTGGTGATGGTGGGCCGCTACGTGCGCGGCGTGGTCAACGACTGCCGCATGCCGGGTGACGGCGACATCATCGTGCCGGTGCACGAGGTGGCGATCCTCGGCACGACCGACGTCGAGACCGACGACCCCGACGACATCTCGGTCGACCCGCGCGAGGTCGACTTCATGATCGACACCTGCGCCCAGATGGTCCCGGCGATCGCGACCGGCCGGCCGCTGCGGGCCTTCAGCGGCTCCCGGCCGCTGTTCAAGCCCGAGGACGCCGGCGGCGACAGCCGCGACATCACCCGGGCGTTCTTCGTGCTCGACCATGGCGAGCGCGACGGGCCGGCCAACCTGCTGTCGATCGTGGGCGGCAAGCTCACGACCTGCCGGCAGATGGCCGAGCGGACCGTGGACACGCTGGTGCGCAAGATGGGGGTGGATGCCCGCTGCACCACGGCCGAGGTGCCGGTCCCTGGCGCCGAGCACGGCATCCACCGGCTCGCGGACCCGCTTGCCACGGTCGAGCGCAAGGTCACCTACGGCGAGCTGGTGTGCGAGTGCGAGCTGGTCACGCGGGCCAGGATCGAGGCGGCGGTCGACCAGGGCACCACCGAGCTGGACGACCTGCGCCGCCAGCTACGGCTCGGCTTCGGGCCGTGCCAGGCCGCCTTCTGCGGCTGGCGCGCCGCCGCGATCGTCGACGATCGGCGCCCGGGGGTGACCGACCCGCTGGCCAACCTCACGCGCTTCCTGGAGGAGCGCTGGCGCGGGCAGCGGGTGACGACCTGGGGCGACGGCGCCGTGCAGGCCCTGCTGAACCAGGCCATCTACCGGGGGACGTTCGACCTGCAGCCGGAAGCCGAGCCGGCCGGCGCGACCCGGGTGGCCACTGCCAAGCCCGAGCGGCGCGACGAGCCGCAGGTGCCCGAGGCCGCCGCTGCGGAAGGGGAGGCGTGATGCGGGCCGACGTGGTCGTGGTCGGCGCCGGGCCGGCCGGGCTGGCGGCCGCGGCCGCACTGGCCGAGGCCGACCGCGAGGTGCGGGTCATCGCGCGCGGCAACGGCTTCACCCACTGGGGTGCTGGCGCGGTCGACGTGCTCGCGCGGGCCGGCGGCAAGCCGGTCGACCGGCCGCTGGACGGCATGCCCCTGCTGCCCGCGCGGCACCCGTACCGACTCGTCGGCGACGAGGTCCTGCGCCGGGCGATCGACGGCTTCCAGCGCTTCGCGGCCGCGGCCGGGCTGACCTACGAGGGCGGCCTGGACGCCAACCGCCGGCAGCCCACCGCGCTCGGCACGTTGCGGCCGACCTGCCTGGTGCCCGCGCCGGCCGCACGGCCGCTCGCGGGCCGCGTAGCGGTGGTCGGCTTCGCCGGCTTCCGCGACTTCTCCCCGGCGCTGTGCGCACGCGGGCTGCGCGACGCCGGCCACCAGGCCAGTCCGCAGACCGTCGAGCTGCCCACCTGGGACCACGAGCGCAACTTCACCGCGGTCGACCTGGCCCGCGCCATCGACGACGCGGACTTCCGCAGCCGGCTGGCCGACCGGCTGGGCCGCGCCACCCGCGACGCCGACGTCGCCGTCGTCCCGGCCGTGCTGGGGCTGGCGGCCGGGCACGAGGCCTGGGCCGACCTCGAGCGCCGCACCGGCACCGCGCTGGTCGAGGCCGCGCTGGTGCCGCCGTCGATGCCGGGGCTGCGGCTGTACGCGGCCTGGCTGGCGCGGCTGCGTGCGCTCGGGGTGCGCGTGCAGCTCGGCTTTCCGGTGACCGGCATCGAGGTCGCCGGCGGCAAGGTCGGCGCGGTGGTGACCGAGGGCGCCTCCCGCCCGATCGTGACCGGCTGCAACGAGGTCGTGCTGGCCACCGGCGGGGTGGCCGGGCGTGGCATCGAGGCCCGGCGGGACGGCTCGCTGGTGGAGGTGGTGGCCGGGCTGCCGGTCCAGGGCTTCGGGGACCGGATGCGCTACGTCGCCGACCGCTTCCTGGACGACCACCCGCTTGGGGCGGCCGGGGTCGCGGTCGACGCCGACCTGCGCCCACTCGACGCCGCCGGGACGCCGGCGCTCGGTGGCCTGCGCTGCGTCGGCAGCCTGCTGGCCGATCACGACCCGACCGCCGAGGGGTCGCGAGAGGGCGTCGCCCTGGCCACCGCCACCCACCTGGCCGAGCGGCTCGCCGCCGCTCCCGTGTGAAAGGCGCGCCCATGCTCCGCGTCGAGGCAACCGCCGACTCCTGCATCAAGTGCAACATCTGCAACACGGTCTGCCCGGTGTCCGCGGTCACCGACCTGTTCCCAGGGCCGAAGTACGAGGGACCGCAGGGCCAGCGCTTCCGCGCCGGCCTGGATGACGGCAGCTCGCCCGACTACTCACTCGACTACTGCTCTGGCTGCGGCCTGTGCACCCAGGCCTGCCCCGAGGGCGTGATGGTGGCCGAGATCAACGCGGTGGCCCGCGAAAAGCTCGTCCGCTCCAGGGGCGGCCTGCGCCTGCGGGACAAGCTGGTCTGCCGCCCCACCCTGATGGGCCGGATGGCCCGGCCGGTCGCCCCGCTCGCCACCGTCGCCATGGCCAATCCCGGGGTGCGCTGGCTGCTGGAGAAGACCATGGGCGTGCACCGCAACGCGGCCATGCCGCCGAGGTTCTCCGGCACGACCTTCCGCTCGTGGGCCCGTAGGCACCGGCCGCCGGCCGGCGCCACGCGCACGGTCGCCTACTTCCACGGCTGTGCGACGCAGGAGTACGAGCCCGAGGTCGGCACCGCCCTGGTGCGCGTGCTCGAGCGCAACGGCGTGCGCGTCACCTTCCCGAAGCAGTACTGCTGCGGACTGCCGCTGGTCTCCAACGGCGACTTCGACGCGGCCCGTCGCTTCGCCACCAGGCAGGTGGCGAGCCTGGAGGGCGCGGCCCGCGACCCTGGGGTGATCGTGGCCAACTCGACCTCCTGCGGCATGACGCTCAAGTCCAAGTACCGCGAGCTGCTCGGCATGGAGGACGAGCGCACGGCCGCGGTGTCGCGGGCCGTGTACGACATCTGCGAGTACCTGGCCGGCCTGGCCGACGAGGGCGCACTCGACGCCTCGTTCCGGCCGCTGCGGGCCAAGGCGATCTACCACCCGCAGTGCCAGCTCATGGCCCACGGGGTCGGCATGCCCGCGCTGGAGCTGCTCGCGCTCGTGCCCGAGCTCGAGGTCGAGCTGTCGGTGGTGGGCTGCTGCGGCATGGCCGGCACCTACGGGACCAAGGCCGAGAAGTACGACATCGCGATGGACGTCGGCAAGGGGCTGTGGGAGCAGGCCAAGGCCAGCCGGCCCGACTTCCTCGTGTGCGACTCCGAGACCTGCCGCTGGCACATCGCCAAGGCGACCGGCCTGCCCGTCTACCACCCGGTCCAGGTCCTCGACCACGCCTACCAGACCCCGACCAAGGTCTGACCCGAAGCCGAGCCTGACGTCGGCGAGCCCCCCCGGCGGCCTGAGCGGCTGACCGCCAAGGGGCGCCAGCGGGGACGGCCCGGGTCAGTCGGGTTCGTGCGCCAGCTCGGCCGCCCGCTCGGCTTCACTCACCGGCACCGGCTCGGCTTCGCGCGCCGGTACCGGCTCGCCGCCGAACATGCTGCTCCACGGGATGTGCAGCGGCTGGTCCTTGCCGATCACCAGGTACAGCGCGCGCAGCAACGGGAAGTCCGTGGGCTCGACGATTCCCCGCTCGGTGAGCTTGGGCAGCGCTTCGCCGATGACCTTGATCGCCGCCGCCCCTTCCAGGGTGATGTGGCCGAGCCGCGCGTGGGCCTCCGAGAAGGTCAGGCCGGCGCCGATGAGACGACCCACGCGAACGTTGCGACCTCCCGCGCTGGTCACGTACAGGTCGCCGACGCCGGCCAGGCCGTAGGCGGTCTCGGGCCGGCCGCCCTGCAGGCGCAGCATCTGGCCCATCTCGATCGATCCCTGCCCGAACAGCGCCGCCTCGTAGTTGTGGATCCGGTCGATGCTGTCACTCTCGCCCATCCGCTCCAGAACGCCCTCGGCGAAGCCGACGCTCAGGGCGTAGCAGTTCTTCATCGCGGCGCAGACCTCGACGCCGACGAAGTCGGTGGACGTCCACACGTGGTAGTGGTCGGTACGGAAGGTGGCGGCCAGACGGTCCAGCACGGCCTGGTCGCGGCCGGCGAAGACCACGCAGGTGTCGCGGCGGGCGGCCACCTCGCCGGCGATCGACGGGCCGCCGATCGCCGCCCAGGGGATCTGGGACCGCAGCTCCTCCGGGACCTCGCCTGCCAGGACCTCGGGCAGGATGCGAAGGTCCCCGTTGTCGGCCGCCTCCATTCCCTTGGCGATGGCGATCACCAGCATGCCGGGCTCGAGCAGGCGGGCGAGCTGCTGGCCTGCCCAGCGCACGCCGAAGGAGTTGACCCCGGACAGGACGATCTCGGCACCCTCGAATGCCGCCTCGACTTCCTCGAGCTGGTAGGGGCGGACGGATGCGGGCAGCTTCCGCCGCAGGCCCGGATGTATCCCGGTGGCCTTGATGCTGTCGATGATCTCCGTGTCCAGGAACGTCCCGACCAGTCGGACGTCGTGGCCGTTGTCGGCCAGCGGGACGGTCAGGGCCGAGCCCATGATGCCCGACCCGAGGATCGCAATCGTGGTCATCGTGCAGTGCTCCTCCGGCAGTTCGGGTGCCTACCTCTCGCAGGCCGGGCAGAGGGCCGGTGCGGCCGGGGCGCCATCAGGGATAGAGGTTCGGGACGAACGTCTGCTCGCTCATCGGGGGACGCACGTAGCCACTGTCGTCCCTGCGCGGTGGGAGCGTGATCGGCTCGGGCGTCAGGTCCTTGTACGGGATCAGGCTGAGCAGGTGGCTGATGCAGTTGAGCCGGGCGCGCCGCTTGTCGTCGGCCTCCACCACGTACCAGCGCGACTGCTTGGTGTCGGTGTAGTTGAACATCTCGTCCTTGGCCTTGGAGTACTCGATCCACAGCTCGCGGGACTTGAGGTCCATCGGGCTCAGCTTCCAACGCCGAGTAGGGTCGTCGATGCGGCGCTGGAAGCGGCGCTCCTGCTCGGCGTCGCTGACCGAGAACCAGTACTTGATGAGGACGATGCCCGAGCGGATGAGCATACGCTCGAACTCGGGGCAGGTGCGGAAGAACTCCTGGTATTCCGTCTCGGTGCAAAAGCCCATCACCCGCTCGACGCCAGCCCGGTTGTACCAGCTCCGGTCGAACAGGACCATCTCCCCCGCAGCGGGCAGGTGCGGGACGTAGCGCTGGCGGCCCTCGAAGATCACCACGACCCTCAGGCCCTCACGCTTGATCCACTCCTGCAGCTTGACCAGCTCGAGCTGGAGGCGGACCAGCTCCTTCTCGTACTCCTTCCTGCCGAGCCGGGTCGGCGCC
>JBIOYL010000190.1:0-11402 GCA_044870185.1 Actinomycetes bacterium | reverse complement strand
CGGGCTCGACTGGTTCGCGTCGGCGTGGCAGCAACCGCAGGGTCTGTGCTCGGGCTCGAAGGAGGAGATGGACCAAGGTGCGGACCAGCCGCGGCGGTGGACGCACGCCGACCGCCTGCGCCACGGGCTCGGCGAGCAGGGCGTCGATGTACGTGCCGGCAACCGGGGCGAGCAGGGCGGGAACGTAGCTGGCCCATGCCTCGTGGCTGGCCTGCATGAGCCGTCGGCTGGCGTCGGTGCAGGCGAAGTGGCTGCGCTCGTAGGCGTCGAAGAACGCCTCGTAGGACGGTGGGATGGCGTTGATGCCCATCCGCCGCCCGAGCTCCCGATAGAACACGTAGGTGGCGGTGCGTTCGTGGCAGCACAGGGGCCGCCAGCCGTAGCGTTCCAGCCAGCGGACGGGGACGAAGACGAGGGCAAGGCGAGCTGGAGCCCCATCCGCACGTCCCACCGGAACTCCACCAGGGCCATGGTGCGGTAGATCTCGTGGTAGTCCCGTTCGGGGTCGAGCTGGCGGATCCGCTCCAGGTTCGATCCTGCTCTCGGCCTGGTGGCCTGGCTGGTCGCCTGCACGTCGTCCCCTCGGTCTTGCATGGCGGTGTCGGCTTCGAGCGCGGCAGTGACCACCGGCGAGCGGCGAAAACGCTTGGGCGAGGAGGCGGCGGCGCTGCTGGCCGCTATACAGTGGCACTCGTGGCTGTCCGTGGCCACCTTCCGCCGGCGCGACGTCGCCTGACCGGCAGGCCTTGCGGGCAGGCGTTTGGCCGCCGGACCCGGGTGCAAGCCGCTCCAGCGGGACAGACCGCTGCCGGGGCAGACCGTGGCGTGCAGACCATCGCCGAGGAGGGGGACAACATGCTGTTGGAACAGGTGATGAAGCGGATCGAGCGGGCGCGGGAGCTCGACGACCTCGGCGAGCAGCTCGGCAAGCTGGTCGGCCCCGCGGTCGCCCCGCGGCCGGTCAAGAACGCGCTGTCCGGCGTCTGGCTCGGCCACCGGCTGCACCCGGCCCTGGTGCCGCTGCCCATCGGGCTGTGGACCAGCGCCACGCTGCTGGACTTCGTCGCCACCACCCAGGCGCGCAGCGGCGCCGACTTCCTGGTCGGCGCCGGCGTCGTCGCCGCCCTGCCGACCGCGGCGGCCGGGCTGTCGGACTGGGCCGATACCTACGGCCCCACCCGGCGGGTCGGCATCGTCCATGCGGCGGCCAACACGGTGGCGCTCACCTGCTATACCGCCTCGCTGGTGGCCAGGGCGCTGGGCAGGCGCAAGCCCGCGGTCGCCCTGGGCCTGGCCGGGCTCGGGGCGGTCACCATCGCCGGCTACCTCGGCGGGCACCTGGCCTACGTCCAGGGCTACGGCGTCGAGCGGAGCCGCGCCTTCCACCAGGGCCCGGCCGAGTGGACGGCCGTGCTGCCGGCCGCCGAGCTGGTCGAGGGCAAGGCCCAGGTCGTCAAGGCCGGCGACGTCGACGTCATGCTCTACCGCGACGGCGGCGTGGTCTACGCGCTGGACGAGGTGTGCAACCACGCGGGCGGCCCGCTGCACGAGGGCAGCTTCCACGACGGCTGCGTCACCTGCCCCTGGCACGGCAGCACCTTCCGGCTGCGCGACGGCGCGGTCCGCCGGGGGCCGGCCGCCGCGTCGCAGCCGGCCTACTCCACGCGGGTGGTGGGCGGCCAGATCGAGGTCCGCGCCGCCGGCTGAGCGGCCGGCCCGCTGCGCGACGGCCCGCTGCGCGGCGGCGGCCACCAGGCTGGGCCTCGCAGGCGGCCGGGTGCTCGGGCGCTCGCCGTCAGCGCTCGGGCTCGAGCTCCTCGGTCAGCAGGATGACCCCGCGGATCTCGCTGTCGCTGCCCCGCAGGGGGGTGCAGGTGACCCGGCAGCGGATCGGGCGGCCGCGGCGGTTGACCGCATCCAGCACGATCTCGTGCGGTCCCGGCTCCCCCGACAGCGCCGTCCTGAGGACGGTGCGGAGCCGCTCCAAGGGCAGGCCCATGTCGAGGTTCAGGAAGTGCTGGCCCTGCACCTCCTCGCCGCGCAGGCCCCACTGGTCCTCGGAGCGGTGGTTCCAGACCTGGACCACCAGGTCGTTGTCGAGCACCATGACGCCGCCGCGCAGGCTCGTCAGGATCGACTCCAGGAACGCGTTGACCTCGTCGAGCTCCGTGGTGCGCACGGACAGGTCGTCGTTGATGGTCTGGAGCTCCTCGTTGCCCGACTGGAGCTCCTCGTTCATGGTCTCCAGCTCCTCGTTGGTCGACTGCAGCTCCTCGTTGGTGGTCTCCAGCTCCTCGATCGTGGACTGCAGCTCCTCGTTGGTGGTCTCGAGCTCCTCGTTGGTCGACTGCAGCTCCGCGAAGGCGTCCTCCAGCCCCCGATTGGCATGCTCCAGCTCTTCCTGGAGCTGCCGGTAGCGCGACACGTCGGTGAAGACCACACTCACGCCGGCCACGGTCTGCTGGTCGTCGATCAGGGGGGTGACCTGAACGTCGACATAGGTCGGGCCGTCGGGGCGCCGCGGCCACTCGACGCTGCGGGCGACCCAGGGCGTGCGTTCGGCGTGGACCTGCTGGACCCGCGAGCGCAGCTCGACCGGGCGGTAGGACAGCTCGAGGTCTTTCAGCGGCCGGCCGACGTCGGCCGGCGCGAGCCGGAACAGCCGCATCGCCTGCGCGTTGGCCAGCGCGATCGTGCCTGCGGCGTCGACGATGACCTGCGCGTCCGCCTCGTTCTGGAAGGCCAGCTCACTCAGCCGCCGCTTGCCGGCCGCCGGCTCGTCGGCCGGGTCGGCGGCCGCGTCGGTCAGCACCAGCAGCCGCTCCCGCAGCGTCGCCCCGCCCGCCTTCCTGAACACACGGCGCTTGAGGTCGACCGCCGTGAACAGGTCGGCGTGGGCGACCAGCATCTCCGCCTTGCCGAGCAACAGGTAGCCGCCGTCGCGCAGGGCGAAGTTGAAGTGCGCCAGGACGTTGGCCTGCGTCTCGACGTTGAGGTACATGAGCGTGTTGCGGCACACGAGCAGGTCGATGCGGGAGATCGGCGCGTCGCGGATGAGGTCGTGGCGGCCGAAGATCACCGAGCGGCGCAGGTCCTTGCGGAACGCGTACCCGGAGCCGTTGCGCTCGAAGTAGCGTTCGAGGAGTCCGTCTGGCAGCCCCTCCAGCTCGTGGGCGGAGTAGTGCGCCTGCCGGGCCTGGCTCAGCGCCTCCTCGTCGATGTCGGTTGCGTAGATCTTCACCCGGTCGCGCAGCTCGTCGGGCCCCATGACCTCGGCCAGGCACATCGCGATGGTGTACGCCTCGGCGCCCTGCGCGCAGCCGGCGCTCCACACGCGGATCGGCTGGCCTGGGCCCCGGCCGGCCAGGATCCGCGGGATGATCTCGGTGGTCAGGTACTCCCAGGCGGACGGGTCACGGAAGAAGCTGGTGACGTTGATCAGGATGGTGTTGAAGAGCCGGGTGAACTCCTCCGGGTCGACCTCGAGCCGGTCGATGTAGTCGACGTGGCGCTCGATCCCGAGCGCGAGCATGCGCTTGTCGACGCGCCGCGACAGGGTCGTGCGCTTGTACCCGGTGAAGTCGAACCCTCGGGTGCGCCGCAGGTGGTCGAGCAGGAGCTCGAGCCCCTCCGGGTCGCCATGCCTGCCTGTGTCGAGGTCCACGTCCGCCACCCCAGCTCCCAACGTCCTGCCAGCCCACCGGCCGGCGCTCATACGCCCTCGGGCTCACACCCGGGTGGGGTCGCCGCCTCCCCGAAGCGGTCGCGCCGGCCGGGCACCCGACGAACCACGGTCGGGGCGGCCTGGGCCTCGGGCCGGCTCCCGGGCGAGCCGGTCCAGCGCCGCGGCGATCTCCCCCGCCGCCAGCACGTGGTCGACGGCGACGTTCTCGAGCGCATGCTGTGGCATCGCCGGGTACATGGCGTCGGCCGGCTCCTGGACGATGGCGACCCCACCCCCGGCTTTCACCGCGGCCAGCCCGGCCGTGCCGTCGTCCAGGACCCCCGACAGCACGACCCCCACCACCCGCGGGCCGTACTCGCGGGCGGCGCTGCGGAACAGCGGGTCGATGGCCGGTCGGTGCCCGTTCTCGCGCGCCCCCCGGCCGAGCCGGACCTGCCCGTCGGCGACCAGCAGGTGCTGGTCGGGAGGTGCGACGTAGACCTGCCCCGGCTTGACCGCCTCCCCGTCGATCGCGTGCGCCACCGGCAGCCTGCAGTGCCGGCGCAGGATGTCGGGCAGCGCGCTGCGCCCGGTCGGCGGCACGTGCAGCACCACGAACAGCGACGCCGGCAGGTCGTCCGGCAGGGCCGCGACCAGGCGGTCCAGCGCCTCGACCCCTCCCGCGGAGGCGCCGACGACGATCACGTCGTGCCCGGGCATGCGGACCCTCCTCGACGGCGATGGTGGCCGCCGCTCAACCGCTCAACTATGGGCGCATCGCCGGGCAGCGTCCAGCGTCGGGTCGGCCGGAGGCCGGGAGCCCTCACAGCTGTGCGGCGAGCGCGTCCGGGTCGGTCACCGGCTGCTGGCAGGCGAAGTGCTCGCAGACGTAGGCGGTGGCCCTGCCGTCGCGGAGGCCACGGTCGGCGAGCAGCGGCACGGCGCGGGCCGCCTCGGCGTCGCCCGCGGCGGCCATGGCCAGGACCCGGTTCGGCGACCAGGTGCGCCAGGCGCGTTCGACCAGCGCGCGGGTGTCCGGCCCGGCCGGGTCGCCCACGATGGCCACCTCGCGCACCCTGGCCAGGGCGAAGTCGATCACGCCGAGCGCGTGGCCGAAGCCGGTCGGCGCCCGTGCGGCGGCGCCGGCGACCGGGCGCAGCGCGGACCGCCCGGTCTCGGCGTAGCGGTCGTCGCCGGTCAGTTTGGCCAGGCGCACCAGCGCGTCGGCGGCCAGGGAGTTGCCGGCGGGGACCGCGTTGTCGACCAGCTCCTTGGGGCGCAAGACGAGCGGTTCGGCGTCGGCCCCGGTCTGGAACAGGCCGCCGTCCGGGTCGGCGAACAGCTCGAGCATGGCGTCGGCCAGCGCGCGGGCCTCGCGCAGCCAGCCCGTCGCGAAGGTGGTCTCGTACAGCGTGACGCAGGCCTCGGCCAGGCTCGCGTAGTCGTCCAGGTAGCCGGGCGGGCCGGCCTTGCCGTCCCGCCAGGAGCGCAGCAGCCGCCCGGCCGGCGTGCGCAGCTCGCCGAGCAGGAAGTCGGCCGCGGCCACGGCGGCGTCGACGAAGCGCTGCTCGCCGAAGGCCCGGCCGGCCTCGGCCAGGCCGGAGATGGCCAGGCCGTTCCAGGCGCAGAGCACCTTGTCGTCGGTGCCCGGGTGGACGCGGCGCTGCCGGGCCGCGAGCAGCCTGGGCCGGGCCTCGGCCACCTGCCGTTCGAGCTCGTCGACGCCGATCCCCTGCTCGCCGGCCACGGTGGCGGGGTCGCGCGGCGTCCACAGGATGTTGTCGCCGTGCTCCCAGTTGCCCTCGGGCAGGGCGCCGTACCAGGCGGCCACGGCCTCGCCGGCGAGCTCGACCAGCTCCCGGTAGGGCCACACGAAGAACCTGCCCTCGACCCCTTCGGAGTCGGCGTCCTGGGAGGAGAAGAAGCCGCCCGCCGGGTGGCGCAGCTCGCCCAGCAGGTAGTCGGCCGTGCCGGTGGCCACCTGCCGCCAGCGGGGCCGGCCGGTCACCAGCCAGGCGCGCGCGTACAGCCGCACCAGCTGGGCGTTGTCGTACAGCATCTTCTCGAAGTGCGGCACCTGCCAGCGGCCGTCGGTCGCGTAGCGGTGGAAGCCGCCGCCGAGCTGGTCGTGGACGCCGCCGGCGGCCATCCGGTGCAGGGTGAGCTCGACCATGTCGAGCGCGCCCTTCGAGCCGGCCAGGTGCCGGCGGAGCAGGAACTCCAGCGTCATCGGCTGCGGGAACTTGGGCGCCCGCCCGAAGCCCCCCCACGCCGGGTCGAACAGCCCACGCAGCCCCTGTTCGGCCTGGTCGAGCACGGCGGGGTCGAGCGGCGCCGCCGCCTGCAGGCCGCCGGCCTGGGCGGCGATGTGCTCGACCAGCCGCTGGCCCTGGCGGACGGCGTCCTGGCGCCGGGTCCGCCAGGCGTCGGCCGCGGCGGCGAGCACCGTGCGGAAGCTCGGCATGCCGTAGCGGTCGCTGGCCGGGAAGTAGGTGCCGGCGAAGAACGGGGCGCCGTCCGGGGTGCAGAACACGGTCATGGGCCAGCCGCCCTGGCCGGTCATCGCCTGCACGGCGTCCATGTAGATGCCGTCGAGGTCGGGCCGCTCCTCACGGTCGACCTTGACGCACACGAAGTGCTGGTTCATGAGCGCCGCGGTCGCGGAGTCCTCGAACGACTCGTGCGCCATGACGTGGCACCAGTGGCAGGCGGCGTAGCCGATCGACAGCAGGATCGGCTTGTCCTCGCGTCTGGCCCGCTCCAGCGCCTCGGGTCCCCACGGGTACCAGTCGACCGGGTTGTGGGCGTGCTGGAGCAGGTACGGGCTGGTCTCGCCGGCCAGCCGGTTCGCCGTGTGCGGCCCGCCCATGCCCTGCCCGCTCGTGCCCTGCCCATCCATGCCCTGCCCGCTCATGCCCTCAAGTGTCTGCTCGTTGGCGGCCTGGCGCATCGTCCCTGCTCACGCGGGATCCGTCGGCGGGCTCCTCGGGGTGCGGCCGCACATGGGCCTTGACGATCCGGTCATTTGGCCCTACGCTCCCCAACTTGTCATGCCCGGAGGCGGTCGCCCACCGACGGCGCCCCTCCGCCGCCCGCCCACCGAGGGGCACCGATGTGCCGCGTGGTGGCGCATCGGCACACGGACCCGTCGCAGGGTCCGTCTGAGAGTTCAACCTCGGACGCAGAACAGGTGGTTTTTCTTTGTCACGCCATTCATCGCTACTGGGATGCGGCGCCCGCTCGACCAGGCCCGCCGGGACGCCGACCGGTCGCCGCATGCTCCCCACGATCGTCCGCCCCGCCCGGCCAGGTGCCGGGGTGCACACCCTGCGCAGGTGCGCGTCATGTATGTCGTGATGGTCGCCTCGGAGTGCGCTCCGGTGGTCCAGGCCGGCGGCCTGGGCGAGGTCGTGTTCGGGCTGAGCCGCGAGCTGGAGGTCCGCGGCCACGCCGTCGAGATCGTCCTGCCGAAGTACGACTGCATGCGCTACGGGGAGATCTCCGACCTGTGCGTCTCCTATGAGGACCTGTCGGTGCCCTGGTACAGCGGCGCCATCGACTGCACGGTGTGGTTCGGGTTCGTGCACGGCCGCAAGTGCTACTTCATCGAGCCGCACTCGCAGGACAACTTCTTCAGCCGCAATGCCGTGTACGGCGCCGACGACGACGTCACCCGCTACGCCTTCTTCGCCAAGGCGGCGATGGAGTTCCTGCTGCGGGCCGGCAAGCGCCCGGACGTGATCCACTGCCACGACTGGCAGACGGCGCTGGTGCCGGTGCTGCTGTACGAGCTGTACCAGCAGGCCGGGATGGAACACCAGCGCGTGTGCCTCACGGTCCACAACTTCCGCCATCAGGGCATCTGCGACGAGGAGGTGCTGTGGGCGACGGGGCTGGAGCGCCCGGAGCATTTCTTCGACGACGCCCGGCTGCGTGACAACTTCGACCCGGGCGCGCTGAACCTGTTGAAGGGCGGCATCGTGTACGCGAACTTCGTGACCACGGTGTCACCGCAGCACGCCTGGGAGGCGCAGCACACCGACCAGGGCAAGGGGCTGGGCCACACGCTGTACCTGCACGGCGACAAGTTCGGCGGGATCCTGAACGGGGTCGACTACGACCTGTGGAACCCGGAGATCGACCGGCACATCCCGCACAACTACTCGCTGGACACGCTCGACGACAAGTACGGCAACAAGCACGCGCTGCGGCAGCGGCTGTGGCTCCGGGACGACTTCAAGCCGATCGTCGCCTACGTCGGCCGGCTCGACGAGCAGAAGGGCGTCGACCTCATCCACCACGCCGTCTCCTACGCGCTGGCGGAGGGGGCGCAGTTCGTGCTGACCGGCTCGAGCACCAGCCCGGCGATCGACGACCGCTTCTGGCAGCTGAAGCAGGACCTCAACGACCATCCGGACTGCCACCTGGAGCTCGCCTACGACCCCGAGCTCGCCCATCTGATCTACGCCGGCTCGGACCTGGTCGTGATGCCGAGCCTGTACGAGCCATGCGGCCTGGCGCAGCTGATCGCCGCGAAGTACGCCACCGTGCCGATCGTGCGGGCGATCGGGGGGCTGTGCGACACCGTGTTCGACCACGACCACGCGGGCCGGCCGCCCTCGGACCGCAACGGCTACGTGTTCCACCAGGTGGACGAGGCCGCGCTGGAGTCGGCGATGGCCCGCGCGATCGGCCTGTGGCACGCCTACCCGGCGCAGTTCCGGCAGCTGATGCGCAACGCCATGCAGGCCGACCACTCGTGGGCGCCGGCCGGGCAGGACTATGTGAACGTCTACGACCACATCCGGCACACCTGACGGCCGATGCGCATGTCGGCCGGCGCGTGCCGGCGCCGAGGAGGATCATGCACGAGCTTGCAGCGCACGAGCTTGCAGAGCACGTCGACGGGCTGCCCAACCTGTGCGGCTCGGAGCGGCTGATCGAGGCCGCGGTCGCCGCCGGGCGGCAGCGGCCGGTGTTCGCCGGTCAGACGCCGACAGACCTGGCCGCCATCGACAGCGCGTTCGCCATCGCCCTGCACATGCACCAGCCGCTGATCCCAGCCGGCGGCCCGGACCTGCGCACCGCCGCCACGATCAGCAACCTGCAGTGGATGCTGGAGCACCCCGACCTCGGCGACAACCACAACGCGGCGGTGTTCCGCTGGTGCTACAAGCGGATGGGCGAGTTCATCCCGCAGCTGCTCGCCGAGGGCCGCCAGCCGCGCATCATGCTGGAGTACTCCGGCACGCTGCTCCACGGGCTGCGGCGCATGGGCCTGGACGACGTGATCGACGCCCTGCGGCCGCTCGCCCGCGACCCGGGCCTGCGGCGCGCCGTCGAGTGGCTCGGCTGCCCGTGGGGGCATGCCGTCGCCCCGTCCACGCCGGTGCAGGACTATCGCCTGCACGTGCGTGCCTGGCAGCACCACTTCGCGGCGCTGTTCGGCCTGGAGGCGCTGGGCCGGGTGCGCGGCTTCTCGCCGGCGGAGATGGCGCTGCCCAACCACCCCGACGTGGCCCATGCGTTCGTCAAGACGCTCAACGACTGCGGCTACCAGTGGGTGCTCGTCCAGGAGCACACCGTCGAGCTGCCCGACGGCCGGCCGCTGGCACGCCCGCACCTGCCCCACCGCCTGGTCTGCACCAGCTCCCGGGGGGAGACCGCCGAGCTCGTCGCCGTGGTCAAGACCCAAGGCAGCGACACCAAGCTGGTCGGCCAGATGCAGCCCTACTACGAGGCCAAGGGCCTGCCCCGCGTCGAGCTCGCCGGCCGCACGGTGCCGCCGCTGGTCACCCAGATCGCCGACGGCGAGAACGGCGGCGTGATGATGAACGAGTTCCCGCCCAAGTACTTCGAGGTGGTCCGCGAGTGCTCCGGCACCGGCACGCCGATCATGAACGTCACCGAGTACCTGGAGCAGCTGTTCGCCGGCGGCGTCCGGCCGGCCGACCTGCCGGCGGTCCAGCCGCTCCTCCAGCAGCGCATCTGGCAGCGGATGGCGCCCGGTGACGGCCCGGACCGGCTCGCCGCCGTGATCGACCAGCTCCGGCGCGAGGATGGCCGCTTCCACGTGGACGGGGGCAGCTGGACCAACGACATCTCCTGGGTGCGCGGCTACGACCACGTGCTGATCCCGATGGAGCACGCCAGCTCGCTGTTCCACGAGCGGGTCCTCGCCCGCGGCGTGCCCAGCGACGACCCTCGCTACCGCAACGCCCTGTTCCACCTGCTGACCGCCGAGACCAGCTGCTATCGCTACTGGGGGCAGGGCATCTGGACCGACTACGGCGCCGAGCTGGCCCGCCGGACCGCCGACATCGTGACCAGCGACTTCTGATGAGGCCCGCCATGCCCGACGACATCTCGTTTGCGCTGGTGCTGAACCTGCACCAGCCGGCCGGCAACCTCGAGCACCTGCTTGCCGACAACGACTGGGAGGCGCGGGAGATCCTGTGGGCGCTCGACCGCATCCCCCGGTCGCTGTGGCGTGACGCCGACATCGCCCGCGTGCACCTGTCGCTGTCGGGCACGCTGCTCGAGACGCTCGCCAGCCCCGCCTTCCAGCAGCGCGTCTACGGCACGGTCGACTGCGGCTCGCTGCTGTGGCACCTGCAGAACACCCAGGTCATCGACGTCCTCGCCACCGCCTACTACCATCCGGTGCTCCCGCTGATCCCGCCCGCCGACTGGGACGAGCAGCTCGGCCGCTGGCAGGGCATCGGCCGGCACCTGTTCCACCGCGACCGCTTCCAGGGGTTCTGGCCGCCGGAGCTGGGCTTCCACATGGAGCTAATCCCGACCCTCAGGCGCCTCGGGTACCGGTACGTGCTGGTCGACAGCGCCCACGTCGAGGCCGTCACGCCGATGCGCTGGGAGGAGCTGCGCTACCGGCCGCACCTCGCCCGGTTCGGCGGCGACGAGATCATCGTGGTGGTCCGCGACCGCGAGCTGTCCGACGCCCAAGAGGCCGGCATGGACGCCGGCTGGTTCATCCACGAGGTCCGCGAGCGCACCAGGTTCTGCGGCTTCCCGCCGCTCGTCACCACCTGCACCGACGGCGACAACGGCGGCTGGTTCCGCAACACCTCCCCGAAGGGCAACTTCTGGACGGTCTTCCACGCCGAGCTGCTCGAACGCGTCAAGCAGGGCCGGAGCTCCGGCATCCGGCCCTGCTTCATCCACGACCATCTCGACCGGTACGGCGTCCACGGCGAGGTCACGGTCCGTCCCGGCGCCTGGAACACCGGCTGGCACCACGGCGGCGGCTTCACGCAGTGGACCGGCTCCCAAGCCCAACGCGACGCGCTGGCCCGCGTCGCCGACGTCAGCCAGGCCGTCCACGCCGCCCGCCGCGACGCCGTCGACGGCGCCACCGGCGCCCGAGGCTCGGCGCTGGACCATGACCTGGAGCAGGCCCGTTGGCGTGTGCTCCGCGCCGAGACCAGCTGCAACTTCTATTGGGGCGACACCTGGGTCGGCCGCTGCCACGCCGATCTCGACGACGCCGCCGGCCTGCTCGAACGCGCCGGGACCGCACAGGGCTGATCCCGGTGCCGCCCGGGCACGTGATCTGTGGCCGGGGCCAGGGATGGGCTAGCGGCCGGGGCTGGGACGGGCGGGGTTGCGGGTCCCGTCCGGGCCGGTCGGCCAGGACGGACTCAGGATCAGGCCGAGGGTGTCGAGCGCCGCCCGGGCACGGCCGGCCAGCCGCCGGCCGCCGGCGGCCAGGCGCCCA
>JBIOYL010000189.1:0-3947 GCA_044870185.1 Actinomycetes bacterium | reverse complement strand
AGCCCGGCCGGGGCGGACCGTCGCGAGCGCCGCGGCCGGCCGGGCGCCGCGGCCGGGCCGGCGGCTCAGCCGCCGCGCCGAGCGGGCGCCACGACTGGGCCGGGCGGCTCAGCCGCCGCGCGCCCCGGCCGCGGCGGGGACCACGGCGGTGGCGACCAGCTCGACCAGGGCGGCCGGGTCGAACAGGCCGGCCACCTCGAACAGCGCGCTGGCCACGTAGTGGCGGCCGAAATGGCGCCGGTAGGCGCGGCCGAGCTCGGCCAGCCGGGCCCGGTAGGCGGCCGCGTCGGTGACGTAGATGTGCAGGGCGACGAGGTGCTCGGGGCGGGCGCCGGCGGCGGCCAGGGCGGCCACCACGTTGCCGGCGGCCAGGTCGAACTGCTCGGCGATGTCGGCCCCGCCGATCGACCCGTCCTGGCGCTGGGCGGTCTGGCCGCCCACGTACACCGTGCGGCCGGGCGCGGCGACCACGGCGTGGGCGAAGCCGACGGCGGGGGCCAGGCCGGGCGCGGCCACGATCCGGTGCGGGCCGGTCATCGCCCGGCCCATCTGGGCGTCCGCCGGGTCATCGCCCGGTCCACCTGGGCGCCCGCCCCTCGGTGAAGGCCGCGTAGAACTCGGCGTGGTCGGCCGAGCGCATGAGCAGGGCCTGGGCCATCGCCTCCAGTTCGATCGCGCCGGCCAGGGGCAGGTCCTGCTCGCGGGCGAGCAGCGCCTTGGTGGTCGCGTAGGCCAGCGCCGGGCCGCCGGCCAGCCGGGCGGCCAGGTCGGCGGTGGCCGCGGGCAGCTCGGCGTCGGCCACGACCGCGGTGGCCAGCCCGATCCGCTCGGCCGCGTCGGCGTCGACCCGGTCGCCGAGCAGCAGCAGCTCGGTGGCCCGGGCGAGCCCGACCAGCCGGGGCAGCAGGTAGGCGGCGCCCATGTCGGCGCCGGCCAGGCCGACCTTGGTGAACAGGAAGGCGAGCGAGCCGGAGCGGGCGAGCAGGCGCAAGTCGGCGGCCAGGGCGAGCACCGCGCCGGCGCCGGCCGCCACGCCGTTGACCGCCGCGACGATCGGCAGGGGCAGCTCGCGCATGCGCTGCACCACCGCGCCGGTCATGCGGGTGAACTCGAGCAGCTCGTGGGGGCCCAGCTGCTGCAGCGCCCCGATGATGTCGTGCACGTCGCCGCCCGAGCAGAAGCCCCGGCCGGTGCCGGTGAGCACCAGCACGCGCACGCCCTGCCGCCGGGGCAGCTCGGCCAGCAGGTCGCGCAGGTCGGCGTAGACCTCGAAGGTGAGCGCGTTCAGCCGCTCGGGACGGTTGAAGGTGACCGTGGCCACCCCGTCGCGCTCGCCGTAGGCGAAGTGCCGCCAGTCGGCCGTCAGCCCGGCCGAGCCGCGGAATCGGCTCATGGTGTGCTCCTTTCACGGCTCGGGCAGACGCCCGGCGAACAGCTCGCGGGCGACGATCGTCCGCTGGATCTCCGAGGTGCCCTCGTAGATGCGCAGGGCCCGCACCTCGCGGTACAGGTGCTCGAGCAGGTGGCCGCGCTCCAGGCCGGCCGCCCCGTGGACCTGCACGGCGGCGTCGACCACGGCCTGGGCGGTCTCGGTCGCCTGCAGCTTGGCCATGGCGGCCGCCGCGGTGGCGCCGGCGCGGCCGGCGTCGGCCAGGCTCGCGGCCGCGTACACCAGCAGCCGCGCCGCCGAGATCCTGGTCGCCATGTCGGCGAGCGCGTGGGCGACGGCCTGCTGCTCGCGCAGCGGCCGGCCGAACGCGTGGCGGGTCTCGGCGTGGGCGACGGCGGCGTCCAGCGCGGCCTGGGCCATGCCGACCGCGGCGGCGCCGACGCTCGGGCGGAACAGGTCGAGGCTGCGCATGGCGAGCGCGAAGCCGTGGTCGACCTCGCCGAGGACCTGCTCCGGGCCGACCGGCACGCCGTCGAACCGCAGCCGGCCGATCGGGTGCGGCGCGAGCAGCTCGAGCGGCGACCCGGCCAGGCCCGGCGCGTCGCCGGGCACCGCGAAGGCGGTCACGCCGCGGCCCCGCACCCCCGGGGTGGTGCGGGCGAACACCGTGTAGACGTCGGCGTCCGGCGCATTGGAGATCCAGGTCTTCTCGCCGAGCAGGCGCCAGCCGTCGCCGGCCGCGGCCGGTTCGGCGCGCAGCTCCAGCGCGGCCGCGTCCGAGCCGGCGCCCGGCTCCGACAGGGCGAAGGCGGCCACCGCCCGGCCGGCGGCCACGGCCGGGACCCAGCGGGCGGCGACGGCCGGCCGGCCGGCCAGCGCGATCGGCCGGCCGCCGAGCCCCTGCAGGGCGAGCGCGGTCTCCGCCTCGGTCGACTCGCGGGCGAGCGCCTCCCGCAGCAGGCACAGCTCCAGCACGGAGGCGGCCGCCGGCGGAGCCGGGAACAGGCGGGCGAGCAGGCCGTGCTCGCCGAGCGCGCGGACCAGGGGACGGTTCACCCGGCCCGGCTGCCCGGCCCGGGCCAGCGGGGCGAGCACCTCACGGGCGAGCGTGCGTGCCTCGGCCTGGAGTCGCCGCTGCCCGGCGGTGAGCGCAAACGCCGTCATCGCGCGATCCACCTCTCAGCCACGGACGTCCTCCACACGCCGGCCGGTCGCCCCGGCGGCTGCGGCCGTGCGGCGGGTACCGGCACGCGCGACCAGGACGTGAGCTTCTCGCGCGTAAGCCCAACGGCGAGGCCCAGCACCGGCACCGCATTCGGGTTGTCGGCGACGAAGGCGACCAGTGTCGCACGGTCGATGGTGGCAAAGCCGGCGGGCTGCCCAGCAACGGCCCGAATCTCCTCGCTCTCCGCCGTCGAGATGGTCGGATCGAAGGGGTTGCTGAGCTGGCTGAGCGACGCGACGTACTCCGCGAAGGACGGCAGTGACTGGCTCATCGGCCGACGAAGAGGTACTCGGTCGCCGCCCGCCGCTCAGCTTGGGCATGGGTGCCGAAGTGGTAGCGGTGGTCGATCTCTCGCACGTCGACCTCACCCTTGACCTCGCGCAGCAGTGCCTCGATCGTCTCGGCGTCGGGCACGGCATTCGACGAGTACGACAGCACGATCGTCGAGCGGGCGAACCGCTTGAAGGTGGCGCGCAGCGCCCCGACGACGGTGTGCTTGTAGGAGAACGGGGTGTAGCGCTTCGCGAGCTTCTTCGTCCGCGTGGCCTCGAGGATCGTTTGGCCACGCCAGTAGACCGCGAGCCCTTCCAGGAAGTGATACCGCTTGATGTAGCAGTTGTCGTCTCGGGGCGGTGCGTACGGTGGATCGAGATACACCGTGTCGTAACCGACCGGGTCGAGGGCGAACACGTCGCCGCAGATCGCCCGGCAGGGCCGGCCGTTGTCGAACACGACGGCGTTGTAGGCCTGGGCGGTCTCGGCGAAGTGCTCCTGCAGCGAGAGCCGCAGGTCCCGGCGGCCGTCGTCGTAGCGAAGGTCGGTGAAGGTGAACACGCCGCGTGGCTGCTTCCGAGCGGCGGCCAGCACCAGTGCCGAGATTGCCAGGGCTCGTTTGTGGCCCTTCATCCGGTCGATGTGTGACCAGGCGGAGTCGAGGAATGCACGGTCTGCGGCGGTGAAGTAGAGCCCGTCGAAGGTGCGCTGGATGAAGTCCCGCTCGTCGGCCGGTGGGCCGGTGATCTGCTCCACATCGGCGGCGGTGAGACGGACGTGCTGGTTGGCGACCGTGGCCTCTGCGATGACGGCTGGGAAGGCGAGAACGTCGTTCGTCGTCACCGAGCAGCCGAGCGCCTTGAGCCCGTAGGCGACGACCCCGCTCCCACTGAAGGCGTCGAGGGTCGTACGTGCTCCGAGTTCGCCGAACAGAGCAGCCAGGTGCGGAACGAGACGGTACTTCGAGCCCATGTACCGAAGCCGCGGAAACATTGCCGCCTGCGCCAGCACCCGCTCCAGGTCTGTGGGCGAGCGGCCGAGTGCCGGTATCGCCCCGGT
>JBIOYL010000188.1:0-51172 GCA_044870185.1 Actinomycetes bacterium | reverse complement strand
CGGCGCTGTCGCTTGCCGCCGCGAAGACGATGGGCGTGCACCTCGACCATCTGGCCCTGGTGCCCCAGCCCGGCCCCGACCTGACCACCGTCGTGGCCACCTTGCTCGACGGGTTCGACCTGGTGGTAGTGGCCCCGGCCGCGACCCCGGCGGCCGCGGTGTGCTCGCAACTGTCGGCCCGAGCCCGGGCCAACGACGCCACCCTGGTGACGATGAACGCCTGGCCAGGCGCGACCATGACCCTGACCGCCGAAGGCGGACCCTGGTACGGACGGCGGCGGCTGCGCTGCCGCCACCTCACGGTGTCGGTCACCGGCCGGGGCGCGGCGGGCCGCCCGCGCCGGGCGCAGGTGTGGCTGCCCGAAGATCCCCAGTTCCAGGCCACCCTGCCCGCCCCGGAGCAGCAGGGCAGCGGGCAGCGGCGCCTGCAGGTGGTCCGGTGAGCACCGCGGTACGCACCATGCTGGTCTGGTGCCCAGACTGGCCGGTGATCGCCGCGATCCACACCGGCCTGGCCCAGCCCGAGGACCCGGTGGCCGTCCTGCACGCCAACCGGGTGGTCGCCTGCTCCGCAGCCGCGCGCAACGCCGGGGTCCGCCGCGGGCTACGTAAGCGCGAGGCGCAAAGCCGCTGCCCGCAGCTCACCGTCGTGATCTACGACGAGGCCCGCGACGCGGCCGCGTTCGAGCCGGTCGTAGCCGCCGTCGAGGAGGTCGCCGCCGGGGTCGCGATCGTGCGGCCCGGCGCGTGCGCGTTCGCCGCCCGCGGCCCGGCCCGCTACTTCGGCGGCGAGGAACAGGCCGCCGAGCGGATCGTCGAACAGGTCGCCGTCGACACCACGGTGGAGGCGCAGATCGGCGTCGCCGACGGCATCTTCGCCGCGCTGCTGGCCGCCCGCGAGGGTCACCACGTGCCGCCGGGGCAGACCGCGGCCTACCTCGCCGACCTGCCGGTGGCGACCCTGGAACGGGCAAGGCTGGTGGACCTGTTGCGGCGCATGGGCATCACCACCCTGGGCGCGTTCGCGGCGCTGCACGGCTCGCAGGTCCTGGACCGGTTCGGGCTCGACGGGGCGATCGCCCACCGGCTCGCCGCCGGCCGCGACGACCGGCCGCTGCACGTGCGCCAGCCCCCACCTGACCTGATCGTCGCCGAGACGTTCGACGAGCCCGTCGCCCGCGTCGACGCCGGCGCATTCGCCGCCCGCGCCCTCGCGGTCCGGCTGCACGAGCGGCTGGCCGGATACGGTCTGGCCGCCACCCGGCTGGAGATCTGCGCGGTCACCGAGCAGGGGCAGGAGCTGTCGCGGCTGTGGCGCCACGACGGGCTGCTCACCGAGACCGCGATCGCCGACCGGACCCGCTGGCAGCTCGACGGCTGGCTCACCCGCCGCAAACTGGCCAGCGGCCTGGTCGCCCTGCGGCTGATCCCGCACGGGCTGGTCCGCCACGTCGGTCTGCAGCCAGGACTGTGGGGCGAGGCCGGACCCAGCCGGGACCGGGCGCACCGTGCGCTGCACCGGGTGCAGGGCCTGCTCGGGCCCGAGGCAGTGCTGGTACCCGTCGCCGGCGGCGGCCGCGATCCCGACCAGATGGTCACCGCCGTCCCGTTCGGCGACGAGCGCCGCCCGGCCCGCCCGGACGGACCGTGGCCCGGCGCGCTGCTGGCACCGTTCCCCGCCCTCAACGGCGTGCCCGAGCCGGTCCGGCTGGTCGACGCCGCCGGAACCGACATCGGCGTGGACGCGCGGCTGGCCATGTCCGGGCTACCCGTGCGGCTGCACCGCACCGGCGGCGCGGCCGCCGTGCGGGAATGGTTCGGGCCGTGGGCGGTCGCCGAGCGGTGGTGGGACGCCACCGACACCCGGCGGGCGGTCCGGCTGCAGCTGGTGCTCGACGACGGCGAAGCCGTGCAGCTCAGCCTCGCCGCAGGCCGGTGGGCGATCACCGGGTCGTTCGATTGAGCACGTCATGAGCCGCTTCGACGCGCAATCACATCTGGGCTGGGAGCAGCTGCAGCAGCGGCTGGCCGGACGGGTCACCGACCCCCTCGCCGACGCCGACGGCGGCGACGCGCCCGGCTTCACGCGCAAACGCGCCCCGTTCACCGCACCCGCCCTGATCCGCCCAACGGCCACCATCGCGTACGCCGAGCTGCACTGCCACAGCAACTTCTCCTTCCTCGACGGTGCGAGCTCCCCGGAGGATCTGGCCACCGAGGCGGCCCGGCTGGGCTTGGACGCCCTGGCGCTGACCGACCACGACGGGTTCTACGGCGCGGTCGTCTTCGCCGGTGCGGCCAAGGCGATCGGCTTGCCGACCGTGTACGGGGTGGAGGTGTCCCTCGGCCTGCCCAGTGGGCAGACCGGCGTGCCCGACCCAGCCGGCCAGCACCTGCTGCTGTTGGCCCGCGGGCAGGAGGGCTACCACCGGCTCGCCGGGATGTTGTCCACCGCGCACCTGGCAGGCGGGGAGAAAGGCCGCCCGGTCTACGACCTGGAGGCGATGGCGGCCGGGCTGGCCGGGCATGTGGTGGCGCTGACCGGCTGCCGCAAAGGCACTGTCCCCGCCGCCCTGCTCTCTGGCGGGCCAGACGCCGCCCGCCGCGAGCTCGACCGGCTGACCGCCCTGTTCGGCGCCGACAACGTGGCCGTCGAGCTGATCGACCACGGCAGCCCGGCCGACGGCGACCGCAACGACGCCCTCGCCGATCTCGCCGCCGCCGTCCGTCTGCCGGTGGTGGCCACCGGCAACGTGCACTATGACGCGCCCGCCCGGGCCCGGCTCGCCGCGGTGGTCGCCGCGGTGCGGGCGCGGTCCTCACTGGACGACCTGGACCCGTACCTTCCCGCCGCCGGCACCGCGCACCTGCGTTCCGGTGCCGAGCAGGCCGCCCGGTTCGCCGACTACCCGGGCGCGGTCGCCCACGCCGCCCGCCTTGGCCAGGAGTGCGCCTTCGACCTCGGCCTGATCGCCCCTGAACTGCCGCCGTTCGATGTCCCGGCCGGGCACACCGAGGCGACCTGGCTGCGCCACCTGACCTACGAAGGCGCCCAGCGCCGCTACGGCCCGAGGCAGGCCCACCCGGACGCCTGGGCCCAGATCGACCGGGAACTGGCGATGATCGAGGAGCTGAAGTTTCCCGGCTACTTCCTGGTCGTGTGGGACATTGTGCGGTTCTGCCGCGAGGCCAACATCTACTGCCAGGGCCGCGGCAGCGCCGCCAACAGCGCGGTCTGCTACGCGCTGCGGATCACCAACGTCGACCCGGTGGCCCAGCGGCTGCTGTTCGAGCGGTTCCTCGCCCCCGAACGCGACGGGCCACCCGACATCGATGTCGACATCGAGTCCGACCGCCGCGAGGAGGTCATCCAGTACGTCTACGACAAGCACGGCCGCCGCCACAGCGCCCTGGTCGCCAACGTCATCACCTACCGGCCCCGCTCGGCGGTCCGCGACGTCGCCCGCGCCTTCGGCTACTCGCCCGGCCAGCAGGACGCCTGGTCCAAGCAGCTCGACCGGTGGTCGGACATCTCCGACGACGCCGCCGAGGGCATCCCCGCGCAGGTGGTCACCTACGCGCGGGCGCTGCTGGACGCGCCCCGGCACCTGGGCATCCACTCCGGTGGCATGGTGATCTGCCACCGCGAGGTCGCCGAGGTGTGCCCGGTCGAACACGCCCGGATGGACAAGCGCACCGTCTTGCAGTGGGACAAGGACTCCGCGGCCGACGCCGGGCTGACCAAGTTCGACCTGCTCGGCCTGGGGATGCTCAGCGCCCTGCACTACGCGTTCGACTTCCTGGGCCAGGAGCTGGACCTCGGTGACCTCGACTGCGGCGACCCGGAGGTCTACGCGATGCTGTGCCGCGCGGATTCGGTCGGGGTGTTCCAGGTCGAAAGCCGCGCCCAGATGTCCACGCTGCCCCGGCTCAAGCCGCGCACCTTCTACGACCTGGTGGTTGAAGTCGGGCTGATCCGGCCCGGCCCGATCCAGGGCGGCTCGGTGCACCCGTACATCCGCCGCCGCAACGGCCTGGAGGAGCCGACCTACGGCCACCCGCTGATGCGCAACAGCCTGGAGAAAACCCTGGGCGTGCCGCTATGGCAGGAGCAGATGATGCAGCTGGCCATCGACGTCGCCGGGTTCACCCCGGCCGAGGCCGACCAGCTGCGCCGGGCGATGGGCTCCAAACGCAGCGCGGCCAAGATGGACGCGCTCAAAGACCGGCTCTACCAGGGCATGCACGCCAACGGCATCACCGGTGAGGTCGCCGACGACATCTTCCTCAAGCTGGCCGCGTTCGCCAACTATGGCTTCCCGGAGTCACACGCGATGAGCTTCGCCTACCTGGTCTACGCCTCGGCATGGCTCAAGCGCTACCACCCGGGCCCATTCCTGGCCGCGCTGCTCAAAGCGCAGCCGATGGGGTTCTACAACCCGCAGTCGCTCGTCGACGACGCCCGCCGCCACGGCGTGCAGGTCCACCGGCCCTGCATCAACGCCTCCGGCGCCAAGGCCACCCTGGAGTCCACGGCGTCGACCCGGTGGGGTTCGGCGCCCGGCGAGAAACCCCACGAATGGGGACTGGGCGGCCCGGCGGTACGCCTCGGCCTGGATCAGGTCGACAGCATCTCCGAGGAGACCGCGCTGCGCATCGTGGCCGAACGCGACGCGGGCGGTCCATACACCAGCATGAGCGACCTGGCCCGCCGCTGCGGGCTGACCGTCGGCCAGCTGGAGTACCTCGCCACCGCCGACGCCTTCGCCGTGTTCGGGCTGGGCCGCCGCGAGGCACTGTGGGCCGCCGGCGCCGCCGTGCGCGACACCCCCGACCGGCTGCCGGGCACCGTCGGCGGACTGCACGCCCCGACCCTGCCCGGCATGACCGACGTCGACCTGCTCGTCGCCGACGTCGTGGCCACCGGCCTGTCCCCGGACAGCCACCCGATCGAGCTGGTGCGGGCGCGGCTGGACGCGGCCGGTGCCCTGCAGGTGGTACGCCTGTCCGGCGTGCCGGACAAGACCCGCGTCCTGGTCGGCGGGCTGGTCACGCACCGGCAACGCCCGGCCACCGCCCGCGGCGTGACGTTCCTCAGCCTCGAGGACGAGACGGGCATCCTCAACGTCGTGGTCTCCCAGGGCGCGTGGATCAGGTTCCGTCAGGTCGCCAAGGCCAGCCCCGCGCTGATTATCCGGGGGACGCTGCAGTCGGCATCCGGTGTGGTCAACCTCGTCGCCGAGCACCTGCAGGCGCTGCCGATCGCCACCACCGTGGCCAGCCGCGACTTCCGCTGACCGCACCCCGCCGTCGCATCTCCTCCTGTCCGGCGCGATCAGACGTGCCGCAGCATCCCCTGCAGCAGCAGCACGGCCAGCAAGGTGCCAATGAACATGCTCGGTCCGAACGCGGCTGCCGACCTCAGCGTTCCCCGGCGCCGAGCCACCAGCCACAGCCCGTACCCCGCCATGACCACGCCGGACAGAAACACCGCACTGACGATGGCGAACCAGGACACCCAGCCGGCCGCGATCCCTACCGACAACCCGGCCCGCACGTCGCCGCCGCCCAGCCCGCTGCTGCCGAACATCGCCCCGGCGGCCAGCAGCAGCCACACACCGACCCCGCCGGCGGCGGCCCGGGCCAGCCGCCCTGGATCCCCGGCGGCCACCGCCGCCGCAGCCAGCAGCACCAGCAGGCCACCCGCCGCGGCGTAGGTCAGCGTGGTCGGCAGCCGGTGCACCGCCAGGTCGACGCACGACAGCACGATCCAGCAGGCGATCCACCAGCCGAACGCGGCCCGTTCCCATCCGGTGAATGGTCCGGCCACCAGCACGGCGGCGAGCACCACCACCATGGCCTCCACGGTCAGCGGCCGGGCCCCCAGACGCTGGCCGCAGCGGCAGCGCGCCAGCGGCCACGCCGCCGGATGCCCAGGACTCAGCTGCGCACCGCACTGCGGGCAGATGGTCAGCACCGAAGCCTCGGCGGGCACCGAATGGCGCACCACCAGCCAGCGCAGCAGCGGCGTTACCGCCAGCGCGGGCCACCAGCGGCTGCGGGAATCCGCAGTTTGGCTACGCGCCTCGCGGGTCGTCTGCGTCTCTGTCATGATCTACCCCCGTGCCGATGCGCCGATGCGAAGAATCATCATTGTCGGAGGCGTATCACCGCAGCGTCCACCACTTCACCGCAGCGGATGTGAATCTTCCTCCTAATTGCACTGACTTGCGCCGGTATCTCCATCAACCATCCCGATTGGACTCAGCGCTGATCAAGCGATGGTGGGTCGGTCAGCTGCTCAGGCGTAGTACGCCTGTTCGTGGATGCTGGCTGTCCTGACGCACGGTGATGGGTGGCAAACCCTGTTGCGCGAAAAGGGATTCACGCTATGGTCAAGGTTGCTGATCAATCCGCCAACGGGGGCGGCACTGGGCATCCGGCGACTTTTGTTGCATGTGGACGGATGCACCACCACGGGGGAGGCGAAATGAGATGCGCAATCCGGACCCACGCCGATAGAGGGAGCGCGACGCGCCCCACTCGGCGAGCCGTCGACGGCGGCCACCGATGTCACGTAGCCCTGCGCGATCGCCGCGCTCACGTGACCTGCTGCACGCCGTAGCAACCGCACGGCCTCGATAGGCGTCCATAGATCGCAAGTCGCGAAGACCGGTGGGGGGCCGGGATAGCTTGCCAGTCCTCCAACCATCTGCAAATTGCAATGTACAAGTTGCGCTTGTAGTTCACTGGCTGGAAGGACATAACGGTGATCACCGCCCCCGCTCGTAACCTCCGTATCCGTACCCTGCTCGCCACCACCGCCGTGGCGCTGGCCGCCGTCGCGGTGTCCGGCTGCAACGGCGAAACTCCCGCACCGCCGGCCAGCTCGCCGAGCACCGCCGCCTCCAGCGCCGCCCCGTCGAAGGACCAGGCCGAGGCCGTCAAGGCGCTGGAGGTCTACAACGGCCTCACCGAGAAGCTGATCGCGCTGCAGACGGCCGCCACGCCCGACGTCGACGCGGCCCGCGAACAGCTCAAGGCGTTCGCCGTCGACCCGCTGCGCACCCAGCTGGTACTCGACCTGCGCCAGCGACGCGACGCCAAGCTGCACAACACCGGACGGCCGGTGTGGAGCGCCAAGGTCACCAAGATTTCCACCGAGAAGGCCCCCTACACGGCCACCATCGAAGACTGCTACGACGTCACCAACTACCCGCTGGTCAAGGCGGACGGCTCCCCGGCCGGGGTGCCCAACCAGACCAAGAAGTACGTCGTGGTCTCCACCGCCAAGGTGTACGGCGACGGCAAGTGGTACATCGAGACCTCGGAGGCCGACCGGAGCCGGTCATGCTAGCCCGCCGGGCCGCCGCCGCCGTTTTCGCCGCCACGCTCGCCGCGGTCGGTCTGATCGCCGCCGCCGGCCCGGCCCACGCCGACTACGTGTACTGCCCACCGCGCGGCGGCGACTGCTACATCGTCGTCGTGGGCACCCCGGGCGGCGGCGGGGGAGGAGGCGGCGGGGGCGGCGGCAATAGCTACGTCTGCCGCGACCCCGACGGCAACGTAATCCCCTGCCACGACGAGGACCTGGGCTGGTACAACCCCGCCGACAAGTGCTACTGGAAGCGCGTCGACCCGCAGCCGCCCGCCGGGGACCCGGTGTGGAACGGGAACTACCCCGACGGCGACATCTACAACGTCTGGTGCTTCGGCTGGTCATCGGCGACGGGCCTGACCTGGCGGGCCAGCCCGCCGCCCGGCTACGGCGGCCTGCCCGGCCCGCTCACCCTGGCCGCCGAGGCGGTGACGTTGATGCGCCTGACCGGCCCCGACATCATCATCTCCCCGCAGACCAACGGCGCCGGGCTGGTCGGCCTGCCGGTGTGGCTGGCCACCACGGTCAACGAGCACACCTGGGGCCCGAACACCAAGTCCGCCAGTGTGCCCGGGCTCAGCGTCACCGCCACCGCCCACGCCGAAAAGATCACCTGGGATATGGGTGACAGCACCGCCGCCGAGGTCTGCACCTGGCCCGGCCGCGCGTACACCGCGGCGGACAAGGACACCATGCCCTCGTGCGGGCACCTCTACACCCAGCCCTCACGCGACATCCGCCCCGACGGCCGCTACAAGCTCGTCGGCACGACCACGTTCATGGTGACCTGGACCGCCAGCAACGGCCAGAGCGGCTGGTTCCGGGTCACCCGCGAGACCGAAACAACCGTCCGGATCGACGAGCTGCAGGTGGTCACCCAATGAGTCTTCAGTCAACCACCCCCACCGCCCAGCAGAGCATCCCGGTCCGGGCGGTGCGGCAACGGCGCATCTCACGTGGCCTGCTCGGCCTGGCGATCGCGCTCATGGCCGTGTTCGCGCTGGCCACCGCCGGGCTGGTCCTCGGCGTGGCCAAGGCGAAACCGGTTCTGGCGCTGGCCCGAGACGTCGCGATCGGCCAGCAGATCACCGCCGCCGACCTGCGCACCGTCTACATCAACAGCGACCCCGGGCTCGCACCGATCCCGGCCACCAAGCAGACCAGTGTCGTGGGCCGGTACGCGCTGACCAACCTCACCGCCGGAACCCTGCTAACCGACCGGGCGCTGGCCGAGACGGCGCTGCCCGGCGACGGGCAGCAGCTGGTCGGGATCTCGCTCAAGCCCGGCCGCGTCCCGCCCGGCCTCAAGCCCGGCGCGAAGGTCGTCCTGGTGGCCACCGCGCCACCGCAAAGCGGCGCCTCCGGTAACCCGCCGCCGCCCCTGCCGGAGATCCCCGCCACCGTGGTCGTCGCGATCGCGGTCAACAACGACACCCTGATCTCGGTTGCCGTGGCCGACAGCGACGGGCCGACCGCCGCCCGGCTGGCCGCCGAAGGCCGCCTCGTGGTCACCCTGGCCGGGAGCTGACGGCATGGCAGTGATCGCACTGATCGCGGGGAAGGGCTCGCCCGGGGTCACCGTGTCCGGCCTCGCGCTGACCTTCGCGTGGCCGCACCCGGTCGTCCTCGCCGAGGCGGATCCGGCCGGCGGCGACATCCGGCACGGCTACCTGCGCAGCGTCGACCTGCCCGGCGACATCGGCCTCATGCCGGTCGCCATCGCCGAGCTGCGCGGCACCGCCCCAGACCAGCTCTGGCACAACCTGGTCGACCTCGACGGGCCCCGCCGGACCCGGCGGCTACTGCCCGGGCTGACCCACGCCGGGCAGGCCCCAAGCCTGGAACCGGTGTGGGAGGGCCTGGCCGGGCTGTTCCACTCGCTGGCCGCCACCGCCCCCGGCTACGACGTCATCGTCGACTGCGGGCGACTGACGACGCCGCACGCGCCGTGGCCGATCCTGCGCCGCGCCGACGCGGTGCTCGTGGTCGCCCGGCCCACCGCCGCCTCGATCGCCAGCACCAGCCATGCGCTGGCCGCCATCCGCGCCGACCTGCGCCAGCGCGGCGCCGGGGACCGGCCGCTGGCGCTGCTGCTCACCGGCGAGGGCGACTACCAGCCGCGCGAGATCGAACGCCATCTGACCAGCGGCGACGGCTTCACCCCGGAGGTCGTCGCCGCGCTTCCGCACGACCCCAAATCAGCCGCCGTGCTCAGCTTCGGCGGCAACCTCTACAAGCGCGGCCTGCTGCGGGCGGCCATCGGCGCTGCCCGGGCCGTGCGGGACCGCGCCGCCCAGGTACAGGCGCTGCTGCACCACTCCGTAGCGGCGGAGGCGACCCATGAGTGACCACATTGATCCGGCCTGGCCCGCGGCGTTCCGCGAGGCGATCACCCGACGGGTTAACGGCACGGTGATAACTGCCGAGCCGCCGATCAGGCCCGGTGGGGGCCGCCCGGCCGCTGCGGCCCCCACCACCACCGAACTCGACTACACGGTGGTACGCGAACTGCAACGGCAGGTCAGCGCCGACCTCGCGCCGCTGCTGGCCAAAGGCACACTCGAACCCAGCCGCGAACAGCTGGAACGGGAACGGGCCACCACCCGCATCGTGGGCGCGCACGTCGACCAGCGCCGCACCGCCGGCGAGCCGCTCTCACCCGACCACGAGCACGACCTCATCCAGGCCGTCCTCGCCGAGCTCGCGGGCCTGGGCCGGCTGCACATGCTGCTGTCGCGCACCGACATCGAGAACATCACCATCAAAGGCCACAGCGGTGTACGCATCGAGCGCACCGACGGCGGCATCGAATACCTCGACGCCATCGCCGACACGGACCCCGACCTGATCAAAAAGTTGCAGCTGCTGGCCCGCAACGGCGGCGCGGGGGAGAAGGCGTTCGGCGACGCCTGGCCGATGATGAGCGTGCAACTGGGCAGCGGCCAGCGGCTGGCCGCCGTCTACGGCGTCACCCCGGAACCGGTCGCCGTCATCCGCATCCCCGGCACCATCGGCGTCACCCTCGACGATCTGGTCAACTTCGACCAGATCTCCCCGGACAAGTCCGCGATGATCGACCCGCTGATGCGCGACTTCCTGCGCGCGGCGATGCGCGCCCACCTCAACATCATGGTCGCCGGGGTCGGCGGCAGCGGTAAGACGACCCTGGTCCGGGCGCTGGCCGACGAGATCCCGGCCAGCGAATGGTTCGTGGTGATGGAGGAGATCCCCGAACTCGGCCTGCACGAGACCGGCCGACACCCCTGGGCCGTGGCGATGCAAGCCCGCGACGGCCACGGGGAGAAGGGCCCCGACGGCCGCCCCGCCGGCCAGATCCGGCTCTCCGACATGATCCCGGTCAGCCTGCAGCTCAACGCCCGGCGGCTCATCGTCGGCGAGGTCCGCGGCCGCGAGGTCGGCGCCATGCTGCAGGCGATGAGCACCAGCAACGGCAGCCTGTCGACCATCCACGCCCGCGACCCCCGGATCGTGTTCGACCGCGTGGTCGAACTCGCGCTCGAAGACCAGGACAACGCCAGCGAACGCCGGGTCTACCTGCAGGTCGCCAACGCCATGGACCTGATCGTGTTCGTGCGCATCATCGACGAGTCCAACCTCGGCGGCACTCGGCACCGGTTCGTCAGCCACATCGTGGAGGTCGACCGGATCGGCGACAACGGCCGCCCGCGCACCACGACGATCTTCGGGCCAGGCCCGGATGGGCGGGGCGTGCCGGACAACCCGCCGGACCGGCTCGCCGAGGCGCTGCAACTGGTCGGCTACGACACCGCGCAGCTGGTCCAGCATCGTGGCCAGGGACAGTGGGGCCGGCCCCTGGACCGCAAACTGCGCAGGCGGCCGTCATGAACCTGCGCATCCTGGCCACCCTCATCGGCTTCGGCCTGGTGCTCAGCACCGGGCTCGCCGTCGTCGCGCTGATCGGCACCGCCAAGCCGCCGGCCCCGGTATCGCGGACCCGGCGGCTGGTCAACCGGATCTGGTACGGCACCGGCCGGACCCGCCGCGACCAGCAGCGCCACCGCACCCGGCTCGGCATCGCCGCCGCCGTCGCGCTCGCCGGGTGGCTGCTGTCGGGCGTGTTCCTCGCCGGAGCCCTCGCCGGGCTGGCGGTCATCGGCCTGCCGTGGCTGCTGGCCGGGGCCAAGATGGAAAAGGCCGGAGCCGCCCGCATCGAAGCGGTCGAGTTCTGGGCCCGGCAGATGCGCGACCAGGACGACGTGGGAAGCGGCCTGCGCGAGTCGATCCTCAAGACGGCCGACAAGGCACCCAAGGCGATCGCCACGGAGGTGGCCGATCTGGCCGGACGCATCCGCGCCGGATGGGACCTGGAGGAGGCGCTGCGCGCCTTCGCCGACGACCTCGGCGACCACATCGCCGACCAGGTAGTGGTCACCCTCATCGAGCACGCCACCTCGCAGGGCGAAAAGCTCGGCGAGGCCCTGGTCGCCATCGCCGAGACCGCCGCCGAGGAGGTCGCCGGACGGCAGGAAGTCACCAAGAGCAGGGCCAAGTCGCGGTTCGAGCTGAAGTTCCTGATGTGGGCGCTGGGCGGGGCGATCCTGCTCGGCATCGCCAGCCCGCACCTCATGCGCGCCTACCGCACCACCTTCGGCACCATCCTGCTGTCCGTCCTGCTCGGCGTGATCGTGCTGCTGCTGTGGTGGGTCCGGTCGCTGTCGATGCCGGGCACACAGAACCGTTTCCTCGCCCCGCAGCCAGGACACCAGGAGGACCGGCGATGATCAGCACTGCGACGCTGGCCGCACTGTTCGGCGCCGGATTCGGTTTGGCTGTCTGGCTCGCGCTGTACGCCGTCATGCCCAGCACGCCGGCGCTCGGGGCGGTGCTGTCGCCGCGGGCGGCGGCGGTCAGCAACACCCGCAGCGACCGGATCAAACGCGGCCTGCACCAGCGGGTGGCCCCGTACGCCCCCGCCGCCGACCTGCGCATCCTGGGCAAGAGCACCGAGGAGTTCGTGCTGGGCCTTGCCGCCACCGCGGCGATCGGCCTGGCCCTGCCGACCGCCGGGTCGCTGCTGCTCGCGCTGGTCGGGCTGCGGTTCGGGATCGTCACCCCGGTCGTGGTCACGCTGGCGATGGCCGCCGGGTTCGTGTGGATCGGCATCGCCGACGTCAAACGCAAAGCCGAGGCGGCCCGCCGCGAGTGCAGGCAGGCGATCTGCTCCTACCTCGATCTCGTCGCCACCATGCACTACAACGGCTACGGTTCGGCCGCCGCGCTCATGCGCGCCGCCAGCATCGGCCGGGGCTGGGTCTTCGAGCGCATCCGCGAGACCCTGCTGCGCGCCCAGCTGCAGGGAGTGGAGCCGTGGGAAGGGCTGCGCAACCTCGGCGGTGAGCTCGGAGTCGACGAGCTCGCCGGAGTCGGCGATGTCATGCAGGCCGCCGGTGTCTCCGGCGCCCACGTCTACCAGTCACTGCGGGCCCGCGCCCGGTCGCTGCGCAAGCAGGTCCTCAACGACCAGCTCACCGCAGCCAACAGCCGCACCACGGCGATGGAGGCACCGGTCGCACTCGTGCTGATCGTCCTCATGGTGCTGATGCTCTACCCCTACATCGCCACCATCACCGTCACGCCGCCTGGGCGCTGACAAACCCCGCACCAATGACGCAAGGAGGCCACGCAACATGTTGTACCGACCGCTGGTGAACCTCCAGCTGCGGTGGAAGGCACACACCGCATCACTTTCCAACGACCGGGGGGAAGGGCTGGTCTCTAACACGGTCATCTACGTCGGCGTCGCCGCCCTCGCCGGGCTGCTGCTGGTGGCCGGTGGTGCCTACCTGGGTGCCTGGCTGAACATCTGGCCCGCTCCGGCCCTGCCCACCATCCCGTAGTGAGCTACCTACACCGCATGCTGCGCCGGGCCCGCATCCGGGCCCGGCGTCAGCTGCGCGGCGACCGCGGCGAAGTGATCCCCACGGCCATCCTGTGGCCGCTGGCGATCTTCTCCGTGCTCATCGGCGTCCAGGTCATGTTCATCCACAAGGCCAAGGACGAGGCCCGGGCAGCGGCGCAGCAGGCCGCCACGGCCGAGGCCGCCTACCAGGCCCCCAGTGGCACCGCTGCCGCCACCGCCAGCAACTTCCTGGCCGCCGACAGCCAGCTGATCCTCGACCAGAACGTGGTCGTCAACCGCAGCGCCACCGATGTGCGGGTCACCGTCTCCGGCACCGTCGTCGGCTGGCTCGGCCTGCGCTTCAACATCTCCCAGACCGGTTACGCCAGCATCGAACGCTTCACCACCGAGGCCACACCATGACCCGCCGGCGGCACCGCGACGAGCGCGGCTCGATCGTCATCTCCCTGGCGATGCTGTTCCCCATGTTCATGCTGACCATCAGCTTCAGCTGGGTGGTCAATCGAACCGAGTTCGCCGCGGCCGCCGTCGACGCCGCCGCGTACGCCTCCGCCCGAGCCGCGTCACAATCGCGCGACCCCGCCACCGCCCGCGACCGGGCCCGCACCTCCGCGCTGGCCACTCTGGCCGCCCAAGACCTGCACTGCGCCGCCGCCCCCACCGTGGACGTCGACGTCGCCCAGTTCGCCAACCCGGTCGGCCAGCCTGCCAACGTCACCGTCCGCATCTCCTGCCTGGTCAGCCTCAGCGACGTCGCCCTGCCCGGCATGCCCGGACAACGGCTGGTCTGGGCTCAGTACACCTCACCCATCGACAGATACCGAGCGAGATCATGACTGAGCTTGTGCGTAGAGCGCTGCGCCGCCCCCGCCGCCGAACGGACCGGGGCAGCATGACGATCTTCTTCGCGATCACCTACCCGATGCTGATCGCCCTGGTCGGGTTCGGCGCCGACTCCTCAGCACACACCCGCGCCAGGGAACGCGCCGCCAACATCGCCCGCGAAGCGGCCCGCGCCGGAGGCCAGGCCATCGACTTCACCGAGGCCGTGCCCGGCGGCACCAAGCAGGTCGACCCCGACGCCGCCATCGCCGCGGTCAACGCCTACCTGATCGATGCCGGGTTCCCCGTGTGCACCCCAGCGTCCTGCGCCATCAGCCCCGACCTGCAGCACATCACCGTCACGATCACCATCGCCCAGCCGACGTTCACCCTGCAGATCGTCGGCGTGAACAGCTTCACCGTCAGCGGCACCGCCACCGCCGCGCTGGTGGTGGGCTGATGGCACGCCACACCACCCGTGGACCGGCCGCCCGGCTGGCGGGCGGCCTGGCTGCCCTGCTCACCCTCGCAGCGCTGCTCGCCGGGATCCCGGCCGCGCTGTACCTGTTGACCGGCAACCCGCTGCAGGACCTGGGCCAGCTCGACGACCTGCTCGCCGCCGTGGCCCGCCCCGATGACGGCACTCTGCTCACCGGAGCCCTCGTGTGGATCGGCTGGGCAGGCTGGGCCACCTTCGCGCTGGCGTTCCTCATCGAGATCGTCAGCCACCTGGCCGGATGGCGGCCCCGCGTACTCGGCCTGCGGCTGCAGCAGCGCGTTTGCGCCGCCCTGATCGCCGCCATCGTCAGCGCGATCGTCAGCCCCGCCGCCGCCTCCGCCCAGGCCGCGTTCACCGCCACCACACCCGTGGTCCTCGTGGTCGACGCACCGCACCTGGACACCGACACCGCCGGCCAGCGGACCACCCCCGCCAGCGAGCGGACAGGCCCACGTTTCGTCGAGCACACCGCCACCCGCACCGAGGCGCTGCTGGACGTGGCCGACCGGTACGGCGTGGCCCCCGAGGCGATCGCCGAAGCCAGCTACGGCCTTCGCCAGCCGGACGGGCGCACCATGCAGCGCGGCCAGACCCTCATCCGCGCGGGCTGGACCGTCCGCATCCCGCTGGGCACCACAACCGCCACGGCCGCCCCAGCGGCGGCAAACGTTACCCAGCAAGCCGTCCAGGGCGAGCAGCAACAGTTGGTCTACACCGTCGACCGCAACGACTGGCTGTTCTACATCGCCCAGCGCTACCTCGGCGACGGCGAACGCTATCCCGAGATCGCCAAACTCAACCCCCAGTACGCGGGCCGCCACAACGCCGAGCACACCCGGCACTTCCCCGACCACATCGAGACTGGCTGGCGGCTGAAACTCCCGGCCGGTGCCTACGACCGGGGCGAGAACCGGCACTCGACCGGCAAGGCCACGCCGCTGACACCGCCCGCAGCGGCCACACCCGTGCAGCCGCCAGCCGAAACCCCGGGCGAACCCTCAACCCAGCCGACCCCGGCCCCAAGCATCACCCCGAGCCCAGCACCGAGCGTGGAACCCAGCGCCCTGCCGTCCAACACGGCCACCGCCACCCCGGCCGCCGCCGATCCCGCCCAGACACCCGCCGGGCAGGACCAGGACGACAGCGGCGACGAGCTGATCACGGTCGCGTCCGGGCTGGCCGCGGCGAGCCTGCTGTCCGGGCTGGTGGTCATGCTGCTGCGCCGCCGACGCCGCAGCCAGCAGCAGCACCGCCGGGCCGGCCGCCGCATCGCGACCCCGGCCGACGCCACCGTCGAGGTCGCCGCCCGGGCCGCAGCCCGGCCCGCCGACGTCAGCCGCCTGGACGCGGCGCTGCGACTGGTCGCCGAGCACACCCAGGGACGGCCCCCCGCCGACCTGCCCGACATCGCCGCCGCCTGGCTCGACCAGGAAACCGTGTCGTTCATCCTCGCCTCGCCCTGCACACCACCGGCACCGTTCTCCGCCGCCGGAGCGGCCGCCTGGACGCTGCCCGCCGGCACCGTCGTCGACGTCGATCCCGAGGAACACCTCAGCCCCGCCCCGGCGCTGATGACCCTGGGCGCCCAGCCCGCCAGCCAGGACGGCGACCAGGTCCACCTGCTCATCGACGCCGAACGCGCCGGACTGCTGTCGATCACCGGCGATCCGCGCCGCTGCCAGGACCTGCTGCGCTATCTCGCCGCCGAGGCCGCCGCCAGCAGCTGGGGCGACGATTCGGTGGTCCTGGTCGCCGGGCTCAGCCCCGATGACACCGCCGCCCTGATCGCCCTCAACGAAGGCCGGGTGCGCGCCCACACCTCGGTGGCAGACGCGCTGGCCCGGGCGGGCCGCCGCGCCCAGGCCGGAGCCAGCGCCCTGCGCGACGCCGGTGCCCACGACGCGCTCGACGGCCGGATCAACCACAACGAAGGGCAGACCTGGGCCCCGCAACTGCTGTTCGTCTCCGACCTGGACGGGGCGCACACCGCCGCGCTGCAGCAGCTCGACGGCCAGCTCAAGGACGCCACCCGCAGCATGGTCGCCGTCGTCGCCATCACCGCGCAGCCCACCGCGTGGAGCCTGCACGTCGACGCCGACGGCAACGTGTCCATGCCGTGGCTGGCCACCCAGAACACCAGCGCCTCGCAACTGAGCGCCGCCCAGCTCGCCGACCTGGCGGCCACCATCACCAAAGCCCGCCCGCACCCGCAGCGCACCACCGTGTTCGACCATCTGCCCGACGGGTTCGACTACCCCTTCGACGAACCGGTCCCCGCCGCCGCCGAGGAGTGGGCCGCCGGCACCGACGCCCACGGCCACCTGCTCGGCGGCATCGCCGAGGAGTTCGCCGACGCCGACGACACAGGGGACGGCGAGGGCGGCGAGGGCCAGCTGCAGGAGCCCGCCCTCCTTCCTGAGCCGGTAGCACGCGTGAACGGCCACAGCCAGCTGGCCGCCGCCGCGGCCACCGCTCGCCGGCCGCTGCCCGACGACCCGACACTGGACGCCGATCTGGCCGCATGGAACGATGCGGAGAAGACCCGTCCCTGCATCGGCATCCTCGGCTCCGTCGTCGTCGAGGCACCTGGCTTCGTCCCGGACGAACGGCTGAGGTTCTACGCCGAGGTCGTGGTCTTCCTGGCCCAGCGCGGCCGCCGCGGCGCCACCGCCGAAGAGATCATCGCCAACCTGTGGATGGACGAGCCGATCGGCCGCAACAGCCTGCGGGTCGCGTTGTCCAGGGTCCGGCGCTGGCTCGGCGAAGATCCCGAAGGGCAGCCGTGGATGCCGGGCAACTCCTCCGGCGAAGCTCCCTACCGGCTCAAGGACGGATACCTGTTGGACTGGCACCTGTTCCGCCGCGTCCGTGCACGCGGCGAGGCCCGCGGCAACGCCGGCGTAGCCGACCTGCGCGCCGCCCTGGAACTGGTGCGCGGGGTGCCGCTCGACGGAGCCGACCACCGTCACGGCAGCAACAAGCGCACCCCGTACGCGTGGCTGCCTAACAGCGAGATCCCGCCGTACCACCTGACCGCCGCGATCGTCGACACCGCACACACCCTGGTCGGCCTGTGCCTGGAGGCAGGCGATCACGACGGCGCACGTTGGGCCGTCGACCGGGCCTGGACGGCCGATCCCGAACACACCGACGATCACCCCTGGCAGGACCGCATGCGCATCGCCGCCGCCGAAGGCCGTGACGCCGAGCTGCGGGCCATCGTCGCCGACCTGATGCACGCCCGGGGCGCCGAAGCCCTGGTCGACCTGAGCAAGTCCACCTACGCCGTCATCCTCGAGCTCGGATTGGACACCGTGTTGCAGGACGCCTAGCCCGATCAAGGGGGCGCTCCGACACGCCGGAACCCGAACGGGAGCCAACGGGCATGTCTCACGGCTCCGATACGACACGATGCGGAACGGAGGCCGCATGCCCACCCTCGCCCCACCCGCACGACGCTCACGCCCCAGGCGTGTAATACATGTCCAACACATCCAACGTTGCACACGTGTTGGACATGTTATACACTCGTCGGGTGGTTGCCGCCTGCCGTGCGGCCTGACGCGAGGAGTGCCGACCGTGGCCCGTAAGACCAGCCGCTCCGCCGCCGAGCCCGGCGCTGCCGACGAGACCGGCGCCGGCCGCAAGACCTTCTACGTCGGCACCGAGGCCGCCGCCGAGTTCGACGCCGCGGTCAACGTGGAGCTGCACACCCGCGCGCTGAACCCCGCGGCGGGCCTGATGGACGTGAAGAAACACGAGATCGTCGCTGCCTTCTGGCGCATCGCGGTCAAGCACCGCGATGAGCTCGACGCGCAGCTCAGGAAAGACCGAAAGCGAGCAGACGAGGCCACGACACGAGACACGAAGAAGGGCTGACGATCGTGGATCAGATTTTTGGAACCTGGATTCCGACATGGGTGCTGGTCCTTGTCGTCAGCGTCCTGACCATCAGCCTGTTCATCGGCATCCCGCTGGCGCGCTCGGCCGGCCTGCGCCGCGGCCGCCGTGCTGCCGATCCCGAGCAGCTGACCACCCGCCGGGAGCGGGCCAAGGACACCGCGCTGTTCCTCGCCGCGCTCATCCCCTCGGTGCTGGTGTGGCTGGCGGTCATGGGCGTGTCGTTCATCGGGCTGACCGGGTTCGCCCGCGACGTCATGGCGTGGGACCACTGGACCAACATGCTGGTGCCGCTGAGCCTCGACGGCATCAGCGTCTCCTTCGGAGCGTGGGCGTTCGTCGCGGTCAAGCGCGGCCGACACCCGGGCCGGGCCTACAAGATCGTGTTCGCCGCAGCCACGGTGTCCGCGACGCTGAACTTCGTGCACGGCCGGGAGACCTACTCGATCTGGGCCGGTGTCTACCTGGCGTTCCTGTCGTTCGCTGGCATGGCGATGTTCCATGAGCTGCTGGATCAGTTCATGGCGGGCTACGACGACGAACTGGCGCTCAAGACCAAGAACCCCCGGTTCGGGCTGCGGTGGTTCCTCGCCCCGCTGTCCACCTTCCTCGCCTGGCGCACCTGGATCGTCCACCCGCCGCTTCCCGGCACCCGGCCCACCGTGCGCGACGCGCTGGACCACCGGACCGTGTGGCTCAGGGAGCACCGTGCAGCCAAGCTGTCCCAGCGCACCAGCAGCGTGGTCGAGGAACAGCAGGCGCTCATCGTCGAGCGCCTGGCCCGGGCAGAAGCCAACCGCGCCCTGATCCGGCCGGACACGTTCGCGTCCACCCACACGGCGAGCAACGGGCACCCGGTCGCCGTCGACCACCCGGCCAACGGCGCCCCGCTCAACGCAGTGCCGGTCACCCCGCTCACCCACGCCAACGGTGTGCGACACGACCCCGCTCCCGTCGTGGCCGCAGGGGCACCGGCTCAGGTGCAGCGCCGCGACGCCATGGTGGACTCCGGTGAACTGAACATGAACCAGCGCACCCTGTCGGCGGCGATGGACCGGCCCGCCCGCGAGATGATCGAAACCGCCCTGCGCAACGAGGACCGGCTCACCAGCACCGTCGTGTGCGACTGGGTGGCCCAGCACGTCGCCGCCACGCTCAACCAGGAATGGCGGCCCTCTGAGGGCTGGGCCAAGCAGCGCATCCGCGACGTCAAGCAGCAGCTGGGCCTGCCCGCCCAGGAGGAACTGGTCGACGCCGCCCACTGACCGTGTTGGCCCGCACCCTCCCCCGGGGTGTGGGCCACACGCTGAATACAGCCAGCCCCCATCCGTACCAGCACCACCCGCCGCAGCCCGGGGAGCAGCAAGCAGCAGTGAGTCCTACTCGGCCGATCTGCTTGCGTGGACAACGATCCCCAAAGGGAGGCACAACGTGGCGTCCAAATTGGACTACTCCAAGGATTCCCGGGTCAGAAAGACCGCCACCGGGTACCTGCTGCCCGTCAACGACCCCAGATACTCCGACTGGGAGGTTGTAGCAGACCGGCAGCGCGGTGGCTGGCACGCCCGCCCGGTCGACCGTGACCAGACCGGCGTGTGGGCCGACACCGCCGAGGAGGCCGTCGAGATGGTCATCGGCCCGCCCGCCTAGCACAAGGAGAACCCCGCACATGGCACGCAGCACCAGCTACCAGCGCGGCGTCCAGGACGGCTTCAACGTCCAGGTCGGCGACGCGCGCACCTACGACGCCACCGGCGACCAGGACTACCGGCGGGGCCTGAGCGTCGGCCGTGGCAAGGCCATCGACGAGGAACTGATCGAGGTGTATCTGCGGGAGAACGGCGGGGACCGCGAGATCACCACCGGCGAGGCCGCCCACGTCCTCGGCTGCTCGGTCCCCACGCTGATCGACCGCATCGACAAGGGCCACCTCGCCGCTACCAAGGGCGCTGGCGGCAACCGCAAGCTGCTGCTGTCCGACGTGCTGCGGTACAGCAGCGATTTTCAGCGCAGGGCAGCGTAACCCGCCACCACGCAACCGCCGTCCAGACGACCACGAGCCCGGCCTGCACCGTCGCAGGCCGGGCTCACGCATGTCCTGCGCCATGAAACCGCCCGTGTCGCACCACTGCGCCAGTTTGGTCAGGCGGGCACGGGCCCGACCGCCGCATCAACCCACCACAACAACGAGGTGAGCATGGAGTCGACGTCGCAGGTGAAGGTCGTCTGGGGGATCAGAATCACCCTCGCTGGAGCGCCCCCGCACATGGAGGTGGAGCAGAAGTCGAGCCGCGCCAGCGCCCTCGCCAGCCTCCCGGACGCGCGACAGATGTTCGGGCACGTCGGCGCCGAGCTCGTGCACCGGCGCATCGAGATCGGCCCCTGGCGGGAGGACGCGACCGGTACCGAGTGGGGCCTTCGCTACACCTGGGCTGACCGGGAACACACCGAGGTACACGCGTGCGACCGGGCCAGCGCCGAGGTGACAATGCGCCTCTACCGGGGCGATGCCACAGTGGCGTTGGTCGCGCGTGAGGTTACCTTCGGCGAATGGACCCCGCTTGCGGGGCCGCTGAGGTGACGGCCGTCGCCGAGCTGCGGCGCGGTCTGGGCCGGCGGCTGCCCATCCGTGCCGCGGCCTCGGCGAAGATGTGCGTGACCGGCCAGCGGCGCGGGTAGCCTGCGTGAGTGACCACTTCCGGCGACTACACCGCGACGCTTCCCCGCAAGCGCATGGGCGCGGCTGTGCTGTTCACTGACGCCGCGGGGCGGGCGATGATCGCCGAGCCGGTCTACAAGGACTACTGGGAGATCATCGGCGGGTGCGTCGATGAGAACGAGTCGCCCCGCCAGGCCGCCGCCCGCGAGGTGAAAGAAGAACTCGGCAAGACGATCCAGCCAGGTCGGCTGCTGGTGGTGGACTGGGTACCGCCCCGGCCTGGCCGGACAGAAGGGCTGATGTTTGTCTACGACGGCGGGACGCTGACCGAGCGCGACACCGCCGACATCCATCTGCCGCCGGACGAGCTGCGCAGCTGGGATTGGTGCGACGAGGCGCAGATCAACGAGCGGATGTCAGAGTTGCTGGCCCGCAGGGTGATCGCCGCCATGCGCGCCAGGGAGAACGGCGTGGTGTACGAGCTGGAGAACGGCTTCCACACCTTCTGACCAGACTGTCCAACGGCGCGGCACCCCAGCTTGAGGGTGGCGCGCCGTTGGCGTTCATGCTGCCTTGTCCAGCGGCAGCGCTGTGGTTACCCCCGGCCGGATCGGCACGACCGGCGCCAGCGCCGGTTCAGCCAGCAGGCTCACGCCGCCGGAGCGGTAGAGGCTGTCGTGGATGCCGTCGGCGTACAGCAACCCAGTCAGATCGGCGCGGGCCTTGGCCACCGGGTGGCCGCGCTGGAACCCGACCGCGCCGATCAGCGGTGCGAGGTCGGCCACCGTGCGGACGGCGGTGTCCACGCCGGCGGCCTTGCCGACTCGGGCAGCGAAGTCCGCGTGCGGATGCCCGAGGGCGGCCAGGCGGCTGGTGGTGATCGCCGCCAGCAGCGCCGCGGTGAGCTCCGCGTGGGTGCGGCCCAGCGTCACCAGGGCGTTGTCGCGCACCCGCGGCAGGATGCCGACGCTCTTCTTCGCTGCCAGGGCATCGGTGACCAGCGTGTGCACCCCGGCCGCGGTGCCCAGCGCGGTCGCGGTCACCAGCGGCCGGAACCGGGCGAAGTGCCGCCGGAACACCCCTAGCCCGCCACCCGGACGGCCGACCAGATCCGCCAGCGGGTCGATCGGCAGGTCGTGCAGGCGCAGCACACCCCACGACCAGCCACCCAGCCCGAACGGCTCGATCACCTCCCGCTCCAGCCGGGCCTGCCGGGCATCGACGATCGCGGCGCTGATCCGGCCGTCCGGGTCGCGGAAGAACACCACGAACCCGCTGGACTCGACCAGGCGAGAGACCCAGCACTTCTCGCCGGTGATCCGCCATGTGCCGTCTCCGCGCACGCTGGCCCGGGTGGTGATCTCCTGGATGCGCGAGCCGCCGTGCCGCTCGGTCGCTGCTATCCCGGCCAGCTCACCGGCCGCAAGCCTTGCGCCCCAATGGTTGCGGGCTTCGGCAGTGCCTTCGGTGAGCACCATCGCGCCGTGTCCCGGTCCCGTTGCGTCGCGCAGATCGAGGTCATGGAATCCGGCGACGAACTGGGTCAAGGTCTGCCACAGCGGCCCGGCCGGACCGCTCGGAGCGTGGTGGCCGCGTGCGGCGAGCTCTCGGCGGAGCCCAAGCAGCCACCGCGACCGAGCTGCGTGTTCGGTGGCCGGCGGCGCGGCGCCGCACAGCGTGCCGAGGGTGTCGGCCAGCCGCGTCAGCGCCCGCCAGGCCGCGTCGTCCAGCTCGGGCACGCTGGAGCGCAGCGGCTCCAGCCACGTCAGCGCCTTCACAGTTCCACCTCCCCATGCTGTGCTGCGGGAACGCCGTAGACGATCGCCCGGGACCGCACGTCCTTGGTGACCACCGACCCGGCTCCCACCAGGGCGTACTCGCCCACGTTGACTCCGGCGAGGATGACGGCCCCGGAGCCGACCTTGCACCCGTACGCGAACGACGGGGGCAGCAGCGGCGGCTCCTGGGTCGGGTCACGCCAGATCAGCTGCTTGTCGTTGATCGTGCGAACGCCGGCACCGAGGAACGCGCGGTCCTCCACCACGGTCTCGGCGGTCAGGTGCGAGCCGGGCGAGCAGCGCACGCCGTTGCCGATGACGCAGCCGCGCTCGACGGTCAGGTTCGCCGCCAGCTGGCTACCGGAGCCCACCTTCGCGTTGGTGCGCAGCAGGGTGTTGTGGCCGACCGTGGTGTCATCGCCGATCGCGACCCCGGCGTAGACCGTCGCGCCATCGCGCACGATCACGCCGGAGCCGAGTTCGGTGAGCGCTCCGGCGCCGGAGTAGACCTGCCGCACCGCATACCCGTACTCGGGCTCGCCCACGGTGACCCGGTGCCCGATACGGCTGTTGTCGCCGGCGTGGGCACCGCCGTGCACGATCGCGAACGCGCCAACGCTCACCCGGTTGCCGAACACGATCGGGCGAACCGTGCCCACCAGGTCGCGAGGCAGAAAGACGGCCGTGGGGTGGATCTGACAGCCCTCGCCGAGCTGGAGCAGCCCTGCCCGGGTCAGCTCGGTAACGGTCGCGGGGATATCCGATGTGGACAGGTGCATCATCGCCGGTCTCCTTGTCTGGCAACGAATGGATGCATCCAGCACACCGGCCCGCCGGGCCGGTGCGAAGACGCGGCCACGCAGAGTGCAACCCGCTTGCACAACCTGCAAACATCGGTCACGCTCAAACTCCGCACCCTCGCCTGCGGGGAGGTGATCGTTGAGCACCGACACCACGTGGACCGCGATGCCCAACGTCGCGAAAGCCGCGCAGACCGGCGACTACGGCACCGTGCTGCGCGTTGCCCGCATCGCCGCCGGGTTCACCCTGGAAGAGGCAGCCGGTCTGGCGGCCGTGTCCGCCTCGACGCTGAGCCGGATGGAAACCAACCCCAAGCGCACCTGGGATGTGAGAGACCTACGCCGTCTGGCCGAGCTGTTCGCTATCCCCGCGCACCTGTTCGGGCTGTCGCGATCGACCTTCGAGGGCGGCACCGATAGCCTGAGCACAGGTGTCGATGAGGGTGGTGACGATATGCGCCGACGCGACTTGATCGCGATGACCGCGGTCGCGGTCACGGGAGCCGCGACGCTCTCCCTCGATCCGGCCGCCGCCTCAGCCGGGATGGCCGACACGGTGGAGGACGTGCTGTTCGGCCGCCTGTCTGTCGCGCCGATTCCGGGGAATCAGCTCGCGGCGCAGATCGCCGCCGCCCGGGCGGACTTCCGTGCCACCCGCTACAGCCAGCTCGCCCGCCGCCTGCCCCGGCTGCTCGCCCAGGCCATCGCAGGCCGCGACACCGCCGGCACGAGCGAGGCGTCGCTGGCCGCCGCGCGGCTGGCCCAGGCGTATAACGTCGCTACCCAGCTCCTGATCAAGCTGCACGACAACGGGATGGCCTGGGCAACCGCCGACCGCGCCGCGCAGGCCGCACGGGGTGGCGATGACCCGATCGTTCTGGCCGAGGCGCAGCGCCTGGCCGCGACCGTCATGCGGCGAACCCATCACCGTGATGGTGCGCAGCGGCTCATGCTCGACACCGCCCGCCAGCTCGAAGCGCACACGGGCCTGCCGGACGCAGCCACCAGCTCCCTCTACGGGCAGATCCTCGCTGCCGCGTCGTACACCGCGGCGATGCGCGACGACCGTGACACCGCCTGGACGCTGCTCGCCGAAGCCGAAGACGCCGCCTGCCGTGTCGGCGCGGCCAAAGGCACTCCGTTCAACATGCTGGAACTGGCCGTCTACAAGATCAGCGTCTCGCGGGTGCTGGGTGACTACGGCACGGCCGTGGACTACGCCCGCCTGGTCGACCCGGCCCGGATCGTCTCCCCGGAACGCCGGGCACGCTACTGGGAGGACACCGCGCTGGCGCTGCACGGGCGCGGCCGGCTGCAGGCGACGTTCCAAGCCTTGCAGGCCGCCGAACGCGACACCCCGCAGGAAGTTCGCTTCCGCCCCTGGGCACAAGAGCTCACCCGCGAGCTGCTGGCACGCGACAACCGCGTCACGCTGCCCGGCGTACGCGAGTTCGCCGCACGCGTCGGGGCACTCTGACCCGTGAGGTCAGCCCGGCTGGGTACCGGCGTCGTAGTTGAGGCGCCTGTCGAGACCCAGCTCGAAGGTGCGGTGTAGGGCAACGGTGGACCGGGCGGTGCTGCTGCTGCCTGTCTCGGCGGGATGCTGCTCGTCTCTGCGCTGCTGATCACGAAGCTGTGACTGGCCATCAGCGGCGTGCCCCTCACGAGGGCGCACGCCGCTTCGGGGCGTGTCAAGATCGGGTTGAAACGGGCGTACGATGGATCTCCGTGCCATACGGCACAGACTGATGCCGGAGGCACAATTGATCACCGACGTGGCGAACCTCGACGCCGTGAAGATCGGCTATCTGGAGCGGCTCTACGACTTCGAGCAGACCCATCCCGGCCAGGGTATGGACAGCGGCCCGTTCCTGATGGAGGAGTCCGGTCTGAGCCTGGTGGCCGCGCTGGGCCTGACCCGGGCGCTGGACGAGCAGGGGCTGGTCCGCGAGTGCAACGCGATGGGCAGCCCGGCCGCGCTGCTGGTCGACGCCGGCCGCGACTTCGTGGTGCGGCTGCGTACGCACCGGGCCGACCCAGCGGTGCGCGCGGCCGCCGCCCGCAAGGCTGTGCTGGCCTGCGTCTACGACGCGAAGGTCAAGGGCAAGGAGATGGTGAGCCTGGACGGCACGTCGCGGTGTCGGCACGGCGAATTCCTGGGCTCGCGGCTGACCGAGGCCGAGGTGTATCGCGCCTACGACTACCTGGCGCAGAAGCGCCTGCTGCGCGGGCACGCCATCAACGGCTCGGGCCGTCCGACGATGGTGGAGCTGACTGCGCTCGGAGAGGACTGCATGACCGACCACCAGGGCGACGTCGCCGCGTTCCTGAAGACGCGGGTACTGGCGCAGACGGTGTATCAGAACAACATCGGCTCGATCAGCGGCGGCACCAATGCGATCGGCGCGCACGTGGTCCAGAACGTGCACAACGGGATCGACCCGGCGGGGCTGCGGGAGATCGTGACGCAGCTAACGGCGGCCATGCCGCAGTTCGGCGATGCCGCGCCGCAGGTCGCCGCGGCGGTGCGGGAGCTGGAGGAGGAGGCGGCCGCGCCGCAGCCCAACCCGGGCCGGGTACGCCGGGTGCTGGGTCACGTCCTGGAGGTGGCCAAGCAGGCCGGGGCGGCGATGGTGGTGGCGTACCTGACCTACAAGGCGCAGGAGCTGGGCATCCTCCCGGCGCCGCCGGAGTCGCTGCCGACGCCGTGACCCACGGCTTGCCCGGGATCATTGGTGTCGTGACGCAGCACCTCGTGGTCAAGGCCGAAGAGTTCGGGTCCAGCCGGTTCTGGGATGCCCTTAGCCGACTGGCCGATCGCGAGGGACATGAGGGCCACCAGCGGTTCATGGTCGGCAGCGGGCACCGCCTGAACTGGTACGCCTACCAGTGCAGCACCTGCAGCACCACGGTGGCGGAATTCGTCATCGACCCCGGCAGCGACGCGGACATGCCCGCCGTCGGTGCCGCCCCGCGCGAAGACGGCGTTCCTGGGTAGCCCGATTCCACAGAATCAACAAGGGCGGCCCAGGTGGACCGCCCTTCGTCGACACCGCGCAGGTGCAGTCAGGTCAGTTCCTCGGCCGTGAGGAATGTCAGTTCGGGATCGTCGAAATGCACCAACTCGACGCGGCCGTTCGAACTCCACTTGACGCGGGCGGAGCTCTTGGTGCGGGAAATGATCTCGCCACGGACGACTTCACCGTCCTGACTGCGCCACTCAGCGGCGACGACGTTGCGGGTTTCCGTCTTACGTGCCACGATCCGGCCTCCCAGGATGCTGGGCTGAGCATCCGATGGTGTCAATGCCTGCGGGGACTCCCGCCCAACAGGCTCAATGCTCGGTGGTCTTGGCAACCCGGATCGTGCCCTCGTCGGGCCAGCTCGAGTGGGCACCGCCCGTGCCGGGGATGTCGAGGTACATGTCGTCGGGGTTGTCGTGCTCGTGCTGGCGGTCGCGCTCCTTGCCTGGCTTGAGGACGTCGCGGCCGCTGATCGGGCGGCTGCAGACACTGCAGGTGGCGGTCCATGCCTGAATCGTGGTGGTCATCGCATCGCCTCCACCACGCATGTGCCGTCGTGGCTGCCGTGTTCGCAGCCGACCGCGCGGATCCGGCCGTCGCGGAGCATGGCGTAGACGGCCGCGCCGATCCAGCGCCGGTCCTCTGCCCGAATCTCCGCGGGAAGCCGCTTCTCCATCTCCGCGAGCGTGAGGGGACCGTTGTCCAGCGCTCGGGCGATGCACCACTCAATGTCGTCGGTCTTGTTCGCCATCTATCCTCCTGGTTACTGGCTGCTGCGGTTCGTTGCCAGCACGGTTGTGGGGTTGGACGTCGCGTCAGGTGTGCGATGGCGGCTCATTGCCATCGCTGTCAGCGGGTCAAGAGCTTGGTGCCGCGGCACTCAGGACGGTTCAGCGGAAGGTCTCGCGATGCGGCCCAGAACCTTGCGGCAGGTCGCATCGAGAACTTGTTGCGCTGACAATCCCAAGGACTCGATCGCCACAGCGGCGGTAATCATCACGTCGGCCAGCTCGGCCGCAGTGTCCTCGGCGGTGTGGCTGACCCGCTTGCGCGGGTTCTGCCCGAGCGCCCCTATGCGGGCGGCGGCAACCTCGCCCGCCTCCTCCATCACCTTGAGGATGCGCAGCGTGACCTCGTGGTCGTCGCAGCCATTGTGCTGATCGAGCCAGCCTTTCGACACAGCGACGGCATCCCACAGCAGCATTTCGGGCTCGTGATCTGTCACGGGCCGATTCTGGCGGGCCGGTCGGACACGCCGGAAACCCCGGCGACGACGCACTGTGCCCCGGCCAAGGGAGCGCCCCCTGGGCCGGGGCACAGGCGGTGTCAGACGAGGGCCCACGCGTCGACGAACTTCCACACCCTGACCTTGTCGGGATAGGTGTAGGCGAAGAATCCTTCGTCGTCGAACGCCTGCTGGGACTCGTTCCAGGTGTGGGGGACGCCGATCGTGCGGACGTTCATCCAGCCCCGGTTCTGGTGATGGTGGCAGTCGACCAGGACGGTGTAGGCCGTCCGCTCGTCGGGACCCACGAACCGATCGCCAGCGGCAAGATCGGTCATCATCACGGGGACGGTGTTCACCTTCCGGGGGAAGGTCGGGATTCGGAACTGGCGGCTTGCTTCCGGCATCGCCATGCCTCTCGTTGAGCGGAACAACTCGGTGCGACCTTGTATAGGGCCGAGGTCGGACAGGGCAGCGCTGTCCACGGGGCGCCTCACGTCGTCGATCCCGACGGGGGCCACGGTGCTCAACCGTCGCTTGTCGGCACGGCGTACACGGCGTCCAGGCGCAGGGCCGGGTCGCGCAGCAGGCTTCGCCGGTTGCGGTCGTAGCGGCGGGTGGTGCGCGGATCGGCGTGGTCCATCGCGTCCTGGACGTCGCGGAGCTCGGCGCCGTCGTCCAAGGCGTTGGTGGCGAAGGCGTGGCGCAGCGAGTGGGGCGACAGGCGGGCGGCGTGCGGAAGGCCCGCGTACCGCCCGAGGCGACGGATCAGCCGGAACACGGTCGGCTCGTCGACCCGCCCGACAGCGCCACCGCGGCCGGTGGTGGCGAACAGCGGCCCGGTCAGCTCGTCGACGTCGACGCCGGCGGCGGCCGCGCGGGCCCGCAGGTAGTCGTCGAGGGCGTGCGCGGCGGTCGGGTTCAGCGGACGCTCCCGGCGCCGCTTTCCTTTGCCGACGTAGCGCAGGGTACGCAGGCCCTGCCGGTATGACAGCGCCGAGACGTCCATCGCCAGCACCGACCCGACCCGCAGACCCATGCCGGCCAGCACCCTGACCAGCGCCCGGTCCCGCAGCGCAGCCAGCAGGCGCGCATGCCGCCCGGGGGTGGGATCCGCATCGTGGCGGCGCTGCCGCAGCTCAACTTCGTGATCTGCCCAGGTGAGGACCGCGGCGACCTCGTAGGGGTCGAGACCGACGGTCGGGCTGTCGTCGCGGGACACATCGGGCCGGTCGACTCCGGCAAGCGGGTTGGCCCGCACACCTTCGGCCTGGTTGGACAGCAGATACGCGTACCAGCTGCTCAGCGCGGACAGCTTGCGGCCGACCGTGCTTGCGGCGTACCGGTCGACCAGGCCGACCTTATATATGTCGTAGTCGGCCGGGCGGGCGGCCAGCGGCTCCAGCTGCTGCCGGTCGCACCAGGCCAGCGCCTCGGACAGGTCCCCGAAGTACGCGCGGCGGGTGTGGTCGGAGCCGAGCTTGGCCAGCCACGAGGCGGTGAGCCGGCGGACCGCGTAGCGGTCGCCGTCCACGTTGGCGGGCAGCGCGGGCAGCGCGTCGACCGCAAGGACGATCGCCTCCACCGGCGACAGCGTGCGCTCGAGCTTGGCGAGTGTGGTCACCGGGCGGTCCTTCGGATCTTCCACCAGCCGGGGTTGAGCTCGTGGGCGAGTGCTTCCAGTTGGTCGACGGTGGCGGCGGCCTGAGCCCCGTTCACGATCCAGGTGCTGGTGTCGTTGGTGCCCCGGAACGAGATGCTGGCCAGCGTCCGCGGGGCGTCGGCCAGCGCGGACAGCCGGTGGAGGCGACGCTCGTCGTCGGCATCCTCCAGGTCACCGTGGGCGACGGTGAGGAAGCGGTAGCCGTTGGCGTACAGCTCCGCGTCGCTGGCGCGCGCGACGACCAGCATCCGGTCGGCGGCGGCGTGTGCCTCCTCGGGGCTGAGCGGTGTGCCGTCGGTGGGGTGGTAGCGGGTGAGGAACTCGGCGAGCCGGTCTCGGTCGTCCATGCGTCAGCCTTCCGTGTCGACGGCGGTGGTCAGGGGCGGGACGCAGCGCGGATGTGGTCCACCATGTCCCGGCCGAGCGGCGTGAGGGTGTAGCGCGGCTTGCCGGCCCGGCCGTCGGCCACCGGCGGATGCTCGGTGGTCACCAGCGCCATCGCGTCGAACAGGTGCCCGGATCCGTCAAGGAAGCGGCGCTCCCGCGCGGGCAGGTCTTTGATCGACACGGACACGCCTCCCGCCTCGGCGATCAGGAGCAGCGCCATGGTCGATTTGTGGCCGAGCTGGACTCCCTTGTCCGGGTGCGGGTGGACGCGCGGATCCATCGGGTCTTGCGGCGTCCCATCCACGGGATCGGTGGGCCACATTTGACGTCTCCTTGTCGATGAGATGGGGTCTGACCTGCGGGGACGGCCTGAGAGCCTCCGTGCGGGCTCGCCGTTGCAGTGGTAGTTCGGTATCGGGCGTACCTCTGTTCGGCTGGCTACGGCGAGGCCGCCGAGCCGGTGATCGGCTACTCGCTGGTCCCCATCGCTCGGCGGATGTCGGACGGGGACAGATGGGCGTAGGTGGGGATGCGCAGCCCGGTGCGGGCCTGCTCGTCGGCGGTCAATGCCTCGAACGCCTGGCAGCATCCGCCGAGGTGGACCTGGGCGGCCGTCAGGCCGTGACCGTATTCGGCGCTGCCCGGGCATTGCAGGACGTAGTTGGGCAGCGTGCCGTCGGCCGTCGGCTGGGGGAGTGCCTGGCCGGACCGAAGCTGTGTGTTGGTGGTGGACATAGGAACCTCCGAAGATCAGACCGGATCGTGGATGACGGTTTATGCCTGGCTGAGTAGGTCCAGCTGTCCGGGGATCTCCGGGTGGTGGCGCTCGTCGGTCGGCCATTCCCCGCACACCGCGCAGAACGGGTCGCCGTCGGGCCGCGCCGTGTACTGGTGATCTCTATCGGCGAGTTCTGCCGTGCATGGGCGGCACCAGTCCTCGCCGCAGTAGACCACCCAGCCATGGGTGCGGGCCCACCGGCGCAGCGTCTCCAGCGACTCGCCGAGCACGACGTCCTCGGTGTCGGTGTTGAGGAAGTCGCTGTCGCAGCAGGGCAGGCCGGCGTCGCAGGCCAGCCTGAAGCACGTGACGGGTACCGCGGTCATCGGCAGTCGGCTTCGTGTGCGGCGAGGAAGCGGGCCCGGTCGGCGGCGGTCACCACGGAACGCAGCGCCCGAGGCTGGCGGCGTTCGTCGCCATAACATAAAAGGTCAAGCAGCGGGCGTCCCTCGGCGTCGTGACCGAGTGAGACCACCTCGCGGCCCGTGTCCTGCTGGTCCAGCAGTGCCACGAGATCCCGACCTGTGGCGGTGGGGACGATCCTGCGGCTGCTGTAATCGCGCTCCACGAGCTGCTCGTCCAGCAGTGCCCTGACCGGCCGGGCGACGTTGCTGCCCCAGCAGCGGAAGGTCTCCAGCTGGTTCCAGGTCTCGGCTATGCGGACTTCGCCATGAGCCGCCTGCTGGAGGGTGCGCCGCTGCGCCGGGCTGAGCTTTGCGAGTGCGATCACCGTGGGCCTCCCGCAAGATCGCTAATGATTCAGGATAACAGTCATTATCCTGATCGGATAGTGATCTTGCAAGCACTCTCCACCCTCCAATGGGTGAATGGCACTTGCCTTTAAGACCCCTTGGTGGTTGCATGATGTTTGTGAAATGATCGAACAAGCGGAGAGGGTTTCTGAACCTTGCTGAGGATCAAGCTCGGACAGCGGGTGTACGTCGGCGACGAGCAGGCCACCCACCCGTTCCTGCCCCGCCGCCACGCCGGCTGGGACCCCACCATGAGCGACAAAGAGGTCTACGACGCCGCCCGCGGCTGGTGGCGGCTCAACCAACGCGCCGAGCAGGAGCGCCTCGCGCTCGTCGTCGCGGCGGACGTGTGCCGGATGGCGATCCGGATCACCGAATGGCGCACCGAGGGCGACCGCCGCGCGTTCGCCGGGCAGATCCTCGCCCCCGGCGACCCGGTGCACGATCGGTTCGTCGGCAAGCCGGATCCGGCCGAGTCCACCAGCCGCTTCCCGGTGCTTTACCTGACCGACAAGGCCGACGCCACCACCTGCCGGTGCGGCTGCGGCGAAACCGTGACCCGCGGCGACTGGCTGCAGGGCCACGACCAGCGCGCCATCCACGACCGCATCCGCGCCGACTTCGGCGGCTCGGTCAGCAAGTTCATCGACTGGTATGACGCCAACGGCCCCTTCGCCAGCGATGAGAACACCACGCCTGCCCCCGCAGCCGCGCACTGACCCAGAGGAGAGAGCTGATGACCGACGCGCCCGAGCCTGGTGCGGTGCGCCCTGAGCTGCCCGGCCCGGTTCTCGACGCGGTGCGCGCCGCTTCCGAGACCCTGGCCGCCGCGCTGCGCCCGCACATGAACGCCACCAACCCCAGCCCCGACATCGACTTCCTCTGGCAGACGTCCAAGCTCCTCTTAGGACTTGGCGGCGGATGGTCGGCCACACCCGACGAGCACGACAAGGGATTCGCCGACTGGTACGAGGTAGCCGGAATCAGCTTGAGCAACGCGCGCCGCGCGCTGGCGATCGCCGCCGAGGGCCTGACGATGGAACAGGCCACCAAACGGGTCGAGGACGCCGACGTGCTTGCCTACGAATCCGCCTTCGACGAGGCCGCCGCGTACGGTGCCACCGTTGACGTCCAGCTTCCCGACCACGAAGAGTCATCCCGCACCATCACCGTCACCATCGACCCCGGCACAAGCCGAGCGCTGAGCACGAGCTCCAACATCGGGGCCGCCCCGGTGCCGCGGCCGCACACGCCCGCAACCCTGCTGCAGACCGCCACGCTCGTGCGCGAGCTCGGCGACCTGCTCGGCAGCATCGTGCGCGAGCCCTACGCCGACGGCTTCCCCGCCTGGATCTCTCCGCACCGCGAGACCCCATGCGCGGTATGCGAAACCACCCTGGCACCAGAGTCGGCGCGCAAGGTCTACGTCGGCCCGTACTGGAGCAACACCGTGGAGGTCTGCTCGGTCATCTGCGCCCGGGCCGCCCACGCCGGCGAGCACAGCACCTACCCGACACGGATCTCCTAACACAGCTCGCCCATGAGGAGTGCAAACGTGGAGTACACCGACGCGGCCCGCGCCCGCATCGCCCTGTCCCAAGCGGCCAAGGAGCTGGCCGAGGACACCCGGCACCTGATCGACACCCAGCACGAGGAGCGCCACGACGCCATCCGGGAACTGCTGCAGGCCGTCGACAACCTCGCCGGACAGCTGGAGATGGTGCGGCGCCTGGCCGTCGTCTACGCCCGCCAGCGCGCCGTGCCCTGGGAGGAGATCGACCAGAACCTGACGATCACCGGCGCGACGGCGCAGGAACGGTACGCCGAGGCGATCACCGACTGGGAGGACGCGCTGTACGACCCGGCACGGCACCGCTACGAGTGGCTGCCCGACGGCGCCTACAACCCCGCCGAGGTGGTCGACGAGCTCGACACCTGGCTGGCCGCCGACGCCGAAAGCGCCCGGCGCGGCTACAGCGTCAGCGCCGGCCTACCCGTCTACAACGCCATGACCCGCACCTCGGAGACCCTGGCCCGGGCCCGGTGGCTGTCGGGCAAGCTGCGCCACGGCGGCGCATCCGAGGAAGCCCTTGCCGATCACCAGCGGCGCAAGGCCGACGCGCTGACCGCCGCCCAGCTCGCCGACATCGACATCCCCCAAGACGACAACTAGCAGGAGACCAGGCCAGCTGCTACCTGGCCCGGTCCACGGCAGGATCGTAGAAAGGCACCGACATGACCGACCAGCACGACAACCAACCGATCGTCATCCCACGCGGCGGACTGCAGCAGTGGCTGACAGAGCAAGCGCGCGGCGACCGTGAGCATTTCCGGCAGGACTGGCTGGCCAAGGCCATGCACGCCGGCAACCTCGCCCCCGGCGAGCCCTGGCCCGCCTGGTCGACCGGCGAAGTCCTGGCCGTAGCGGTGATCCTGCACCGTGACGACATGCTCGCCGATCTCGGCTACACCGAAGAGGAGGCCCTCGAACGGCTGCGCCACGAAATCGGCGCCGACCGCGACGAGGGGCGCGCGTTCTTCACCGATCTGCGCGAGCAGGTGTAGGCCGCCTCGATGATCACCGCTACGGCGCCGACGCTTACCGCCTTGGTCGGCTGCCCAGCCTCGGGGAAGACCTGGTGGTGTGCGCGATCCGGACTGCCCACCACCGCGATCGTCTGCCTGGACACCGTGCGTGGCTGGGTCAGCGACGACGACAACGACCAGGACGCCACCGCGGCCGCCGTGCCCGTGATGCTCGCGCTCATCGAGGCCCGGCTGCGCTACGGCCGCGACGTCGTGGTCGACGCGACGTCAGCCGACGTCACCGACCGCGCGCACCTGCTCGCCCTGGCCGCTACGGTCGGCGTGCCGGCCCGCGCGGTGCTGTTCGCCGTGGACCTGGACGTCGCCCTTGCTCGCAACGCTGCCCGGCCCGGCCCGCCGCCCGGCCGCCGCTACGGTCGGCGCGTGCCCGACCACATCGTCCGGCGCACGCACACCGCCGTGCGCGAGATCATGGCCAACCCCGGCCTGCTGATCGCCGAAGGTTTCACCACTGTGCACATGTCGACCGGCGAGCTGCTGGCCAGCCGCCCTGCCGCTGTCACCGCGTAACCAACCACGCGCGGTCCCGCGCGCATTCCACCAAGGTCTGTGCCGGGCCGGGGTGATGCCAGAATGGAGGGTCCGTCGGCGCCGACGACCCTCTTCAAGATTTTTTGCCGGTCAGCCCCTCACCGGCCCTATAGGGGTAGAAGCACTGACATCCCGAGGGGGGCCATGAAAACCCACAGTGCCGCGGGTGGCGGCGAGGAACGGACGCGCGGCGACTGCCGCGCGCCGATGTGCCCGGCGTGCGCGGTCGGCGACGCCTTCACGGTCAAGCTCGCCTCCGTGCTGGCCGGTCACGACCGGTGGCCCGGTGGTGAGTTCCCGTCGTGCCCGGTCTGCACGGCCAGCGCCGCTGGCATCGCCGAGCTGACGATCCTGGTGGAGTCCGAGGACGAACGACAGTATCTGACGGCGCTCGACGAGGCATTCAGCCGTCGTTGGGGTCCACGGAACAAGACTCGCGACAAGGCGATCGTCCGCCGGGCGCACGACATGTGGCGGCTGCGCAACGAGCTGGTGCACGGCTCTGCCGGTGCGGGCCGGGAAATCCTGGCCGACCTGCTGATCTCCTTCGAGTCGATCACAGCGATCGCCGAGGTGAAGGCGGGCGCCGAACCGAGCCCGGAGCACAGGTGGCCGTGGCCGGAGCGGCCAGGTCGGCGCAAGCAGCCGATCCCGGAACCTTCCGCCCCGGCCGAAGTCTCCGCCACTGCGGTCACCCTGTTCCTGAGTCTGCTGGCGTCGACCATCGCGACGCAGTGCCCGGTGTGCATGGCGAGGCTGGCCCCGGCCGTTACCGGTGAGGCTGTCACCGCGGTACGCGACGCGGCCCTGCAGGCGGTCACCGAGGCGATCGACGTACGGGACTCGATCGTGCGCGACGACCCGTCGATCAGCCGGGAACGGGTCGGCCGGTTCGCTGCGGCGTACCTGGGCATCACGCACCCGGCCGGGACCGAAGCGGTCGGGGCCGCGCTGCTACACCTGCCGCTGGAGCCGGACGACCCGGGCGGCGACTTCCGCACCGAGCGCACCGGCGATCTGCTCGGCGATCTGCGGCGAGAGACCCGCCGGCAGCGGCGGGCGCTGCGCCTGATCGGGGAGACGCAGCTCTTCGGCCGCTGCGTCGCCTCGCTGGACGAGCCGCTTCCGGCCCCCGAGCCGGGTACCAGCACGGTCGGAGACGTGGTGGCGTGCTGGCGGCCGCGGCCCGATGCGCTGCCCGGCCTGGCAGGCGAGTTCCAGGACCCGCGCATCTTGCGGGTGCTGGCGATGCTCAAGCCGATGGAGCGGGCGGTGGCCGAGGCGTACGCGTTCGGCGGCGGCATCAGCTGGGCCGAGGCGGAGGCCATCGCCGCCGCGCCGGCCGGATACGGCGAGCGGGTCCGACGCAAGCTGCTGCGCCTGGGCGGGCAGCTGCAGGCCCGCACGGCGGTCGCACACCTGCGCCGTGCGGCATGAGCGATCCAGGTCCGGCAGGCACCGTGGTCGGCCTGCCGGACCGGTCGTCGCGACCGTGGCGACTCCGCGGCCCTGTCGGATGCCCTGAATAGGATCCGCCCATGGTGGAAGGTGTGCTGATCGCGGAGAGCTTGCGGCCCGGGAGCAAGCTTGCCGGTGTCGACCTGCGGGTCACGTCACTGGACCGGCTGGAGATCACCGAACCGGCTGCGGGCCAGCCCTCGGTGTGGACATTGATCAGTTTCCGGAGCACCGCCGACCCCGACAGCCTGGCGAACCTGATCAGCCGCTCCCTGACATCTCCGGGTTGGTACGCCGACTTCCACGACGAGCAGCGCAAGTGGGTGATCTTCCCCGGCGGTGTCGTCTTCAGCTTCGCCCGCGGCGACGAGGCGACCCGGCAGGCTGCGATCACGCACGGCCTGGGGCTGGGCGTACCTGCCGACCAGCTGGACTGGCAGGACTAGCGCCACCATAATCGATCTTTCCTACTTCTGGCGTTGGATCTTCCTACCGGGTTACGCTGACGGTATGGCATCGCGGAAGATCAGCGTCAGCATCCCCGAGGAGCTCGCCGACCAGCTCGAAGGGCTGCCCAACAAGTCCGAGTACGTGACCGAGGCACTGCGGCGGCGGCAGCGAGCCGACCGCCTCGAGGAGGTCTTCGCCGCGCACGGCGTGACCGTCACTGACGAGGGCGTGGCCCGCATGCGCGCGCGGCTGGCGGAGAAGACCCGCCGCCGGACCAGCGGCGCGGAGGCCCAGGCGGCGTGAGCATTCACGTCGTTCTCGACAAGACCGCGCTGGCCTCGTACGCGGTGCTCAAAGACTGGGCGACCCCGGTCGCCGAACTCATGACCACGGTGATGGAAAACGGCGGCCTGATCGGCGTGCCCGCGCTTACCGTGCTGGACGCGTTCGCCGACCTCAACGCGACCGAGCGGCAGCACCTGGTGGAGCTGTTCGGCGGCGCCGAGGGCGTCGCGGTGATCCTGCCGCTGCTCTCGCACGACACGCTGCCGATCGCCTCGCGGCCGCACGGAGTCGAGGCCGGATTCGTCCACGTGCTGGCCGAGGCCCGCACCCAGGGTGCGCTCGTGGCGACCTACGACGTGAACCTCTACGCCGACGAACTCGACGAGGACGACGTGCTCGATCTCAGCGAGTGACCGCCATGTACCCACTCGCCCCGCACGGCCGCGGCCGCCGTGCCGCCGAAATGACACACGCCTGCCCTAGCCTGGCACCGAGGGAAGGAGGGCACCATGCGTGATCAGGAACGACTGCTGACGCTGTGCGCCCTGCAGCACGAGACCCTCGGCCGCATCGACTGGAAGCTACTGGCCCGCACCGCTCAGGGCAGCGAAGCGCTCGACCGCTGGTTCGCCGGCGAGGTCACCGAACACTCGGCGAAGGCGGACAAGGCTCGCCAGATCATGGCGTGGGCGCTAGCGTCGTCAACCGCCCTCAAGGACGCGCGGGAATTCACGCTCCGGCAGCTCGACATCGCCGAGCGGGCCGGGGCACATCTGGTGACCGTCGTCGACGAGGACTACCCGGCCAACCTGCGCCTGGTGCCCGACGCGCCGCCCTTCCTGTTCTACAAGGGCAGCCTCAGCCTGACCGACGCCCGCTCGATCGCGGTCGTCGGCACCCGCAACGCCAGCGCCGACGGGCTGTCCCGGGCACGCCGGATGGCCGCCGGCCTCAGCCGTGAAGGCATCGTGGTCGTCTCCGGCCTCGCCAAGGGCATCGACACCGCGGCGCACACGGCCACCGTCGGGCTGGACAACCGCACCGTGGCCGTCACCGGCACCGGCATCGCCAGCCCCGTCTACCCGAAGGAGAACGCGGCACTGGCCGACCGGATCGTGGCCACCGGCGGCGCGGTCGTCTCCCAGTTCTGGCCCACCGATCCGCCGGACAAGTGGCGCTTCCCGGCCCGCAACGTCACCATGTCCGGCTTCACCCAGGGCACGGTCGTCATCGAGGCGTCGTCGACCTCCGGCGCCAAGATGCAGGCCCAGGCCGCCCGCGCCCACGCCAAGACCGTCTTCCTGCTCAAGTCCCTGGCCACCGCCCAACCGTGGGCCAAGAAGATGATCCTCGAAGCGCTGCAGCTGTACCGGACCGATCCGCAGACCCCGCTGACCGGCAGCTACGCGCGCGCGACCCGGATCAAGCCGGTGACCGACGTCGACCTGTTCACGACACCCGGCCAGGACGACGACAGCACCGCCGAGCCGCCACGGCTGCCCCTGCCGGTCGTCGAGGTCGCCGACGTGGCCGACGTGATCGAACGCGTCGCGTCCGCCGACGCCATCGCCGCGGCCGCCACGCTGCGCCACCACATGGCCAGCGCCGCGGCGGCGCCGCTGTGACCTACCCGGCCGGCCGCCCACCGGGCTTCCCCAACTGCGCGACCTGCCCCTACCAGGTCAGCGGCGCGGCCGCGTTCTGCATCGGCTGCGCGTTGAGCACCGTCCCGCAGCTGACCGGCATCCGCTGCCCGGTGTGCGCCCAGGAGGTCGACGCCGCCGGTTGCCGCAACCGGATCTGCCTGCAACCCACGCGAGGCTTCGGCACCGTCTCGGCGATCTCCGTCGACTCGGCCCCGCTCAACGACACGATCCGGCGCTTCAAGTACCCACCGGGCTTTTGGGGATGGGGCAACATCTTCGGCCGCCTGATCCTCGGCTGGCTGGACCGGCACGCGGTGCAGGCCAGCCAGTACACCCACATCCTGGCCAACCCCAGCTTCACCGGGCGGCAGCCCTACCAGCACATGGAGCGGGTCATGGCGGCGGCCGCCACCGAGGACATCCACCGCCGCTGGCCGATCTTCCCGTACGGCCTGGTCAAACCGATCGACACGCCGCAGTCGGCCGGGCGGGACTTCGCCGCCAAGCAGGCCGCGGCCGCCGCGCACGCCGACGCCGTGCAGGCGACGATCCCGCTGGCCGGGGCGCGCGTCCTGCTGGCCGATGATCTGTTCACTACCGGCTCCCAGTTCGACGCGGTGGGGAACAAGCTGCGCCTGCTCGGCGCAGTGCAGGTCGACGGGCTGGTACTGGCCCGGGTGCCCTGGCGGCCGTAACCGCGCCGGTGACGGACCCACCCCCTACGGTGCGCCCATGGGTGACAAGAGCGCGATCGAATGGACACAGGCCACCTGGAACCCGGTCACCGGATGCGACCGGGTATCGCCCGGCTGCGACAACTGCTACGCCCTGACCCTGGCCAAACGCCTCAAAGCCATGGGCAACCCGAAGTACCAGGCCGACGGTGACCCCCGCACCAGCGGCCCCGGGTTCGCGGTCACCGAACACCCGGCCGCGCTGGCGTTGCCGCACCGCTGGGCCGCGCCACGGCTGGTGTTCGTCAACAGCATGAGCGACCTGTTCCACGCCAAAGTCTCCGCCGCGTTCATCCACTCAGTGTTCGAGGTGATGGCGGCGACCCCGCGCCACACCTACCAGCTGCTGACCAAACGCCCACGCCGGGCGGCGCGGATGGCGGCAGACCTGCCCTGGCCGGCCAACGTGTGGCTCGGGGTCAGCGTGGAGAACCCACAGCAGGCGCGGCGGGTCGACGAGCTGCGCCGGGTGCCCGCGGCCGTGCGCTTCATCTCCGCCGAGCCGCTGCTGGGATCGCTCGGCGAGCTGGACCTGGCCGGGATCTCCTGGCTGATCGCCGGTGGCGAGAGCGGCAGAAACCACCGGCCGGTGCGCCCGCAGTGGGTGCGGGAGCTGCGCGACCGCTGCGAAAGCGCGGGCGTGCCGTTCTTCTTCAAGCAGTGGGGCGGGCACACGCCCAAGGCGGGTGGCCGCGTTCTCGACGGCCGCGTCTACGACGCCATGCCGGCGATGGGGGAGCCCGACCTGCTGGCGCTGGCTCGATCCGCCCCTTGACCAATCGGATCCGGCGTCCATGTCGGACATGCGGAGGAAGTCTGGCCCTCTGCCTCGGGGAGGGCTATTTTCAAGGGCTCGTCGCAGCCCGCCCAAGCAGTCGCTGACCCAGGCGAAACGGAGCCTCCATGTCGCAGCCCATCCGGCCGTTGCCGGACGTGTTCGAGGTACACGCGGCCAAGCGCGCCGCCGACGCGCAGGCCGCCGGCCTGCCGGACGAGACCGACCGCGCGGTGACCCACCTGGTCAGCGAAGGGGCAACGTCGCCGGAGGAGGCGAAGATGTTCGGCGACGTCGCCCGCGCGAGCCTGATGGCCCGCCAGATGCTCGATCATCTGGCGGCCGGGCAGACCGCCGAGGCTGATCAGCTCCAAGACCGGATCGTCAACGAGTTCGGCAGGGACGTCGCCAACGTGGTGCTCGCCGGGATGCTCGTAACAGCCGGGCGCGACCAGGGATGGTTGCCCGAGGACAAGTACGACCTCCTGCTGCAGCTCACGCACGGCGGCCGCGACGTGGCCGACCTCATCCAGGGCGTACACAGAGGACAGCCGAGACCCTGACGAGGTACAGCCCTTTCACTTATGTGGGAAGGATTGATAGTGTAGGGCTCGACATCCTCTTTTGGGCTCCGGCCCAAGTCCGCCCGAACCCTTATAGGAACACCATGACAACTGATGGAGCGAGCGGGGTTCCGAAGCACGCGTGGATCGCCGCCGATCTGCGCCGCCGGATCCGCGACGAAGAGTTCCGCATCGGCGACCTGCTGCCCGGCATAAGCGACCTCGAAAGGCACTACCAGGCGGCGTTGAACACCATCCGCCGCGCAGAGGCCATCCTGCGCGAGGAGGGCCTGATCAGGATCACCCAGGGCATCGGCGCCGAAGTGATCGCCGTGCCCCGCCACGACATCCGCGAGCTGGTCAACGACGTCAAAACCGCGCTGGCCAAGTTGGAGGCCGCGCTGGAGAGCACCGAGCCGTCCATGCGACCCCACGAACGAGGGCAGCAGGCATGAGCACCAAGAAGGCCATCCCCAACCACTACTACACCGTCAACGACGCCGCGAACACCTGGTCCTGTGCCTGCGGATCGGGAGGCAGCGGCAACCGCCTCGACGACGCCTCCACCCTGGCGTACCAGCACATGGACCAGCAGAGCCGCCGGCTCGCACCCCGGCTTACCCCCGCCCAGCTCGCCGACGCGCTGCGCCGCGGGGCCTCCGACAGCCAGCGCCTGGCCGCGGTCGACCTGCTCATCGTCCACGAGTGGTGGCTGGAGGAGAAGTCGCTGCGCCCGTACATCTCCTGCCGCTGGAACCCCGACGGGAGCGTGGAGGCGTACCTCGACTGGCGCAAGCTCGCCGCCGCCCTCGGACTGGCCTCCCGCGCGATCCGCACCCTGCGCAGCCTGCACGCACCCGCCCAACTGCTCGACGAGCTCGACAACTGGGACGAGCAGCAGAGCGACCAGCTCCACGACCAGGGCGCCAGCCTCGACGGCTCCTCCTCGGAACTGGCCATGCTGCGCATCGCCGCCTCGATCGCCTCGGCCATGCCGATCAACATCGGCGACGACACCGCCGACCTGGGCAACGACCACCGTGGACTGGTCCTGACCGCGGTCGGCCACCTGCTCACCCACGGCGGCAACGTGCCGTTCTGGAGTGCCCTGACCTGGGACCAGTTCCACCGAGGCGACATCCACTGACGCCTGGCGGCGCGGCCCTCGTCCCGACACCGATCACCGTTTGCGTGACCGACCGTCCTGGTTCAATCCCGGCGTCCCACCGGATCGAAGGGAAACCCGAATGATCAACGAGACACATCGCGCGACCCGGCTACGCCTGACCGACCTTCCCGGCACGGTCGCCGTCGTCCCGACCCCCGGCTTGAACGAGATGCGGCTGCAGATGCGCGGACCGCAGGACCAGCTCGACCGCATCCGCCGCGACGTCACCGGCGACACCCTGACCGTCAGCGGCCCGGCCACTGGCGCCGGAGGCGGCATGACGATGGTCGTCGGCGGCCGGGGCGGTTTCACCTCCATCAGCAACATGTCCGTGGGCGGTGTGGTCATCGCCGGTGGCGGCCGCGGCATCCAGATTTCCGGCGTCAGCGGCCCCATCGTGGTCAACGGCAAGACCATCACCGCCGACGGCGGCTCGGCGCCGTTCGAGGAGATCGCGATCACCGTTGAGGTCCCGCCACGGACACCGGTCACGATCGACGACGGTGCGGGCGGCAGCTACCGCATCGGCGACACCCACGCTCCGCTGGACCTCAAGTTGAAGGCCCACGGCCAGGTGACCGCCGGACAGGTCGCCGAGCTTCGGGTCAACATCGTCGGCTCCGCCGACGTCACCGTCACCACGGTGACCGGCCAGGCGGCGCAGCTGAACATCACCGGCTCGGGCGACATCGAGATCAGAGACGGCCAGGTGGCCAACCTCAACGCCGCGATCGCAGGATCCGGATCGATCGCCTTCGGCGGCACCGCCACCGACGCCGGCCTGACCATTTCCGGCAGCGGCAGCATCCGTGTCAACAAGGTCACCCGCAACGTGATGGACCAGGTGTCCGGCAGCGGCCGCGTGTACGTCCACGTCCCGCCGCCGCGTACGGCAGACTCGTTCTGGGGCTAGTAGCCACGGCTCGGGACGAGTGACGTTCGCCCCGAGCCGCACCCCGGATCATCGCACTCCAGCAGCAAGAACGGCATCGACGATGAACGCCGACGAAGGTCTCCCACCCGCCACTCCGGCCGACCTGCGCGACTTGGCGGCCCGCGCCGACGAGCTGGCCGAGGCGATCGCCGCACTGCACCGCGGGCTTCGCGACGCGCTGGACGAGCCGACCCAGCGCAGCGGCTTCCGCCTCGGCGACGCCGCCGGCGCCGCCCACCGGATCGCCGCCGAGCTGCACGCGACCGCCAGCGACTTGGCCCGTGTACGTGGCCGTGGCGAGTGCCCCGCTGACTGGGGCGTATGCCCCGAGCACGGCAACACCCTGTCCAGCAGCGGCGGCACGTCCTGGTGCCGCTCGCCGGGATGTGGCCGCGCCTGGAACTACGACCGGGCTGGCCTGCCCTGCACGGAGCTGGTGATGTACCAGGTCACCGGCGAAGATGGCAGCGGTGGGCCGATGTGCGGCGGGCACGCGCGAGATGCACGCCAGCGCCTGACCGGCGTAGTGATCACAACCCTGGGCCCGTCGGCAGAGCAGCTCTAAGAAAGGACGCGACATGGGCCAGCAGCAGTTCGGCGGCCGCGACGAGCCGATCGTCATCCCACGCGGCGGTCTGCAGCAGTGGATCGCGGACCAGACCGCAGGCACCGGGCCGCGGCTGCTGGACGACTGGCTGAACAAGGCGCGCCTCGTGCGCCGGCTCGATCCTGGCCAGCCGTGGCCCGCCTGGTCGAGCGGTGAAGTCCTCGCCGTCGCCGTGATCATCGACGACCGCGATCGGCTCGCGGCCGCCGGGTACACCGCCGACGAGGCGCTGGAGCGGCTGCGGTTCGACATCGGCGAGGACACTGTGGAGAGCGCACGAACCGTCTTTGCCGATCTGCGCGCCCAGCTCGACACCGGCAAGCCTGCATCCAGTTAGCGGACGGTACGCGGAGACAGAAGGTGGTGTCGTGTTACGCGACAGACAGCACGCGATCGTCGGTGAGGGCCTGGCGCTGAGCTGCGTTCATCTGGGCTGGTCCGCCCTGCCAGTCCTCATGATGGAAAGCCAGTTCGCCACCGCGTGGCACGGCTGGCGCCGCCGGAAGGTGTTCCCGGGCGTCTTTGTGGAGTGCGCCGACAACGACTGGACCTGCGACATCATGTTGCGCAGCGATTCTCGGCCGGGCCGGCTTGCGTTCTGGACCGACAGATCGGGGGCGTGGATGCCGCAGATCGAGGAGGGCTGGACTCCGCAGCAGGTCGCCGGTCGGCTCGCCTCGGCCCATCAGCTGCAGGTCACTTTCGACGATTGGCTGGACCTGGCGGCGGCGTTCGCCGACCGCGCGCCCAGGCGTGGGGGCTGGCTGCGAGAGTTGGCTGTCGGGCGCAGGCCCCTCATGAAGGCGGCAGCGGAGCAGTGCTGCCGCTGATCCCGGTCTATCGGCGCCGGTGTGGTGTGCCTTGCTGCACCGCCGTGGTGCCAGCGCTGCCGGGCGCCGCGGCGGCATCCGGGGGCGTACCCGCCTCGGCCGGTGTCGAGAACGATGTGCGGGCCAAGCTCGCCGCCGTCGGGGGCGTCTGCGGGCCTGCCGAGGCGGTCTGGGCCAGCCAGCGTTCGGCTCGTTCACGCATCGGGCGCCAGCTGTCGGGATTGCCGGCGTGCCGACCGGCCGCCGCCTGAACCTTGACGATCTCGTCGGCTGACAGGCTCTGCGGCTCGTTCTCCGCGCGGTAGAGAAGGTTGCCGTCCTCGGTGGTTTGGACGGCGGCTGCCAGCCATGCGTCGTGATTGGCCACTGACGTGTCCACCAGCCGCTGCCGCAGCACCTGCGGATCGTCGCTGAGGTTCACGTTCATCAGGGAGGCCACCTCGGCCAGGATGCCGTCGTCCAGCGCCGCCACCATCGACTCGGCCCGGTCCCTTTCGCGCATGCTCAGCCGCCCTGCCACCAGGTCGGCCGACTTCCCGGCATCGATCATGATGGCGTGCTGGTGTTGCCCGCCGACCACCAGTGCCGCTTCCTGGTCAATGGGGTGGGCGTTCCTCTGGTCCGACCGCGGGAAGATGTGAACGTCACTGTGGTCGGCCAAGTTCTGCAGCGCCGCGTCGAGCTGATCGCGGGGGAGAGCGGCGGGCAACGCGCCGCGCAACTCGGCCAGCGACACGATCTCACCCAGTCGTCCCCAGCCCGCCGGCCCGGGCGAGGCGAGCAGCGACCGGTACGTGTCGCGAACGAGCGCTTCGACTTCCCGTACGTCCATGTGGGTCACTCCGATCCAGGCTCACCCAGGCCGTCCCCATCCATAGTGGTCGCGCCCGGCTACTTTCGCTGCCCCCCGCCTGGGTGCGGGCGGCGCGGTAGGGCCGTTTCACTTGGTGGGTAAGCGAAAGGCGAGACCGTGGTCTCGCCTTGCCCGGGCAAGGTGGGTGCCCAACACCCTCTGCTCATCCGTTTCCGGACGGGGACGGACTTCGCGAGCCCTTGCCATGACCGCTTAGCATTCCGCCACTTGCCAGCGATCGTACTCGCCGTCGCCGCCGATGCAACGGCCGGACCAGGGCCGAGGGAGCGACGCCGAACAAGCCGTCCGGCCCGGTGGTCGTCCGCGCCGGGGGCGGCCCGCCGATTGCGCCCAGCTAGCTCATGTCTGATCTACGGGGGACACTCACCGAAACAGGTCCCGGCACGGGAGGGAAGACATGAGCCACACCGTCATGGTGCGACGCGACGACAGCGGCATCTGGTGCGCGCGTCTGTACGGCGGCGGGTTCGTCTCCAGCGGCCTGCGCCTTCACGCCAGCCGCCTCGAGGACGCGATCGTCGAAGCCGAGATCGTGCTGGCCCGGACCCGGCGGGAGGTGCCCGTAGGGCCGTGGCGGCGCGACGGTGACCAGGCCACCACCGAGCTTGGCAAGGCAGAACACCAGCCCGAATGGGCGACGGCGGTATGGACGCTGCGCGTGCACACCGACGAGTCCGGCCGGTGGTGGCTGCGCCGCACGCTGGCCGAGCACCTTGCGCCGATCCGCGACGGCCTCGGCGACAGCGGCGTGAGCCTTGCCGGGGCGATCCGCGCCGCTGCCACCATCCTGGCCGAGCAGCGCTGGGACGTCACCGACCGCTGGCAGATCACTGGTGCCAGCGCCAGCACCTGGGCGTACCACCCAGCCGACCGGCATCCTGCGGTGCTGGCCGTCGGCTGAACCTGACCGTCATCTCCACCGCCCGATCACTGCCTGCAGCGCCACCAGCACCGCCAGGCCGGTGGTGATCGCGGTGGCCCACGACTCGCTGTGGGCGGAGGCCAGGCCCGCGCCGGCCGCCATCGCCACCACCAGACACGTGCGCGGATCAAGCAGCGGCGGCTGCGGCCCATCGGGAGTTTCCTTACGAGACATCACTGCCTCCGTACCAGCGCCCCCACCTGGGGCATTGCGTCAAGCCAACCAAGCCGCACCATGGTCAGCTCTCCGAAGGTCGCGGGGCTCTAAACGCTGTCCACGTCGCCGCATGAGCCCTTGGTCGCCTGAACAGGCAAGGCGGCACGGGCTACCAGGAACCGTCGTACGGCTGCGGCATCCTGGATCCGCCGCTGTCACCGGAACGAGAGGAACCCGGCAGGTGAGCAACGTGGCTGAGAGCACGACCGGAACCGGTGCCGCAGTGGTGCCGACCGCGGCCCGCACGGAGCCCAAGCCGAAGCCGCCGCTGACCGATTTCGGCCCGGTGCAGGTGCTCCGGCACACCGGACTGGCCGAGTGGCAGTGGGACGCCGCCCGGGCCGCCGGGCTGATCCCGGCCCCCGACACTGCGACGGGACGCTGGTCGCGTGCGGTAGCCAACGAGGTGGCCCAGCGACGCGACGAGATCGTGGCCTTCGTGGGAGTGGACGCGCCGATCGGCGGACACAAGGCCGCGGCCCGGCTGGCCGAACGGACCGGTCTGGAGGTGCAGAAGCACGACGTCGAGGCGCTGGCGGACGCCGGAACGCTCGCGGTGGCTGGCTGGTACAAGGAATGGCCGCTGTGGGACTGCAGGGCGTTGGATGCGGTCGACGTGGACGCGCTGGGTGCGATCGTGGCCGAGCGCCAGGCGTGGGTCGCGAGCAGCGTCAGCCAGTGGGACGCCCCTGGATACCTCGGCTGGCGGCGCGACGAGTTCGGCCGGGTCGCCAAGCAGCGCGGCCTGACGATGGGGCGGTTAGACCGGTACGCCAAGTCCGACCTGGATGCACTCGCCGGCGACGAGGAGCTGGCCGAGCAGGTGCGGCTAGACCGGCTGCTGATGACCCACCAGGCCGCCGTTCACCTGGAGATCCGCGAGAGTGATTTCAAGTGGCTGCTGGCGGCGGACCTGGTTGCGCCGAAGACCCATACCGCCACCCAGGTCACCAAGTACAGGTGGGTGGACGTGCCGCTCTACCGGGTCGGCGATTTGGAAGGGCTGCGCGAGCACCCGGATATCGACTGGGAAGCCGTGCGGACGGTCAAGCCGGGCGAGCCGTCGCCGCTGCGGCACCTGGCCCGCCGGCCAATCGACCGGGCGGCGGTCATCCGGCGGGGCATCGCTGAGTTGGGCGACCGGTACCGCTGCGAAGTGTGGGCCTGGTGGAACAACAACGCCGGGAGTTGGGAGGTCGACTTCGAGCGAGTGGACGGCGGCCCCACCGTCAAGGAGTTCAAGGCGGCGATCCTCGCCCATCCGTACTTGCGCCAGCATCGTGAGTCGATCGCGGTGGCCACGGAGGCTGGCGCCGCGCTGCGCTGGGCCCGGGCGATGCGCGAACCCGGCGCGGCCGTCATCCTCGACACCGAGACCACCGATCTGGTCGGCTACGTCGTGGAGATTGCCGTCCTGGACGCGGCCACCGGCGAGGTACTGCTGGACACCCTGGTGAACCCGGGCTGCCCGGTGCAGCCAGGGGCCCGCTGGGTGCACGGCATCAGCGATGAGGAACTTGTCGACGCCCCGCCTCTGGCGCAGGTGATGCCCCGGCTGCTGGAGGTCACCCAGGGCCGCACGGTACTGGCGTACAACGCCGAGTTTGACCAAGGCACCCTGGCCCGGCACGCCCGCCGCGACGGCTTGGACCCGCGCCACCTTGCCGACGAGCATCGCTGGTCGTGTTTGATGAACCGGCGCTCGGACTGGCTGATGCGCCACCGGTGGCTGCCGCTGGGCGGGGGGCACAGGGCGCGGGGAGACTGCGAGGTGGCCGCCGAACTGCTCGCCGCAATGACCGCTCCGGCGTTCCAGCCCAAGGCGCTGCGCCGATGATCCGCGTACGGCTCGTCGCGGCTGACCTCGACGAGCTCCACGCCGCTGCAGATCGCGTGGCTACCGTGCTGACGGTGGTCGGCGAAAGCCGCCAGCCGCGCCCGCGCCGCGATGGTGATGGGTACACCCTGTACCTGCAGGCCGAACTGCCGTCCGCGCCGGACGTTGGCGGTCAGGCGTGAACCCCTAGTCCGGCCTCTCCGCAGCCGATGCGCCGCAGCGGCGGTAGACCCGGGTAGCCGCGGTGGACGTATGGTCTGCACGTGTCCCGTGGAACGCCGTCAGCCGCCGACCGGCAGTTGGTCGCGTACGCCGAAGCCCACGCGGTAAAGGTCACCGCGTCGCAGCTTGAGCGCTGGCGCGCGCACGGACTGCTCCCGCCCAACACGCAGCGTGCGCTCGGCCGGGGACGCGGCAGCACCTCCGCTCCGGCCGATGGGGCCGGCGACCTGGTGGTGTTGCTCGGGCGTCACGCGCGGGCGGGGCGGCGCCCGCACGACCTGGCGCTGCTGGCGTATGACGCCGGCCTGGTCGTGCCCGAACCCGCCGTGCGGGCGGCGCTGGCCGCCAGCATCCACCGGGTGGTGCTCAAGGCAGAGCGAGAGGTGCAAGCCGTCGAAGGTGGCGACCGCGGCGACTGGACGTGGGAGGTCGTGGCGCGCGAGCTCGACGCCCACCCGCGCGGGGTGCTGGTGCCCAGGCGGATGCGGCGCATCGACGATCAGCTCGCCGCGTGGCTGCCGTGGTCACACGAGTCGATCGCCCAGTACGACAAGGGCCCCGCGCAACCGGAGCCGATGAACGCTCGTGACCTGGACGCGCTGTCGGTGGCCGCGGTGCTCGGTGGAGGCACGGAGCTGACCGGTCCGGCCATGGCCGCGATGATGCGGGCGATGGGCCCAGCGGGGGCCGCGATGCCCGCCGCGTCGATGCTCGAGTACGAGAACAACCCCGACCTGACGCTGATCGGTGATGCCGCCGGATTCACCATGATGCCCGCCGGGGACATGCGCAAGGATCTGCTGCTGGTCGTCGAGCAGGCCACGTCCGAACAGCTGCGGCTGGCGTGGCAGACCGCCGCCGCCCAGCGGGTCTGGGCCCTGCAGCTGGTCGAGAACGTGGAGGCCGAGCTGGCCGCCGGCCAGCCGGGGCCGGGGTGCCTGGAGTGGTTTCTGGGCAGTGTCGTCGGCCTGCACCGGATGATCGTCCGGACGGAGCTGCGTGCCCGCCGGGACACCCTGGCCTCGCGGGCGTCCACGGCGGTCGGCCTGCTGCACACGGCCCGGGCGTTACGGGTGCTGCGCGAGGCGATCCCCAACGGGCAGTACCAGCTTCTGCAGGTGATTGTCCCGCAATTCATGCACGAGTTGATCGACGTGGAGACTCCACCCGGGTTCACCTTGATGGATCACCTGATGGGTGAGGGGAATCAGGAGCCGGAGTGAGACCGGCGGCCGGGCGTGACGGTGACCCGTTCGACCTCGACGCGCCAGACCATCGCGTCCGGGTCGTAGCGGCCGTTGATGCGGGCGAAGGCCGCCTCGAACGCGGCCGGGCTGTCGAAGCCCTCCCGCCGGGCCTCCTCCGTGGACAGATGACCCAGGCGGACCAGCGCGACGCTCAAGACGCGGGCGCGTCCGATAGCGGGCTTGCCGCGGCCGGGGCACACGGCGTAGTCGGCGCCGATCTTCAGCTTGCAACCGTCGGCGCTCCACGGGGAACGCGGGTTGCCGTTGGCGATCCGGCGCGTCACGGACTTCTGCCCGGCCATCACCAGCTGGGCGAGCTGAGGCTGGAAGTTCATCGGGGCCGATCCTCTCCAGAACGTGCGTGCGCCAGCGCGACGCCCGGCTTGCTGGTTTGACCTGGGGTGCCCGGCCGTCGGGGAAGCGCGGCCGGGCACATCGTGGAGTGCGGTCAGGCCAGTTCGAGCTGCTCGTCGGCCTCGTAGCTGGCCGTCCAGGCACCCCACTTGGTGTCGTCGTTCAGCTCGAAATTCACCTTGCCCTGGTCGGACTTGAGCACCTTGACGACCACGGCGGGCCGCCTGCCCTCGCGATGCGGATCGACGAACCAGTCGCCGGCCTTCAGCTCGCCCGGGGTGGCGTATCGCGCCATCTGATGACCTCCGTTCGGTGGCTCCGGCGCAGCGGAGCGGTGTGTGCCCACAGCACATCGCGAACGTCGGACACGTCCCGGCAAGAGACGATCGAAGGTGGTGTGCCCACGGGGGAGGGCGCACCACCTTGGCAATCAGTAGACCACCGTCACTGCCGCCAGGGAAAGGGGTTTCGCACGCCACGACCAAGGTCCTATCTGGACGGCCGACGGTGGAGGACGGGTGTTGGCCAGGCTTGCCGCCCAGGTGTCCGGCCGTGGTGTTCCGCCGAGGCGACCAACCCCGCCGGCGGCATGGGTCGGCAGCGCAGCTCACTCGGTGGCTGCGGCTGTCCCGCTTCCTGCAGGCCGTCGCGCGTAAGTCCAGGGCGGGATGTCAGCCGGGTCGAGGTCCAGGCGCGGACGCAGATAGCGCACGGGATGCCGGAACCGGCCAGTCTCGAAGGCCACATCGGCACCGAACTCGGCCACCAGCGACGGCACCAGCGGCACGTAGGGCAGCGGTTCCGGTCTGCCGAGGCGGCCCTGCCAGGCCACCGGCAGCGGCACCGGCCACGGGTGATCTGTGGCCGGCTGCAATAGCAGCGCGATCTCGCGCCGGGATGGCGCCGCCAGCGGGGCGGTCCGCCCGACGTAGCGCAAGTGACCGGTGCGGTCGAGTCGGGCCAGCAGCAGCGTGCGGGGCTCACGCGCCGAGCCGGTGACGCCGGCGACGATCGCCTCCGTGGTGGTCCGGGCCCGCAGCTTGTGCCAGCCGGACTGGCCCGGGCGGTACGGGCCGTCCAGCGGCTTGATGACGATCCCTTGTGCACAGGCGGTCATTGACCGGAAGATCGCCGCTTATGATCAGAGAGGCATGGCGGGTGCGGTTCACCCGCGCTGAACTACCGTCGCCGGGTGCACCGCTGCCGTTCGTGTCAGGGCTTCCGTCCGGTTGGTCGCAGTGGTTGCTCGACGAGGACCTGGAGGTTGGGACTCCGTTTATCATGTCGCCGTTGATGGAGTACGACGTTGTACTCAACGGGTTCTTCCGTCAGCCGTTGATGGCGGC
>JBIOYL010000187.1:0-15060 GCA_044870185.1 Actinomycetes bacterium | reverse complement strand
TACCTGGTGCTGTCGTGTGCCGACGTCCCCGCCGCCCCGTTGCCACCGACGGGGGCAGCGGTCGGCCTGGACCTGGGGGTGGCCTGGCTGCTGACCACCTCGGACGGGAAGCAGGTCGCCAACCCGCGCTGGCTGGCCGCCTCGGCCGCCAAGCTGGCCCGCGCCCAGCAGCGGCTGGCCCGAAAGCAGCGCGGCTCGCATCGGCGCCGCAAGGCCAAGGCGCGGGTCGCGGCGCTGTACCGCAAGATCGGCCGGCAGCGCCGCGACCACGCCCACAAGGCCGCCCTCGCGCTGGTCCGCGGCGACGACCTGCTCGTGCACGAGGCCCTGCAGATCAAGGGGATGACCCGCTCGGCGTCTGGTACGACGGCGGCACCGGGCACGAACGTGGCGCAGAAGGCGGGGTTGAACCGGTCGATCCTGGATGCGGGCTGGGGGGTGTTCCTGGCGATCCTTGCCGACAAGGCTGCAAGCGCCGGTCGCACAATCATCGCCGTGGACCCCCGCAACACCTCGCGGACCTGCCCGGCGTGTGGGCAGGTGGCAGCGGAGAACCGCCGCAGCCAGGCCGTGTTCTGCGGTGTCGCCTGTGGGCATGTCGCCGATGCGGATGTGAACGCGGCGAGCAACATTCTCCGGGCAGGGCTTGCCCGTCAGGCTGCGCGCGCGGCCTGAGAAGCTGTCGCCTTCAGGCGACAGAGGAGTCACCCGCAGCGGCACCAGGACCAGGATCTGCCCGAGATCGTCGGCCAGCCGCCAGCCAGAGGGAACCGGCAGCTCGAACCCCCTATCCGGCTTGCTGATGACCCGGCTCGCGGGCACCGGCCCAGGACGGGTGACGGTCTCCCGCCGGCCAGCCAGCAGCTGGATGCCGACGACGGCAAGGGTGAGCACCACGACGAGCACGACGCCGGTCGTGGCCGCCACCACGCGCGCGTGTCGCCGGCGCTGGTGCAAGAAGCGCTCGTAGGCGCCGGCCTCGTCCGGCCAGGCGCCGGCCGGCCGCTGCAACGCTTCCCGGAGCCACTGCCTAAAGTTCACGGTCAGACCCTCGTGTCACCACGCGGAGAAAAGGTTGCACCAGATCCGCTCGCCGTCCAATGGCGACCATGGGAAGCTTGCCGGGGGGTTGTGGTTCGGGTCGCTGCACGTCGTTCTCCCAGCAGGAGCCGCAATGGGTGCGCAGCCGGCCGCCGGCAGGGTGCTGCCACCGGGCGAGGGCGGCATCCGCTTCGCGTCCGCGCAGGGCCGGTGGGTCCTGGCCGCCACCGTGCTCGGCTCCGGGATCGCGTCCCTGGACGCCACGGTGGTCAACGTCGCCCTGCCGGCCATCGGCCGCGACCTGGACGCCGGGCTGGCCGGCCTGCAGTGGACGATCAACGCCTACACCCTGACGCTGGCCGGCTTCCTGCTGCTCGGCGGCGCCCTCGGCGACCGCTCGGGACGGCGGCGGTGGTTCCTGGTCGGGACCGTGTGGTTCGCGCTCGCCTCCCTGCTGTGCGCGGCCGCCCCCACCGCACCGCTGCTGATCGGCGCCCGCGCGCTCCAGGGCGTCGGGGCGGCGCTGCTGACGCCCGGAAGCCTGGCGATCATCGAGGCCAGCTACCGCCAGCAGGACCGTGCCCCGGCGGTCGGCGCCTGGTCCGGGCTCGGCGGGGTGACCACCGCGATCGGCCCGTTCCTTGGCGGCTACCTCGTCGACGCGGTGTCGTGGCGGCTCATCTTCCTGATCAACCTGCCGCTGGCCGTGGCCGTCGTCTGGGTCGGGCTGCGCCACGTCCCGGAGACGCGGGACCCGCACGCGCCGGCCCGGCTCGACTACCCCGGCGCCATCCTGGGCGCGCTCGGGCTGGCCGGGGTCGTCTATGCGCTGACCGACGGGCCGGCGCTCGGCTGGGCCTCGCCGCCGATCCTTGCTGCCGGGCTCGGCGGTGTCGCCGCGCTGGCCGCGTTCGTGCTCGTCGAGCGGCGCAGCCCACAGCCGATGCTGCCGCTCGGCATCTTCGCCTCCCGGCAGTTCACCGCCGCCAACGTCGTCACCTTCGTGGTCTACGGCGCCCTCGGCGGGTCGCTGTTCCTGCTGCCCATCCAGCTCCAGCGCGTGCTCGGCTTCTCGGCGCTGGCATCGGGTACCGCGCTGCTGCCCGTCACGATCCTGATGCTGCTGCTGTCGGCCCGGGCCGGCCGGCTGGCCCAGCGGATCGGGCCGCGGCTGCCGATGACGCTCGGGCCGATCGTGGCCGGCCTGGGGCTCGCGCTGATGGCCAGGATCGGCGCCGACAGCGGCTACCTCAGCGGCGTCCTGCCCGCCGTGGTGGTGTTCGGCCTGGGCTTGTCGCTCACGGTCGCGCCGCTCACCGCGACCGTGCTCGCCGCCGCCAGCGACGAGCACGCCGGGATCGCGTCGGCGATCAACAACGACGTCGCCCGAACGGCCGGGCTGGTCGCGGTGGCCGCCCTGCCGGCCGCGGCCGGCCTGTCGGGCGCCCAGGCGCTGCAGCCGGCGACGTTCTCGGCCGGGTTCCAGGTCGCGATGCTGATCGCCGCCGCCTTGTGCACCCTCGGCGGTGTGATCGCGTTCGCGACCATCCGCCGGCCCGCCGCCGCGGCGGCCGAGGGGCCGCCGCCGGAGACGTGCTTCAACTGCGGGCTCGACGCGCCACCACGCCGGGTCGAGCTCCCCGCCACCCGCGCCGCCGGCGGGCGGTGACGCACGGCACCGGTGGGCGGTGACGGACGGCACCGACGCATCCGGTTGCGTGGTGGACGCTGTCAGGGCGCACGAACGTGTCGACCGCACCCGCGCCGTCGCCCATCGGGCACGCGGCGTATGGGACGTGCCTGCGAGGGGGGCCGAATGTCCAACGACGACAGCACCAGTACCCGAGCGCTGGAGCCGATCCCGACCGTGATCGCAGTGGCGCTCGTCGTCGCCTACGCCGTCCTCGTCGCCATGCTCGTCGGCATGCGCGCCGACACCCACTGGGATCGGCTCGTCTTCCTGCTCGGCGGTTTCGAGGCCATCGTCTTCGCCGGCGCCGGCTGGCTGTTCGGCACGACGGTGCAGCGCGGCAAGGTCGAGCATGCCAACGCCGACGCCGCACAGGCCCGCCAGGACGCCGACGACGCCAAACAGACCGCCGAGGCGGCCCGAGCAGAGCGGAACCAGGCGAAGGACGAGGCCGAGAAAGGGCTGGCGCTCGGCCACGCGATCAAGGCCAAAGCCGCGGTCGTCGGGAACGGACGGCAGGGGGCGCGGCCCGACGAGGAGCCCGTCAGCCCGGAGCTGGCCGAGCTCGCGAACCTGGCACAGCGCCTGTTCCCCGACTGACCGGCGGGAGAGGGCCATGCGCACCATCCGCATCATCGTCGCCGACGACCCCAGCGGCGGCTTCTCCGTGTCGGTGCTGGAGGACGAGGGCGCCGGCGGCGCCGCGCAGGTCACCGAAGGCCACATCGAGGATCCGCCGCCCACGCTGCCCACGCTGCCGCCCGACCGCGCCGTCCTGGATGTTCTCCAACAGCTGCTGACCGTCGAGGGCGATCCGCCGGTGCCGTACGTGGACGCGGCACACTACCTGTTCGGCCTGCTCGCCGTCGGCGACGTCCGCGCGTGGGTCGAGCGCTCGGCACATGACCCGCCCGGCACCAGACGCACCTTGCTCGACGTCCGGGCCGATCGGTTGCGTCGGCTGCCGTGGGAGATGATGACCGACCCGGCGACGGGCTGGGCGCCGTTCGTGCGGCCGACCAACCCGTGGGCGCGGGCCTTCCGCAACGGCGCCGACCACCCGCAGCTCGCGCCGCTGGTGCCGCCGGTCCGCGTGCTCTTCGTCGCCGGACGAGTCGACGACGCGAGCCTCATCGCCGACGACGAGTTCGACGCCATCGTCCGCACGCTCTGCCGGGATCCTGCCCGCTGGCACGTGGAGGATCTGATCGCCCCGACCAGGGCACAGTTCGAGCAGCTGTACCGGGAGATGCGCCCGCACGTGCTGCACATCGTCGCCCACGGCGACCGCAGCCGCGACGGCCAGCCTGTCCTGGCCATGCGGGAGGGCCTCTCGCAGCCCTGGAGCATCAGCCCCTTCACCGTCTCCAACATGGCCGTCGACGCTCCCCGGCTCGTCGTGCTCAACGCCTGCCGTTCGGGCGTCGGCACCGCCGGGCGCGAGGCGGTGTGGACCTTCGCGGACACGTTCCTCGACCGGCACAGCGGCGCCGTCGTCACGATGCAGGGCGACATTCCCTCGGAGGCGGCCATCGCCTTCGCGAGCGGCTTCTACGCCGCGCTCGCGGACGGCAAGCCGATCGACCTCGCTGCCAGCGCGGGCCGTCACGGGGCGTCCGGCAGCAGCGACGAGGACCCGGCCGTCTGGGGCCTGCCGTCGCTGGTGGTCGCCAGGCCGCCCGAGGAGGTGCTCCCGATGGCGGCCGAGCGAAGCGCCAACCCGCGGGTCGCCAAGGAGCAGGTGCACGCCGCAGGTCTGGTCGACCACGCAAGCGAGCGGCGCAACCTCTGGTATCGGGCGGCACCGGAGACCGACACCGACCAGCGACGGCACGTGGTCGTCGTGACGGGGCCGGCCGAGGTCGGCAAGAGCGCGGTGGTCAGGGCCGCGCTGCCGGCCTGCCACGTCCGCGGCTGCGACATCGCCTACGTCGACTTCCAGGGCGACCGTCGCCTGGACTGGTTCCGGGCGGTCAAGCGCATCCACCACCACGTCGAGGAGTGGCTGCCCGAACGGACCGAGGCGCTGGCCGACTTCGAGCACGCGGTGGAGTGCCTGCGCCAGGGGCCGGCGGTGACGCCGCGGCCGGCGGGCGGCGGCCGACGGCTGGACCGTCAGGCTCCGTTCGTGGGTCTGGCCGACAGCGCGGAGGACCGTATCGACCAGATCTTCCAGCAGGTCCTTGCGCTGCTGCGGGGCTGCGCCGGCGACCGCCCGCTCGTCCTGGTGCTCGACCACCTGACCAAGGGGCTGTCCGACGAGGCCAGAGAAGACCATCTCCGTCCCCGGCTGGTCGAGCCGCTGGCCGCGGGAGAGATCCGGCAGGTGACGGTGGTGACGGTGGTCGAGTCGACCGAGGTCCTGCGCGGACGGATCCATCCCGACCTGCTCGCCGAGGCCATCGAGGTGCGCCTGTTCGACCGCGACCGCCTCACGCTGCTCCTCCACGAGCTGTATGCCCGCAGGTACACCGACCAGCCGATGAGCAGGGAGCTGCACGACCTCAGCGGCGCGATGGGCACGGCGATGGGCCAACAGTTCCTGCCCAGGCAGCTCGTGTCCATCGGCGAAGGGTTCGCCCCAGGAGGCAGACGGTGAGCGCGTCGCCGACGGACCTCGCCGCGCGCCTCGGCGCGGGCGAGAGCCTCGACACGATCATGCTGTCCATGCTGGCTGCCGACCGACGGGCGGTGCTCATGCGCTGCGCGGCCGTCCGCGGCTTCGACGAGGAGCTGTACGAGGCGGTGCTGCGTGGGCCGGACGGGCCCGAGCTGGCCGCGCTCGTGGCGGACCGGCAGGTCGAGCCAAGGCCAGGCGAGGAGGGCGTGCTGCGCGTCGCCGGCCTGCGCGACGCCGCGTTCACGGCCTGGTGGGTCGACGAGGGCCGGCCGGCGAGCGTCACGGCACCGGCACCGGCGGCGCTCACCCACTTCGCCCACCGGCTCGCCGCCGAGCAGGACCGGCGCGGGCGCCGGCGGGCACGGCTGGACGCGCTGCTGCTCGCCGACGCCGACGCGGCGGCGGAGCTGCTCGACGAGCTGTATCGCGAAGCGGACGGCCGCGACGACCTGGCGGCCTGCCATGACGTCCTGGACGTGCTCGAGCAGCCGGACCGGCTGCCGTTGCTGACCGGCACGGCGCTTGCCGAGCTGTACGCGGACCGGTGCGTCTACCTGGCAGCCCGGACCCAGTGGTCTGCCGACTTCCTCAAGTCCGCGCACTACTTTCCCCGTCCGACGCTCGAGCGGCGTCTCGACGACCTGCTCGACGGTGGCAAGGGCAGGGTCCTGCAGCTCTACGCCCGCGGCGGGATGGGCAAGACCATGCAGCTGCGCTGGCTCTTCGCCCGCCACTGCGTGCCGGCGCCCCGCCGCGTCCCCTGCGCCCGGGTCGACTTCGACGCCGAGGACGCCAGCCGCGCGGCCCGCCACCCGTGGTTGCTGCTGCTACGGATCGCCGAGCAGCTCGAGCCGCAGCTCGTGGGCGAGCACTTCCAGGCCATCCTGGACAGCTACGGGGCGCTCGTCGGGCTGCTCTACCGCGGCCCCAGGGCCCGGCCCGCTCGGTCCGTACCGCTGCTGCCCGAGGACGTCGACGGGCGCGACATCATCGATCGCTTCGCGTCGGTGCTGGCGGAATGGCCCGCCGACCGGCCGGCGCTCGTCGTGCTCGACACGTGTGAGGAGCTGCTGCGCGGCGCCGTCAACCCGACCGACCTGTTCGCCATGCTCGCCGACCTGGTCCTGCGGGTGCCCGCCCTGCGCCTGCTGCTCGCCGGCCGCTACGACCTGACCGGACACGAGCGCCTGCGCGAGCTCGGCTGCGACCTCCGCAAGCTCTTCCCGGGCCTGCGCAGCGAGCCGGTGGCGCCCTTCGACGCCGACGAGCAGCGGCGCTACCTATCGGACGTGCGCGGCATCGGCGCACCCTCCCAGAGGGTGGACGCGATCCTGGGGCAGGCGAACGGCACGCCGTTCCTGCTCGCCGCATTCGCCGACCTCGTCCGCCTGGATCCGGACATCACGGCCGAGGACATCCGGCGTGCCGAAGGACCCGGCCTGCTCTACTGCATCGAGCGCATCCTCAAGCGAGTCGAGGACGACGTCCGCTGGCTGTTGCTGTACGGGGTGGTGCCCCGCCGGCTGTCCTTCGACTTCCTCGACTCGGTGATGCGGCGGTTCCTCGTCGAGGGCATGCGCGCCGGCAGCCCCCTCGACGACGAGACGTCGTCGAGCCTGCTGCTGCATCCGGTCACCCCGCCGCGGACGGCGACCGATCTCCGGGACCTGTGGCGGCGGCTGCTCGCCTATGCGGCCCAGTACTCCTGGGTGTGGATCGACGCTGACGGCGCGGTCGGCTTCCACGACGACGTCATCGAGCCGCTGCGCGCCATGGCCCGCCGCGCGCGATTCTATCCGGAGCTACACGGCGAGGCCCTGGCGTTCTACGAGCGCCGCGCCGACCGGGACGGCGCGCGCTGGGACGAGTGGACCTGCGAGGCGGTGTTCCACCGCTTCCAGCTGGAAGGGGCGGACGCCGCGGCGTACTGGAGCCGGAAGCTACGCGAAGCGCGCGAGCGCGGCCGGTCGGACTGGCTGCTCGCGGTGGCCTCCGAGCCGCTGCGCCGGGAGTACCTCGATGAGGACAACCAGCCCCGCAGCTTCTCCGGCGATCAGCCGATCGTGCGCTGGCAGACGGTCGCCGAGGCGCACGTCCACTGCGCCTGGGCGCTGGCCGAGCAGGCGGCCGTCCCGCGGCTGCTGGTCCGCGCGCCATCCAAGACCGGGTCGCGCCGGTCGGTGTGGGACGACGTGCAGACCCATGTCGAGACCGCCACGCGGATCGCGGCCCGCGGGGACGTGCGGCTGCCGGAGCCGGAGACGACGGTGCTGTGGGCACGCCTGGCGCTCGCGCACGGCAAGGCCCCCGACGCCAAGGCGCTGCTCGAGCGCAGCTGGACCGACCGGCCGGGCCTGCGGTCCCGGGACGCCGACCAGGTCTACCGCCTGGCCCTGCACGAGCAGGGCCGCGAGGACGCGTGGGCTGGCTTCGAGGAGGTCTGGGCGGCGACCGACCCGCGGCAGGACCCGCTCGCCGCCCAGCAGGCCGCGTCGGCCATCGCCGCCGCCTGCGTCGAGCGCGGGCGGTTCGCGCAGGCCGTCGGGTGGCTGGAACGCGCCCGCGAGCTCGACCGCACCGGCGCGAACGTCGAGCACACGCTCCTGCCGTATGTGACGGCGCTCCGCGCCTGCGGCCGCCCCGCCGAGGCGCTCCGCGTCGCGCAGTCGGCCAGCGGCGGCCTGGCGTCGCTCGCCCGAGCGCTCGCGCTGGTCGCCTGCGAGCAGCCCCGGGAGGCGCTGGTGCACGCCGACCATGCGGCCGCCGCCGCGTTCGGTGACGACGCGTACGCCGAGTCGAGCAGCGACGTGCTGGCCCTGCGCGGCTACGTGCACGCCGAGCTGTTCCAGTTCGACCAGGCACGGTCCGACCTGACCGGAGCGGTCGCCCGGGCACGCCGGCTGCGCGACACCGAATCGGAGGCCGGCTACGCCGCGCTGGCGGCCAGGGTCCAGATGCGACACTTCGGCGACCTGCGCAACGCGGCGGCGTCGGTGGACGACGCCGAGGAGGCCGAGCCGAGGCCTGGCGGCGAGGGATGGCTCGCCACCCGTCTCACCAAGGCCGAGCTGCTCGCCCGCATGGGCCGCGCCCGCCAGGCGCGGGACGTCCTTGGCCGCATCGGCGTGCCCTCCATGGTCTCCTCGGCGGTCGAGCTGGCGATCTGCGAGCTGCTGGTGACGCCCGGCGGCGACGCGGGGACGGTGCGGCGCCTGGCCGCGCTGCTCGACGACGTCGACCCCCCGCTCGCCGCGTTGCCACTGGTGGCGAACCTCCACCTGGTGCAGCCGCTGCGCGCGGTGCCCCAGCCCGAACGCGAACGGCTGCGAGCGGTCGTGCTGGCCGGCTGGGACCATGGCGGCACGATCGCGTCCGAAGACGAGGCGCTGCTCGCGCTGGTCGCCGCGGAGGTCCACCGGGCCACCGGCCATCCGGACCAGGCGCGCCGGCTGCTGGACGGGGCGGTTCGCCGGGACGCCGCCGCACACCCGTTCCTGTGGCACCGCTGGCTCGACGCGATGCTGCGCTGCGGGCGGGCACGCGCACAAGACCCGGCGCCGCCGGACGACCCCTTCCAGGCAGACGACCTGCCCGGTCTGCGCGCATCCTGGCTGATCCGGCTGGTGGAGCACCGTGCCCAGCTCGAACCCCGGTCGTGGGTGCGCGAGCGGCTCGACGACGCTGCCGCGCTGCTGGACCGCCTGCCGAGCCTGCCCACGCTGTGGCGGGCACGGCTGGAGGAGGCCAAGGCGGCGCTGGAGCGCGACAGCGGCGACGCACGCGGGGCCCGCCGCGTGGCGGCGACCGCGTCCGCCGCCTGGGCGCGGCTCGGCAACGAGCCACAGCGGCGGCTCGTCGTCCGGGACTTCGAGCTGGGCGAGGCCAGACCGACCCGGGACGAGCGCTGCATCGAGCTGCGCCTGTCGGTGCGCCGGGGCGCCGACGGCACGCCCGTCGGGGTCGAGGTGGCCGCATGGCCCTCGGCCGGCCGCAAGCCGAGACCGCGGCGGTTGGAGCTCGGCCTGTTCCTCGACGCGGTACCGCCGCAGGTGAGCGGCCGGCTGCGGGCCGCCAGCGCGGCGCTCACCAGGGACTGGCGCGGCTGGGGCCGCGCCGTCGGCGGCAAGCTCGTCACGGCCGAGATGCTGGAGCGGTCCGCCGGCCCGGGTGGCGCCCTCAGCCTGCAGTTCGTCTGCCAGGACGACGAGGTGGCCGCCCTGCCGTGGGAGTTCGTCACCCTGCCCGGACCGGCCGACGCGCCGGCACCGTACGCGCTGCATCCCGGCATGGTCTACCGCTGCCTGGGCACCCCCGCCAGGCACGAGCACAAGATCACCGCCGCCCAGGCCGCGCTCACCGACCTCGGCCACTTCGACGGGGGCACCGACGGGCTCGCCGGGCCGTCCACCGAAGACGCGGTGCGGTCGTTCCAGCGCCTGGCCGGCATGCGGGACGACGGCGTGCTCTCGCCAGAGACCTGGCGCCGGCTGCGGGCCGCGATGATCATCAAGACGGCCCGGCGGCGACCGCGTGTGCTGGTGCTGCGCGCCGAGCCGGCCGACGACAGCGGCCCGACCCGCAACCCGACGCCGTCCGCCGTGGAGGTGTCGGCGGTCTACCGCAGCCGGGGCGCCCAGGTGGTGGTCGCCGACCTGCGCGACCTGGCCAGGCCGGGCGGGCGCGGCCCGGGTCCGCTCGGCGGCCCGCCGGACGTCGTGCACGTGCAGGCGAGCGTCGAGCTGGTGGGAGGCGCGGTCGTCCTCGACGGCGGCCACGGCGCAGGCGCCCGTCCGGCCACCCGGGTTGCCGGTGCGCCCGACCAGCTGCCCGTCACCGCGCTCGGCGACCTGCTGAGCGTCTTGTCCCGCGGCAGCTTCGGCCCGGTGGTGGTGCTGGAGACGCCGTGGCGGCGCAGCCGCTCGGAGGCGGTGCGCGCGCTGCTGCTGCGCAACGTGTTCGCCCACAGCCTGCTGGAGCTGGGCAGGACCGTCGCGGTCCTGTGCACCGGCGGCGGCGCACCGCACGACCAGCATGCGGCCTACCAGAAGCTGGCCGGCGGCGTGGCCGCCGGCCGCGACGTCGCCGAGATCGCTGCCGACCTGCAGCGGCTCGCGCCGCCCGCCGGCCCGCTCGACCGGGTGGTCCCGCTGCTGGGCAGCGCGCTGTTCCTGCAGCGCCCGCCCGCCACCTTGTTCCCGGTGGTCGTCGGATGAGCTCATGGGAAAAGCGCAAAGGCCGCGAGCTGCAGGCCAAGCTGGACAGCCTCCGCGGCGACCTCCAGCAGTGGCGGGAGCGCAGCCGCTCGGGCCAGCCGCTGGAGACCCACCACAGCCAGGTGCGGCGCATCGGGCAGGACCTGGCCCCCGTCCTGGACCGGCTGGCCGCCGACATCGCCGCCGACGACATCGCGACCTCCTGGCGGACGATCGAGCGTGCACTGCTGGACCTGCACCGGCTCTGGGGGTACTTCAGGGACAAGCTGGTCGTGCGCCTCGTCGAGGACTACGCGCGCTACCTGCGCGCCGCGGACGACTTCGCCTGGGCGTGCTACCTGCCGGCGCAGCGCGCCGCGATCGAGAAGGCGGCCCTGCCCGCCGAGCAGGTCCGCGAGCCGCCGCTGGTCTGCCCGTCCGACGTGGCCAGCCCGTTCAGCCTGGCCCGCGGCTCGCCGTACGCCGCCGAGCTCGGCGCCCGCGGGCTCACCACCGCCGCGTCCCGCATGGCGGCCCGACGCCTGCCCGTGCCGGTGGTCGCGGTGCCATGGTTCCAGCTCAACCATCTGCCCGACGCGCTGATCCTCGGACACGAGGTCGGCCATCATGTCGAGCGTGACCTCGGCCTCGGCGACGAGGCCCGGGCGGCGGTGCAGGCGGCGACGCGCGGCGCCGCCGGCCGGGCGGCAGACGCCTGGCCGGGCTGGTGCACCGAGGCCTTCTGCGACGTCTTCGGCACGCTGTGCGGCGGCACGGCGTTCGCCATGGCGCTGGCGGACTTCCTCCGCGTCACCGGCCCGCCAGCAGCCGACCTCGATGCCTCCTACCCGCCGACCGAGGTACGGCTCGGCCTGTGCCTCGCCGCGCTCGAGGACGGCGGCTGCAGCCGGCATGCCGCCGCCCTGCGCGACCGCTGGGCGCGCGAGGGCCTCGACCTCGCCGACGGCGAGACGGCATTCGCCGCCGCGGAGGTCGGCCGGGCGCTTGCGGCAGCCTCATACACCGGGCTGGGCGACCAGGCGCTCCGGGACGTCGTCGCGTTCGGCCCCCGACGCGAGGAGGTCGCGGCGGCCGACGCCGCCGACCTCCGCGCCGGCAGACCCGCCCGGACGAGGGACATCCGCGTGCTCATGGCCGCCGCGGGCGCTGCCTTCGCCGAGGAGCCGCACGCCTACCTCACGGCCGGCGTGGCCGCCGCGGTGCTCGGGCGTGCGCAACAGATCCGTGAGCCCGGCGTCCGCTGGCGGGGTGGCACGCCGCCGTCGGACCCCGACGACGCGGCGCAGGTGGGCGCCACCCTCGCCGGCGAGCTCTACGAGCTGCTGACCGCCACCGACCCGGGGCTCCCCTGAGCCGAATGGGCGCCCGCCCAGGCGAGCCCGACGTCGGCCTTGGAGGGTCGACGTCGAACCCCCGGGCACGCCACGGGGGTCGCCCCGGCCGGGCGGCCTAGCCGTCGTCGACGCTGGGCCTGGTGTGGATCTCGCCACGCGGACGGTCGGTCGGCTCGTCCTCGTCGGCCTCGCTGGCGAGCCGCTCCTCGGGCGTCGTGCGGGCATCGTTGAGGACCTCGAACGGGTGGCGGGGCGAGCCGATGGCGGCGTCCGCGTCGGACGGCTCGGCGACCCGGTCGCGGGCCGCCTCCTCGACGGTGAGCTCGACGAGCGGGTCCGCCTCGAGCCGCTCGTCGGGGATCGGCGCCCCGCTGCGCACCGAGCGCCCGTAGGTGCCGCCGGCCAGCCGCGCCTCGGCCCGCTCGAGCGCGGCCCAGCGGTCACGCAGCATGCGGTCGATGGCGTTGCCGGTCTCCTCGGCCACCCTCCAGTCCGCGGTGTCCACCTCGTCGCCCTGATCGGGTGGCAGCTCCCTCCTGCTCGCGGCGAGCAGCTCGGCGAGCCGGGCCCGTTCCCGGTCCAGCAGCTCCCGCGCCTTCGCATGGTCCATCATGACGCGCCGAGGGGACTGCCGCGGTCAGGCGGCAGAGGAATCGGCGCTCCACCCCCTTCCACCATCCACAATCGCTTCGACTGGCCACCCACGGTCGCAGCCGGCTGCGATACTCCGGCCATGCGACGCGCCTCCAAGTTCCCCCTGCGCCCCACCAGCAAGCAAACCGGGGCGCTGACCGCCATGCTGGACGAGCACCGGCGGCTGGACAACGGCGCCCTCGAGCACCGCCGCACCGCCTGGCAGACCCGCAGCATCACCATCCGCTACGGTGACCAGTCCGCCGAGCTCAAGGATATCCGCCGGGCTGATCCGGCCGGGCAGGGCCGCTGGTCGTGCTCCTGCCAGCAGGCCACCCTGCGCCGCCTCGACCGAGCCTTCCAACCCACTTTCCGCACTTCTTGATGTCGTTTAGGCTCCCCATCCTTCGGCCTGCTGGACGGCTTGGACGGTGAGGGTCTCAAGTTCGGCCACGAGCTCGCGGAGGCGGCGGGCGTTGTCGAGCCAGGGCTGGTAGCGGGCCAGCTGCTCGGGGGTGAGCAGGCGGGTGACGGTTTTGCCGTCGACCTTGCGGGTCCACTGCAGGTAGGGGCCGTGGAGCTGGGGTGGGTCGTGCTTGCAGCGGCAGCCCGGGGTGCCGCAGCGCATCATCCGGGTGACGATGCTGCCGGGTAGGGCGTAGTCGATCTGGGCGAGCTGGCGGGCGAGGCGCTGCTGGGCCCGTCGGGTCGCTCGGTCGGGGGTTGGGGTGGCCATCGGCTGCCTTGAGGTGAGGGTGCGTGACATCGTGGCCTTCAGTATATAGACTGATGGCTGCTGGTGGTCAAGCAGCCGAGCCGAAGGCGGACGCGATGGCCACAACGGGACCGTTCGAGTTGGTCACCCGGCAGCTGGGGCCGCTGCCAATCATCAACCACATCCTCGGGCGACTCGGGGTTGCGCGGCTGCTGGCCGCCTACCTGCCAGCCGACGACCAGCGGTTGCGGCTGGCCCCGGCCACAGCGGTCGGGGTGGTGGTGCGCAACCTGGTCTGCCACCGCGAGCCCGTGTACGCGCTCGAGCAGTGGGCGGCACCATTCGACCCCGCGCTGCTCGGCCTGGAGCCCCACGAGGTCGGGCTCTGTAACGACGACCGGGTGGGAAGGGTGCTGGCCCGCCTGTTCCACGCCGACCGGGCCAGCCTGCTCACGCGCCTGCTGGTGGACGCCATCGACACGTTCGACATCGACACCTCGCGGCTGCACAACGACGCCACCTCGATCCGCTTCAGCGGCGTGTACGCCAGAGCAGATGGCCGGCCGCGCGGCGGCAAGCCCACGCCGGCGATCACCTTCGGGCATTCCAAAGACCACCGCTCCGACCTCAAGCAGCTGGTATGGATCCTGACCGTGTCCGCCGACGGGGCCGTGCCTGTCGCCTACCGGGTGGCCGACGGCAACACCACCGACGACACCACCCACATCGACACCTGGCAGGGGTTGGTGCAGCTGCTGGGACGGACCGACTTCCTGTACGTGGCCGACTGCAAGCTGGCCACCCGCGACAACATGGACCATATTGACCGCCTCGGCGGCCGGTTTGTGTCGGTGCTGCCAGCCACCCGCAAGGAAGACAGTGACTTCCGTGACTGGCTGGTCACCCACGAGCCCGGCTGGGCCGAGGCCCACCGCCAGCCCGCCCGCCGCCAGACCGACCCCGACGAGCTGTGGTGGGTGGCACCGGCGCTGTGGCCGTCGGCCGAGGGCTACCGCATCGTCTGGGTCAAATCATCGGCCAAGGTCGACCGGGACGCTGAGGCCCGCCGGAACCGCATCGCCCGCGGCATCGACGCCCTGGACCAGCTCAACCAGCGGTTGGCCAGCCCCAAGACCCGCATCAAGACCCCCGTCGCCGTCGAGCACGCTATCCAGGCCGCGCTCGAGCAGGCCGGCGCGGCCCGCTGGCTCAGCGTCGAGGTCACCGAGCAGGTCGAAGAGCGCTTCCGGCAGGAGCGCCGCGGCCGGCCCGGCGCCACCACCCGCTACCGCAAACTCACCCGCACCCACCACCGCCTTGGCTGGCGGGTGCGTGAGGACCTGGTCGCCCGCGATGCCGCCTCGGACGGCTGCTTCCCGCTGGTCACCAACGACAAGGACATGACCGCGGCCGAGCTGCTGGCCGCCTCCAAGTGGCAGCCCAACCTGGAGCAGCGCCACGCCCAGCTCAAGGGCACCCAGCTGGTCGCGCCGGTGTTCCGCAACGATCCCGCCCGCATCGAAGGACTGCTGTGCTGCCAGTTCATCGCCATGCTCGTCCAGGCCCTGATCGAACGCGAGCTCCGCCGCGCCATGGCCGCCCGCGGCCTGCACCAGCTGTCGGTCTACCCCGAAGACCGCGCCAGCACCGCCCCCACCGCCGCCCGTGCGCTCGAGATCTTCACCGGGCTTGCCCGCCACTACCTGATGCGGGATGGCCAGCTCGTTCAGACCTTCCAGCCCGAACTCACTCCGCTACAGCGCCAAGTGCTCGACCTCCTCGACATCCCCGAGACCGCCTACATCAGCTCGTGA
>JBIOYL010000186.1:0-3185 GCA_044870185.1 Actinomycetes bacterium | reverse complement strand
GACGTGGGCCGCTCGCCGGCTGGGGTGCAGCTGGTGGTCGGCCACGCCGGCACCGGCAAGACCTACGCCCTCGGGGTCGTGCGGCACGCCGCCGAGCTGGCCAGCCGGCGCACCGTCGCGGCCGCGCCGACCGGCATCGCGACGATGAGCCTCGGCGCCGAGGGCTTCGAGGACGTGCGCACGGTCGACCGGCTGCTGGCCGACCTGGACCAGCGCGGCGAGCGGCTGGACGCCGACACCGTGCTGGTGGTCGACGAGGCCGGCATGGTCGGCACCCGCCGGCTGGCTCGGCTGCTGGCGGCGGCCGAGCGCGGCAAGGCCAAGGTGCTGCTGGCCGGCGATGACCGCCAGCTGCCCGCCATCGACGCGGCCGGGGGCTTTCGGGCGCTGCGGCTGCGGCTGGGGGCCAGCGAGCTGACCGTCAACCGCCGCCAGCACCAGGCCTGGGAGCGCGAAGCGCTGGAGCTGGTGCGCGTCTTCGCGGTCGACGAGGCGGTCGCCGCCTACCGGGCCCACGGCCGGGTGGTGGCAGCCGAAACCAAGCAGGAGCTCACCCGGGCGCTGCTGGGCGACTGGTGGCAGGCCTTCGGGGGCGGCGACAGCGTGGTGATCCTGGCCCACCGCCGCGACGAGGTCGACCGGCTCAACAGCGTCTGCCAGCAGCTCATGGCACGGGCCGGGCGGCTCGGGGCCGAGCGCATCCGCGTCGGCGGCCGCGAGCTGGCCGTGGGCGATGCGGTGGTGTGCGGCCAGAACGCGCTGGCCCGGCTGGGGGTGGTCAACGGCAGCCGCGGGGTGGTCACCGCCCTGGACCGCGACGTCCGCACGCTCACCGTCCGGCTGGACGGTACCGACGGCCGCGAGGTGCTGCTGCCGGCCTGGTACCTGGACGGCCGGCGGGCGCGGCGGGAGCCCCGCCGGGTCGACCTGGCCTACGCCACCACCGGCCACAAGGCCCAAGGGCTCACCAAGGAGCGGGCGCTGGTGTGGCTGACCGGCCACGAGGACGCCGAGTGGACCTACGTGCAGCTGTCGCGAGCCAAGCGCGAGACCCGGATCTACACGGTGGTGGGGCCCGAGCCCGCCGTCGAGCTCGACCTGGCCCCGGCCCAGGCGCGTGACGCCGACCAGCGGCTGGCCCGGGCGATCGGCCGGTCGGCCGCGCAGGTGGCTGCGCTGGACACCCATGACCCCCCTGACCTGAGACGCTTGTCGACTGCTGAGGTGCGGGCCGAGCGCGACGCGCTGGACCGGCTGTTCGCCCAGGCCCCCAAGGACCGCGGCCGCGAGCTTGGCCGAGCCACCGGCCGGCGGCAGCGGGCCGAGCAGGTCCTGGCCGCAGCCCGGCACGGCCACACGGCCGCCGCCGCGGCCGCGGCTCCCCGTAGCCTTCGCCGGCGCCCGGTGCCCGAGGCCGCCAGGGCCCTGGCCCGCGCCGAGGCTACGCTCGCCCAGGCGCTCGCGCAGGCAGACGCCGTGGCCGACGCCGAGCAGGCGCTGCGGGCCCACCAGCAGCAGCGGGTGGCCTGGCTGGAGGCCCACACCCCCGAGTGGCAGCGCGCCAGGGTGGTCGACCGGGAGCTGGCCTGGCGCACGCGGGCCACCGGCACGGCGCTGGCGGTCGAGCAGCCCCGCTACCTCACCGACTTCCTCGGCCCGCTGCCCGCGTCGACCCGGGGCCGGCGGGCCTGGCGGCAGACCGCCGCCGCGGTCGAAGACTACCGCCAGCGTCATGGGATCAGCGACCCTGACCGGGCGCTTGGGCCCGAGCCCCGCGGCGACCTCGCCCAGCGCCAGGCCTGGCGGGCGCTCGGCCGGTCCGTCGAGCGCTTGTGGGCCCGCGAGCAGACCAAACCCACAGGCCGCGAGCGGATTGGGCCGGAGCGGGCGGTCGGCTAACTGTCGCAACTGGCGCGTAGCGTCAGAACGGATCGGGCCGATGGCAGGGGAGGGAAGCCCGTGGCCAGGTCGATGGGGGAGCGGCCAGCGTCCGGCGACGACCCGGTGGCTGCCCGGGTCGGGCAGCTGTCGGCCGACCAGGTGCGCCGCATCGCCGAGCAGCTGTGGCGCCGCTCGACGGGGCGGCGGTGGCGCGTACTGGCCGCGTTGTGTGGTCGTGGCCGCCTGCGGGCGGGTGGCCGGCCGGGCGGCTCGGCGCTGGCCGAGTACCGGCGGCGGCGCCGGCTGGAATGGGGCAGCTACTGGTGCTCCCTTGCCTGGCGGCTGGGCGCGGTGGCGGTCGCCAGCGGGGGGGCGGGCCTGGCGGTCGCGCTGGCGGGCCAGCCCGGCCACGCCGGCCTGGTCGCCCTCGGCGCGGGCATGCTGGCGGCCTATGGGCTGCGCTTTCGCGTCTCGCCGGAGTCGGCGGCCTGGCAGCGTGGTGCGGCCGGTGAGCGGCGCACGGCCCGGGTGCTTGGCCGGTTGGAGCGCTTCGGCTACACGGTGCTCCATGACCTGGCCATCCCGTATTCCCGAGCCAATATCGATCACCTGGTGGTCGGCCCGACCGGCGTGTGGGTCGTGGACTCCAAGACCTACAGCGGGCGGCTCACCGTCGGCCTGGACGGGACGCTGTGGCACGGCTACCGGCCCCTGGAGCCGACGCTGCGCAGGCTGTGGTGGCAGGCCGGCATTGTCCGGGCCGCCCTCGGCGGTGGCGAGGACGCGGCGGTGACGCCGGTGTTGTGCGTCCACGGCGCGCAGCTGCCCTGGGGCAGCCCGCTCGTGGTCGCGGGGGTGCCGGTCGTTGCTGCCGGCGAGCTGGGCCGGGTGCTGCGCCAAGCACCCGAGCTGACCCCCGAGCAGGTCGCCTGGCTCGCCGATCACGTCCAGCAGGCCTTCCACCCGGCCGCCTGACCCGGTGGCCATCGGATGGTGCTGATGTGCTCTTGTCGATCCGGCCGGCAAGGAAGCTGGACAGCCGACGCCTACCGGTGCGTGCGGGTGCCGACCTGCCAGGGCGGCGACGACGTCGCAGAGCATCCCGACGGTGCGACCGCGCCCTGGTCCGCCGAACGTGGTGCGGGCGGGCTGGGCGTAGTGTCCTGCCGCCCAGCCGGCTAGTGTCCCGAGTTGAAGATTCGTGGTTGAAGTGTGGTAGTGTCTAGTCATGGACACAGCTGCAGCAACACAGACCACCCAGCCGCGGCGTCGCCGTCGGGGCCGGCCCACCGTGCAGATCGCGC
>JBIOYL010000185.1:0-6170 GCA_044870185.1 Actinomycetes bacterium | reverse complement strand
TCGCGGCCTGGCGGGCGGCGGCCGAGGAGCTGGCCGCCTGGCACCGGGCCGGCCGGCGTGGCCAGCGGCCGCCTGGCCGGGCCACCCCGCACCACCCGGGACGGGTGCGGCCGTGGGTGGCCTGGTGGGCGTGGCCGGTGTACCAGACCATCGTCGACCCCGACGGCCGGCCCTGGCCGCTGCGCCGCTCCGGCGGGTTCTGACCGGGCTGCCGGCACGCCGGCGTCACCGGCCGGGACGACGCCCATCTCGTGTTCGGCAGCTGCCGCCCACACCGTTGTGGCCTACGACGACGGCTCCGGGCCGGCCGGCCGGGCCGGTTCGTTCGGGATGGCCGTGGTCGCCCAGACCGGCACCCCGCTGCAGGCCAGCTTCACCCATGCGCTGCCGGCGACCTATCCGGCCCGGATCCCGGTCGACACCCGGCTGACGCCGCTCGGCAGCCAGGTGCGGCTGATGACCACCTGCACGGCGGCTTCGTCGCGGCCGCCGGCGACGGCAACCCGGCCGTCACGCCCGACGGGTTCGGTCACGGCCAGACGCAGACCGTCACCCAGCCAGGCCCGACCACGATCCCGGCGAGCCTGCCGGGCGCCGTGCCGACCTGCCCGCCCCGACCACGACGCGCTACATCACCCTCAACGAGGTCGCCGCGGAGACGGCCGGCTGGTTCTTGAACCAGAAGCGGGAACAACGCGGCCACGCCACGTGTCGGGCAGGTGCAACGCACCGCAACGACTATCCCTCACGGGGTGGTGCAGGGGAATCCCCAATCAGTGCGTTCATTATGCGGGATCGGCTGGTGACCCTTGCCGAATGTCGGCCAGGGCGACGGGGCGGACGGCGCGATGGGCACGACGCGAGGAACTCGCTGGCTGGTCTTCGGTCGGCGGCGTTGCCGACACCGACGCGGGTCCGCGTCATTCCGCTTCAGAGCCGCTGTCCAACAGGCGGGTGGCGCGGTCGGCCGCTTCCTCGAGCGTTCTGGCCGTTCCCGCCGCCCATGCCTGGGCGTAGGCGGCGTCGCCAAGCCGGTGGCGGACCGCGGTGAGCGCGGTCGCGATCCGCTCGGCCTCTTTGCCGTAGGACCTGCTCGGAGCCTGCGCCTGCAGGGTCGCGGCCAGGGTCGTGGCGGCCTCGTCCCGGCTGGTGCGGGCCAGCAGGATGACCAGGTTGCGCAGCGTGGTCACGATGAGCCCGCGGTTACCGGTGCTTTGCCAGTGCTTGACCGCGTCCCGAAATAGGGCGAGCGCCGGGTCCGGTGGGCCGGGGCGGCTGCGCAGCGCCACGGTCGCGGTGAGGGCGGTGCCGGCGACGTATCGGTTGCCGACGTCCTGGGCGCGCCGCTGCGCCTCCTCCAGGGCGGCGGTGGCGGCGGTGGGTTCAAGGTCGGCCAGTGCCTCCCCCTCGGCGAACCGGGCCATGGCGATGGCGGTGGGGTTGGCCGAGGCGCGGGCGGCCGTGACCGCCTGGCTGGCGGTGGCGCGGGCGGCCTGGTCGTCGCCAGCGTACGACAGGACCAGCGCCTGGTTGGCCGTGGCGATGGCAAGCCCGGCCAGGTCGCCGGGGGCGGCGAGCGCGGCGACGCCACGGTAGGCCTCCAGCGCGGCTTGGAGGTCGCCGCTGAGCAGCGCGGCGTCGCCGAGCGCCTCCAGCGGGGCGGCCGCGGCCGGAGCCGTCGGCCCACCGGCGACCGCCAGGCCCTGTCGGGCGAGCTCGCGGGCCTGGTCCAGGCGGCCGCCGATCCAGGCGGCGTGGGCGGCCGCGGCGTGGGCGACGGCCAGGCGGGGATGGCCGGGCACCGTCGCCGCCCACGCCCCCCAGGCGAGCAGGTCGGGCCGCACCCGCCAGTACCCATACCGCGTGAGGGCTGCGGCGAGCCGCACTGCAATGTCGACCTCGCCGACGTCCCGCGCCCAGCCCCACGCCGCGCGCAGGTCGTCCAGCCAGGCTTCGACCCGGCGGGCCCAGGCCAGCTCGTCGGGACCGTAGAGGCCCACTTCGGCGCGCTCGGCCAGGTCCACCATGAAGTTGGCGTGGTGGCGTCGGAACCGGTCGGCCTCGGCGGCGGGCAGCCGGGCGGCGGCGTAGGCGCGCAGGGTCTCCAGCATCCGGTAGCGGCCGACCCCGCGGTGGCCCGGGCGGGTGAGCATGGACCGGTCGGCCAGCCCGGCCAGCAGGTCGGCGACGCGGCCGGCGGGCAGGTCGCTGTCGGCCACGACCGTCTCGGCGGTGGCGATGTCGAAGGCTGCGGCGAACACCGACAGCCGCAGGAACAGCCGCTGCTGCTCCGGCGTGAGCAGGTCAAAGGACCAGTCAACCACCCCCCGGAGGGTGTGGTGGCGCTCGTCCCCGCCGCGTCCCGCCCGGAGCAGCTCGAACCGCTGGTCGAGCCGGTCGGCGAGGTCGTCGACGGTCAGCGTGCCGATCCGCGCGGCGGCCAGCTCGATGGCCAACGGGAGGCCGTCAAGGGCGCGGCAGACCTCCCCGACCCGCCGGAGCACCTCCCGGCCGGGCGCGAAGTCCGCATCGGCGGCGCGGGCCCGCTCGCAAAACAGCCGGACCGCAGGGGTGCGAACCTCCTGGGCGTCCGGCGCGGGCACCGCAAGCGGCGGGAGGACCAGCACCTGCTCGCCGTCGACGCCCAGCCGCTGGCGGCTGGTCGCCAGCAGCCGCGGCGGGGAGGGAACCGCCAGCAACTCCTGGAGCAGCCCGGCCACGGCGGCCAACAGGTGCTCACAGTTGTCGACGACCAGCAGCCCACCAGCGCCCCGCGCCCACTCGCGCAGGCTGTCCAGCAGCGGGGTGCCCGGCTGGACGTCGAGGTCGAGCGCGTCGGCCAGCGCCTGCGGCACGGCGTCGGGGTCGCGCAGCGGAGCCAAGTCCACCCACCAGACCGACCCCTCGGCGGCCGTGACCTGCTGGGCCAGGCGGGTCTTGCCGACCCCGCCGGGGCCGACCAGCGTGACCAGCCCCCCGCCGGCGAGGGTCTTGCGGACCAGGGCGAGCTCGTGTTCCCGGCCGACGAAGGAGGTCGCTCGGGCGGGCAGCGCACGCCACTGCCGGCTGGCTGGGCGGGGCTGACCGGATTCCAGCTCCCCACGCAGCACTTGCTGCTCGAGGCGGCGCAGCCTGGGCGAGGGGTCGAGGCCGAGCTGGTCGCGGAGCTGCTGGCGGTAGCGGGCGTAGGCGGCCAACGCGTGAGCGGCCCGGCCGGCCTGGGCGAGGGCGGTGACCAGCAGCTCCACGGCCCGCTCCCGCCACGGCTCCTGCGCGACGATGGCCTCCAGCGCGGCCGAGGCCAAGCAGCAGGGCTGCGCGGTCCTCCCGGGCGGCAAGCCACAGCTCTTGAAGGCGCAGCGCCTCTCCCCGCGCGAACGTCTCGGCGAATTCGGCGTAGGCCGGGCCACGCCACAGCGCCAGCGCCTGCTCCAGCAGCGCCAGCGCGGCCGTTGGCGCCTGCACCTCGCGTGCCCGGACCAGCAGCGCAGTGAACCGTGTCACGTCGACCGCGTCTGCCGGCACCTCGAGCACATAGCCGGGTGCGCGCGTGACCACCACCGCCGCAGCCGGCCCCAAGGCCTGGCGCAGCCGGGCCACGTAGGTCTGCAGCGCGTTGCGGGCCTCCTCGGGCGGCTGCTCGCCGAACATCTCGTCAACCAGCCGGTCCAACGGGACGACGCTGCCGCGGCGCAGCAGCAGCGCGGCCAGCAGCGCCCGCTGCCGCGCCCCGGGCACTGCGACGGGCTGACCCGCCACCCGGACCTCAAGCGGCCCCAGGACGGTGAACTCCATCTCGCCTTGCAGCCCGCTCACCCCCTGCATTGCAGCGCCATGCCCACCGGTGCCGCCAGGGTCACGGCCGGGCTCGTCGCCACAGCGTGAGGCGGGTGACCGGCAGGAAGCCGTTGCGTTCGGCCCGGGCGGCTCATGTCGCGGAACAGACTCGCCGATGGTAGCCCTTCCAGGTCGGCCGGCCACGCGCGCAGCGCCGCCAGTAGCCACGACGGCGCGCACCCGCAAGCACCACCGGCGTACGCCCTTTGTACGCGGCCTGTACGCGGCCGGGACCACGCTGGCTGCAACCGCGAGCTCGCAGTGGGTCGCAGCAGCAGCAAAGGAGGACCTATGACAGCCCCCACCGACGTGGACGCGCGCGAAACGCTCGCCGAGCGGCTGGTCAACGACACGACGCACTCGTTGGAGATGCTCAGCGTCTACCTCGGCCTGGAACTCGGGCTCTACCTGGCGCTGGCAGACCTGGGGACCGCCACCGAGGCCGAGGTCGCCGCCCACGCTGGCGTCGCGCCCCGCTACGCCCGCGAGTGGCTGGAGCAGCAGGCGACCGCCGACTACATCGTCTGCGACGACCCGGCGCGTTCCCCAAAGGAGCGCCGCTACCGGCTGCCCGCAGGGCACGCCGAGGTCCTCCTGGACGCCGACAGCCCCTACCACGCCGCGCCGGTCGCGGGCATGCTCGCCAGTATTGCCAGGGTCCTGCCGCAGCTGCTGCAGGCCTACCGCACCGGTGGTGGCGTCCCCTACGCCGCCTACGGGCAGCAGATGCGACGCGGCATCGCCGCGGTCAACCGGCCGATGCTCCTGCACGAGCTCACCAGCACCTGGCTGCCGGCTGTGCCCGGCCTCGACCGGCGGCTGCGGTCAGCCCCGCCGGCCCGAGTGCTCGACCTGGGCTGCGGGCTTGGCGTGTCGTCGATCGCGCTCGCCCGCGCCTACCCACGCGCCCAGGTCCTGGGGGTCGACCTGGACGAGGCGTCGATCATCGAAGCCCGCACGGCGGCAGCCGAGGCAGGCGTCGCCGACCGCGTCACCTTCGTGGTCGGCGACGCCGCACGGGTCGTCTCCGAGGCTCCATTCGATTTCGTCACCGTGTTCGAGGCGCTCCACGACATGGGCGACCCCGTGGGGGCGCTTCGGGCGGCCCGCGCGGTGCTCGCCGCCGATGGCAGCGTCCTGGTCGCCGACGAGCGCGTGGCCGACGCCTTCACCGCGCCGGGCGACCCGCTGGAGCGGTTCATGTACGGCTGGAGCATCCTGCACTGCCTGCCCGCCACCCTCGCCGAATATCCAGTGGAGGCCACCGGCACGGTCCTGCGCGCACCCGCAGTCGCGCGCTTGGCCGCCGCGGCCGGGTTTGGCGGGTTCGAGGTCCTGCCCATCGACAACCCCTTCTGGCGCTTCTATCGCATGCGCGGCTGAGGAGGATCGGCCATGCGCAGACACTCAGGACCACAGCCGTCACGTAGCCGGATCGGAGACCACGCCGTCGTGCTGGGCGCGAGCATGGCGGGGCTGGGCGCCGCTCGGGTCCTGGCCGACGCCTACGAGCGGGTCACGGTGCTGGAGCGCGACGCGCTCCCACCCGCCGCCGCCCACCGCAGGGGCGTCCCCCAGAGCCGCCACGCCCACGCGCTGCTGGCCGGCGGCAGGGTCGCGCTGGAGGAGCTGTTCCCTGGCCTGACCGGCGACCTCCAGGCAGAGATCCGCTGGTACAACCGCGGCCTGCGGCTGCGCCAGGGGCCGAGCGACCTGCGGGCCCTCGCCGTCAGCCGGCCCCTGCTGGAGCAGTGTCCGGGGCCGGGTGCGGGCGCTCGGCAACGTGCGGCTCGTCGACCGCTGCGACGCCGCGGGGCTGGCCGCGATGCCCGACGGCCGGCGTGTGGGCGGCGTCCGGGTGATCCGGCGCCGACGGCAGCGCCGAGGAGGTGCTCCCCGCCGACCTGGTCGTCGACGCCACCGGCCGGGGCTCGCGCAGCCCGGTCTGGCTGGAGGAGCTCGGCTACCCGCGCCCCGCCGAGGAGGAAGTGCGCGTCGGCGTCGCCTACGCCAGCCGGGTCTACCGGTCCCGCCGCGACCACCTGGACGGCGACCGGGCCGTGCTGGTGGCCGCCACCTTGGAGCGGCCGTGCGCCGCGGCGATGCTGTCCATGGAAGGCGACCGCTGGATCGTGACGCTGGCCTCCTACCGCGGCCAGCGGCCGCCGACCGACCCCCTGCGGGAGTGCCTACACGACGGCGCGGGCGCCGGGCTCGCCGCGCGCTTCTTCGCCAAGGTGGCCCGGATCGTCGACATCCCGTGGGGCATCGCGGTCGGCTCCGACCTGCGCTTCCCCGGGGTCCAAGGCGCCCGCACGGCCAAGGTCCGGCTT